>NZ_JBDGJV010000001.1:474893-889640 GCF_057656715.1 Neobacillus sp. Soil_C_43
GTCAGAAACGGGGACATTTTTGGACTGACAACAATCTTAGTGATTAACGCCTCTTAGGAACAAAAAAGAGTACCGACTTATGCCGATACTCTGGGGAAGTTATTTTATTTAAATACGCTTGGCACCGATATATTTTGGGTTCCAATAGGTATTATTTGTATAGGTAACAATAACTCCTTTAGATGATGAAGCCATAATCATTTTCCCTGCACCAATATACATTGCTACATGTGTGGGTCTGTTAGCTTTCGTTGGTGCATAAAACAATAAATCTCCAGGCTGTAAGTAACTTACACGATATCCCTTTGTGTAAAACATATCCGCTGCAGTTCTTGGCAGAACTTTACCAGCCTTTGAGTAAGAATACTTCACTAAACCAGAACAGTCGAAACCGCCCGGAGTGATTCCACCCCATCTATATGGAACACCAAGGTTTGCCTTGGCAACTGAAATTGCTTTTGTATGATAGTATGCCGCTTCTGCTTTATCACCCGTAGTAGCAAACACTGAGCTAAGTCCAATTGTAATCGCAAGAACTGAGATTAGTTTTTTTAGCATAATGTTGTCCTCCTTGGAGTGATGTATTTGATAATCACACTATACAAGGAAATGATAACAACGACTTAACAGCAATATTACGATTTGGTTACAAAAATTATTCTAATATAATTTATTACATTGAAAAAGGGATGGAAATTTTACTTTCCATCCTCTTGAAATACTATTTTATAATCCACATTTTAATTGAGCATTACAGTTTGTACATGTATTACAGCCGCCGATTTCTTTTACTTTTCCTTTTCGGCAAACTGGGCAAGTGTTGCCAACCTCAGAACCAATTGTTACGTCAGTTGAACGCAGGTCACTAATGGTGTCAACTAGAACAACATGCTGCTTTGGCTTTTCATCAAACATCGATAACTGCTCATTAGTATTTTCTTCTGCTTTAAGGGTTAGTACTTGAGAATCGCGGGAACCATCTACGTAAACAGTTCCACCTTTAGCACCGCCGCTATATAATCTCTCGTATACTTTTTCTACTTGTTCTACGCTATAGCCTTTAGGTGCATTAACGGTTTTACTGATGGAGCTATCGATCCAGCGTTGGATGACGCATTGGACATCAGCATGTGCTTCTGGTGCTAATTCCATTGCAGTTATGAACCATTTTGGAAGATTGTTCGCATCGGCTTCAGGATGCTGTTCCAAATATTCTTGGACAATATCCGCATTTACTTCGATAAACTTTCCAAGACGCCCACTGCGGAAATAAGAGAATGAGAAATAAGGCTCTAATCCTGTGGAAACGCCAACCATTGTTCCAGTACTCATTTTTGTTACTCTCTATAAGGTATAGAGGGTGGGATTATTAGTACCCACTCATTACATCGCTGTAATGATCAGACTATATCATCAACCATTGTAGATGGTTGCTCAGCATGTAGTCGTTGAGGGGTCAGCCACGACTTCCCTGCGGATTGTCTGGTAGGCAATAAGCCAACACTCTTACATTTTTACCTTCAAATTGTTGGCCAGACAAGGTAGTAAGAGATACGCCAGGGTTTCCCGCATATAGCTAAGTTTACGCAGCGCTCTTACGAACACTGGGGGCAATAACTTTACCCGTAGGAGCAACGGTTAGCAAATGTGAATTTCTTATTCCTTTTTCTAAAATTGCTTGGCGAACATCCTCAGGCATTTTTTTCATGAATCCTGTATTAATAAATGCCTGTCTCAATCGATTGGTACCTTCTGTTGTTTCACCCTTTAAGAATGGGAAACTTCCCTTTTCTGTTGCTAATTCAACTGATGTTCTATACGCAGTTGTAGCGATAGTTTCAAATACTTTATCAACTAATAAATTACCTTCTGGCGAACCATACTCGGTTTCACAATAGATTAATAAATCGTGTAAGCCCATTACTCCTAACCCGACACGGCGCTCACCTAGAGCCTGCTTTTTGTTTTCTTCTAGGAAGTATGGTGTTGCATTAATTACGTTATCCTGCATCCGCACTCCTACGGCAACAGTTTTCTTTAACTTTTCAAAATCAACTGTTTTGGTATCCTTATCTGCCATCTCAGCAAGATTTACTGCAGCAAGGTTACACACAGAAAATGGTGCAAGTGGTTGTTCCAGTTTGTTATCCTAAAGGCTTTTTATCCTCTAGTTCTAACGGTTGATTTCCCGTTAGGTCAGCATATATTTTCATTACACACTTTTTGCATAAATTTAATTAATTCTTTTCTACCTAGATCCTTTCCAAAAACTGCCTTTGAAATGACTCTAAAATCCTTCACTCCAAACTCTTTTTGGATATTATCTGTTAATGGCTTTATAGTGGTTTTAATTTTATTCAAAGGAGTTGCAAGCACAATTTCTCTATTCGCTTTCGACCATTGTATAATATATTCTTTTATATTTTCATGTAGTTGGCTTCTACTCTTGATATAAGCTTTTGTTGCAACCATTATGGCTATTTTACCTGCACATGATTGACTGCAATATTTTTGAGAGGAAGTCTTAATAACTTTGAATCCCTGCCCACATTCTTGACAGTTTCTTATTTCTCTAGGACTTTTTAATTTCCCCTTTTGAGCTAATCCAGATTTTCTTAACCCCTCAAGCATTTTTTGCTTTGCAATACTATCAGAAGCCCATAATTCTTTAGTATGCTTACCAATTCTTTTTTTTGAGGTATCACTATGCTTATGATTATAATGAGCGTTGAGTTCTCCAAAAGTTGCCTTATTAATCGTGGTTTCTTTAGAGTCAATCCATTCACTAATTGTTGAAGTTAACGAAAAAGGTAAATCCTTATATAATATAAGCAAATCCTCATAAGAAATCAGTTCACACTTTATATTATAATTTTCCTCAATGGTCTTTAAAGCTTTTCTTGCTTTATCTTTTTCATTTTTATCCCTTGATTTTATTTCCACTATTTTAAGTAGCCTTTTATCTTTATTGTAGAAGAAAAAATCTGGTTTATACATTTTATATCCGAGATCAAACACAGCATCTTCGTAACTCCATTGAATAGAATGATAGTCAAGGTATTTAGCGTATGCATATTCGTAGGAACTTCTTAAGTAATGTCCTTTATAATACCCAGCATACCCTCTGTTCATTTATTATCACTCCACTAATATGAGCTTTGCTGTGTTTATTTCGATGTGTAATGTTGCGGCCTCGTGGATGGATTATATTCTGCAGTGCAGGTTCACCATCTATGCGTTGCCCCTGACTAGATTATTACATCTAGCCTTTGGTTCGGATTAGCATCTCAGCCTTCCCGCTTCATTCCGCAATTTTTAACGTGAGGCAAACTAAGCCACTTTACCACACGGATTTGTTGCAACAACTTGTTGACCATATGCTTTAGCATTTGTCATGTCGTTTGCATTATCGATGAAGAAAATTCCAGGTTCTGCAGAGTACGTTGCACAAATATTAATAAGGTTCCAAAGTTCTTTTGCTTTAATTTTTTTATAGACACGAACTTTGTGGCCCATTCTTTCCCACTCACGCACGTCACCGACTTTATGCCATTCTTCATTGTAAATTTTCATTTCATCTTGATCATAGTGTTCAACATATGGGAAACGAAGTTCATATTCACTATCATTTTCGACAGCTTCCATAAATTCTTTTGTTAAACATACCGAAATATTCGCACCAGTCAAGAACTCTGAGTTATGGACAGTGTAATTACCGCCAGTAACTAATTTTTCTTCTGCCTCAGCAATGATTTTCTCATCAAAACCACCATAGCCTGGGATGTTCTTATAATTCACTATACCTTGATACATAGCTGTTTCCTGCAGGGTAAGCGGTGTGAACTTAAGCTTATCGCTAGCGTGTTTCTTGATTGTTTCGTCATTTGTATTTTCAATTAAGAATCGTAGAATTCTAGGGTTCTGCATCTTAGAAATAATAAATTCAATAATGTCTGGATGCCAGTCTGCAAGCATTATCATCTGAGCTCCGCGGCGGGACCCGCCTTGTTCTACCAAGTGCGTCAATTTTGCAATATCATCTAACCACGATACAGAACCAGATGATTTACCGTTTACGCCCCTTGCAAGTGTATTCCGCGGTCTTAAAGTCGACCCATTCGTCCCAACACCGCCGCCTCGGCTCATGATCTCCATTACCTGTTTACGGTGGTCAGAGATCCCTTCACGTGAGTCCGGAACAAACGGCATAACATAGCAATTAAAAAATGTCACATCTGTATTTGCTCCAGCACCATACAGCACACGACCTGCAGGAATAAAATTCATTGAAACAAGCTCTTGATAGAACTTTTCATACCATTCTTGTCGCTTTTCATCCGTTTCTTCAACCGAGGCTAGGCCAGTTGCATTTCGTTTCGCAATTTGCTCGTAAAATAGCTCCAACGGCTTTTCAATCACGTCTAAAGAACGGACAATTACCCCTGTACTAGCTTCTTGAGGGTCATCTAGCACTCCTCTAAATTCCTCATCGACTAAAACTTTTGCTTTTTTATTTTCCCAATCAATCTCCTGGATGTACCCAAGACCTCTTGCTGGAAATTTTGGATCCTCTTTTATGGTGAGAACTACAAAGTCGCCGTTTGTGAGAGTAATTTTCTCTGTGTCTTTAAAGGTGTAGCGGTCCAACATAACCAAACGCGAAACACCCTTGTGAGTTATTTTCATATCTGGGGTTACTGGGTGTACCTGGGGGAAAAGGTGGATATCCTCATTCAACCTTTCAAAATCAATATTCATTTTTTGTCTAAAAACTACAGACATGAGAACAACTCCTTCGAATAAAATCTACCTATTGTGTCTAATCTAGATTGCTTTTGCTATATCTAGTTGTCTTATATAAATAAGGTATCACAGCTCTGCCGAAATAATCAACTAAAAAATCTATATATAGTACCGAAAATATTTTCGGTGCCACTATATATTGTATTAGAGGCAAAAAACAATTATTTTGTCAAACATAAAAATAACTAGATTTAAGAGATAATGAAAGATTTTCTACGGATTTCGTCTAAAAACAGGAAATTTTAACAAATTTCGAGGCTTGCTACTTTTTTAAAAAGGTATTATAAAAGGAAAAAAGCGGCAATCGCCGCTTTCCTCAAATTATCGTTTATAATTCCACTCATCATTCTCATATCGTTCAGTTGCAATTTTTTGGACGTAGGCAAGCTCTTCCTCTGTTAATTGATAGGATTCTAGCTCAATATTTAACCCTTCAGCAAACCCTTTATAGAATGCTTCCTTCGCTTCTTCCAGCGTAATTCTTCTTGGACTAATTGCATTAATAGCCACCGCTTTATCCTTAAAGGCCTTCTTCATCCGTTCTTTTACCCGATCATTCGGATATTTAAAAAGACTAAACAGCTTCTCTTCGTCTAAATCTAACAGAATCGATCCGTGCTGGAGAATAACACCCTTTTGTCTTGTTTGCGCACTGCCTGCTACCTTTCTTCCCTCCACAACAAGCTCATACCAGCTTGGTGCATCAAAGCAAACAGCAGAACGTGGATTTTTCAATGCATCTCTTTCTTCTGAAGTTTTTGGCACAGCAAAATATGCCTCTAAACCTAAATGGTGAAATCCCTTCAAAATTCCCTCTGAAATAACCCGGTACGCCTCAGTAACTGAACTAGGCATTTCTGGATGGTCTTCTGAAACGATTACACTGTATGTAAGCTCATGTTCATGTAGCACACCACGTCCACCTGTTGGTCTTCTGACAAAACCAAGATTATGGGCTTTTACTGCCTCCATATCAATTTCCTTTTCAACCTTCTGAAAATAACCTACGGATAACGTCGGAGGATTCCACCCATAAAACCGAATCACCGGGGGAAATTTCCCTTCACTGTGCCAATCAAGCAGAGCCTCATCCAAAGCCATATTAAATGAAGGAGAACTATTGCCTGTATCTATGAAACGCCATACTTCTTTTTCCATATATAAAAACCTCATTTTATAAAATTATTTCGTTCTTTAGTCTACCAAAATCTGATATGAATTCAAAATAAGATGTTTCTGGTATAATTGTATGAGAAAAAGTAAAGATTTTTTCCCATGCATCTTTATCTTTCGTGGAATGACTTATATAATAAAAACTAGTGCAGGAAAGCTTGAAAGGAGCAAAAAGAAGTTGAATTCACTTTATACTTTATTAATCATTATTGCAGCAGTTATTATCTACTCCGTTATTACCTTTTTCTATCAGAAAAGGATTGTTAAAACGGTAACAGAAGAGGATTTCCGTGCGGGCTATAGAAAGGCACAGCTTATAGATGTTCGTGAGCCAAACGAATTCGAGGGTGGACATATCTTAGGTGCTCGTAATATTCCAATGTCGCAAATGAAAATGCGAATGCAAGAGATTCGTCAGGATATGCCTGTTTACTTATATTGCCAAAGCGGAATGCGCAGTGCACGTGCTGCTCAATTCTTACATCGTAAAGGCTATAGAGACCTTACCCAACTGCAAGGTGGATTTAAAAAATGGTCTGGTAAAGTAAAAGCAAAAAAATAATTTAAAACTCATGGTTCCGGAGCAACTCCGGAACCTTTAATTTTTCACAAAAACAAAAAGAAAGTCAGATTCTATTAAGGAATCTGACCGTTCTCCTAACTATGCTCTTTGGTATTTTAAAACAGGTTTACGCGCAGCTGTTGTTTCATCCATACGACCTACAACAGTTGTGTGTGGGGCCTCTTGAACAATCTCTGGGTTAACCTCCGCCTCTTTCGCAATTTGAATCATGATATCGATAAATGAATCGAGAGTCTCTTTTGATTCTGTTTCAGTTGGCTCAATCATGATACACTCTTCCACATTTAACGGGAAGTAGATGGTTGGTGGATGGTAACCGAAATCAAGCAGACGTTTCGCAATATCGAGTGTACGGACACCTAATTTCTTCTGGCGTCTTCCGCTAAGAACAAACTCGTGCTTACAATGTCTATCAAATGGTAGATCATAGTATTCAGCAAGCCTTCTCATCATATAATTTGCGTTTAGTACCGCATACTCCGTTACTGCCTTTAAGCCGTCAGGGCCCATTGAGCGGATATAAGTGTATGCACGAACATTGATTCCAAAGTTGCCGTAGTAAGGCTTCACACGTCCAATGGATTGTGGACGATCATAATCTAGCACATACTCTTCACCGCGCTTTGCGATAATTGGTTTTGGAAGATAAGGAATTAAATCTGCTTTAACACCTACCGGACCTGATCCAGGGCCACCTCCGCCATGCGGGCCAGTGAATGTTTTATGAAGGTTTAAGTGAACAACGTCAAACCCCATATCCCCTGGTCTAGCCTTTGATAAAACCGCATTTAAGTTAGCTCCATCGTAATACAGCTTTCCACCCACTCCGTGAACAATCTCAGCCATTTCAAGAATATTTTCCTCAAAAAGTCCAAGTGTGTTTGGATTTGTTAACATTAATGCTGCCGTGTCTTCGCCAACTACTCTTCTTAGATCCTCTAAATCAACAAGACCATTTTCATTTGATTTAACTGTAATTGTCTCCAATCCAGCAATGGTAGCGGATGCTGGGTTTGTACCGTGAGCAGAATCTGGTACGATGACCTTTGTACGCTTCATATCGCCGTTTGCCTCATGATAAGCACGAATGAGCATTAATCCAGTCCATTCTCCGTGAGCACCAGCGGCTGGTTGAAGTGTCACCTCATCCATTCCTGTAATCTCAATTAAATGTTGCTGCAGGTCGAATAATAGCTCAAGTGCTCCTTGAACAGAACTTTCGTCTTGTAATGGGTGCACATGTGCAAAACCATTAAATCGAGCCACATTTTCATTAATTTTTGGATTATATTTCATCGTACAAGAACCTAATGGATAAAAACCTGAATCCACACCATGATTTCTTCTAGAAAGCGCGGTATAATGGCGCATAATATCAAGCTCAGATACTTCTGGAAGTTCAGGCTCTTCTTCGCGAACGTAACCTTCAGGAAGAAGACTGCTAAGGTCTAATTCAGGTACATCCATTTCCGGCAGGCTGAAACCGATTCGACCTGGTGTACTAAGTTCAAAAATGAGTGCCTGGTCCTGATTATGCATGCAAATCCCCCAATTCTTTCACTAGAGTATCAATTTCTTCCTTAGATCTTTGTTCTGTAACGGCAATCAACATATGATTTGCAAGTTCAACATAGTCACGACCTAAATCATAACCGCCAATGATTCCTTTTTGTAACAGCTTTTGGTTTAATTCTTTAACTGGTTGATTGAATTTCACGATAAATTCATTAAATGAATGGCCATCATAAGCAATATCAAATCCAGCCTCTTTAAATGCAGTTTTTGCATATTGAGTCTTTTGTAAATTTGCTGCTGCCATTTCACGTACACCCTTCTTACCGAGTGCAGTCATTGCAACCGAAGCTGCTAATGCATTCAATGCCTGGTTAGAGCAAATATTTGATGTCGCTTTATCACGACGGATATGCTGTTCACGTGCTTGAAGCGTTAAAACAAAACCGCGGCGTCCTTGATCATCTGTTGTTTGTCCAACAAGACGTCCTGGTACCTTACGCATTAATTTAGTTGTCACTGCAAAGTATCCGCAGTGTGGTCCTCCGAATGCTGTTGGAATACCAAAGACTTGCGCATCACCAATAACAATGTCAGCACCAAATTTTCCTGGAGGTGTTAACACACCTAGGGATAATGGGTTGCTGGAAACGACAAACATCGATTTATTCTCATGGATTACTTCTTCAAGCTCTTTTAGTGGTTCAATTCTGCCAAAAAAGTTAGGGTACTGAACAATGACAGCAGCAACATCTGCATTTACAAGTCCTTTTAAAGCATCAACATCTGTTACACCATCTGTTACAGGTACTTCAACGACATCAAGGTATTGACCTTTTGCATATGTTTTAAGAACTTCACGGGACTCTGGATGAACGGCACTTGACACTAAAATAGTCTTTCGTTTTGTATGACCTGCACTTAGCATCGCAGCCTCAGCCAGTGCTGTACCACCATCATACATAGAAGAGTTGGCTACATCCATGCCTGTTAATTCACAAATCATCGTTTGGAATTCAAAAATGGCTTGTAATTCACCTTGAGAGATTTCTGGCTGGTATGGTGTATAGGCAGTATAAAATTCGGAACGAGAAATTACATGATCTACAATGACAGGCATGTAATGATCGTATACCCCAGCACCTAGAAAAGAGACATTTCTTTTTAAGTCAGCATTCCGGCTGGCCATTTGGAATAGCTCTTTCATTAATGCGGTTTCAGATTTTGCCGGTTTAATATTGTATTCACCCTTGAATTTTACTTTCTCAGGAATATCGCTAAACAATTCATCAATTGAAGAAACACCAATGGTTTCGAGCATAGCCTTCTTATCTTGTTCAGTCATAGGTAAATAGCGATGTTTCATAAACCTAGCCCCCCTCTGTTATTTCTTTTCTTTTTTATAAAAAGGTGTTGGAACGACTGTAGCCTTTAAGCGTTTACCGCGAATTTCTACTTCCACCTCAGTATCTAGCCCAGTAAATTCAGTAGAAATAAGGGCAAGCCCGATATTTCTCTTTAATGTAGGTGATTGCGTACCAGTTGTTACTTCTCCAATTAGCTCATCCCCTTTATAAACAGGGTAGCCATGACGTGGGATCCCACGGTCAATCATTTCAATCCCCACTATCTTTCTAGAGAGGCCTTTCTCTTTCTGCTGTTTTAAGGCTTCCTTACCAATAAAATCAGCTTCTTTGTTAAGTTTAACAGCAAAAGCAATTCCAGCTTCAAGTGGAGAGATTTCTGGTGAAAGCTCCTGCCCATAAAGAGCTAAAACGGACTCAAAACGAAGAGTATCGCGTGCACCTAACCCACATGGAAGAACGCCCTCTTCTTTTCCTGCTTGTAAGATGTCTTTCCAAAGCTGTTCGGCATCAGCGGCATCACAGTACACTTCGAAGCCATCTTCACCCGTGTATCCTGTTCTTGATACGAGGGCTTTTTTACCATCTAAGCTAACTTCCTGCTGGAATTTAAAGAAGCCAATACCACTTAAATCTGTATCAGTAAGCTTTTGTAAAACTTGTTCAGCAAGAGGTCCCTGTATAGCAAGCTGAGCTGTTTTTTCAGACAGATTTTCAATGCTTACATCCCCTGATAGATGGTCCTCAAGCCATTTGAAATCCTTATCAATATTTGATGCATTAACAACAAGTAGGTAATAATTGTCCTCGATTTTATAAACTAGCAAGTCATCAACCGTTCCACCATTTTCGTAGCACATGGCTGTATACTGTGCACCGCCATCTTTAATTTTTGAAATATCATTTGTCATCATGTTTTGTAAATAGTTTAGGCTGTCAGAGCCCTTTACTTCGATTTCTCCCATGTGAGACACATCAAACAATCCGGCACGATTGCGGACTGCTTCATGTTCTTCTTTAATGCTAGAGAATTGAACCGGTAGTTCCCAGCCACCAAAATCGATGGTTTTCCCTCCAAATTCCTTATACACATCAAAAAGCGGAGTACGTTTTAATTCAGTCATTTTAAATCCCCCTTCAATTTAAAAACATAAAAAAGGACAGAAACCTCCCCTAAAACATAAGAAGGTCTCTGTCCTTGCACCTGAAAGTTTACCGAAAAAAAGGCTTTCCCCTTTGGTGGCTACACTGTTAGGTAGCACTCTCCAGAGTTGCGTCAAACAAGAGTTCTTTTGCCTGAGAGATTCACAGTTTCTGCTTGCTCCTTCGGCGCTACAAAGGTAGTCTCTCCCCTTGTTATCATTCGCAATTATAATATTTTCCTATTTGGTCATACTAATTATACTACTAAAATAAATTACCTTATTAAAATATTTAAAACATTCAAAGCTATTTTAATCCTACCATTAAAACGATACATTGGGCAATAGTCTTTTTTACAACAAAAGGAGCTGAAAAAATGTCTGTCAAAATTGAATTTGATTCCTCTTGGCAGGATGATTTTTTACATAGAATTGATAACGATGGGCCTTGGGGAAATTGGGAGCTATTTAAACTAGCAATTGGGGTTGAAAAACATCTGGTCATACCTGAATTTGAAGGCTTGCAAGCTCCAAAACATCTGCCAAATTTAACACCGCTTCCTCACCAGCTTGAAACAGCTAAGCAAGTGATTGAGAACATGAATGGAAAAGCCATCCTTGCAGATGAAGTGGGACTTGGAAAGACGATTGAAGCAGGCTTGATTTTAAAAGAATACATGATTCGTGGATTAGTGAAAAAGGTACTTATTCTAGTACCCGCATCTTTAGTAACACAATGGGCGATTGAATTGAACAGCAAGTTCTTCATCCCTGCTATTACACAAAGGAAAAGCTATGTATGGGAACAATGTGATGTGGTCGTCTCATCTATAGATACAGCCAAGAGGAACCCGCATCGAGATATTATTTCTAAGCTTGATTACGACCTAATCATTATTGATGAAGCACATAAGCTTAAAAATAATAAAACAAAAAACTACGAGTTTGTTCAAAACCTTAAAAAGAAATTTTGTTTATTATTAACCGCAACTCCCATTCAAAACAGAATTGAGGAAATCTTTAACCTCGTTTCACTTTTAAAACCGGGACATTTAGGCAGCGAAACCGCATTCTACGAAAAATATAAACGGGATGCACGTTCCTTAAATGATGATGAGCATTTAAAAGAATTAGTAAACAAGGTGATGATTCGTAATCGACGTGCTGATACAGGAATTGAATGGACTAAGAGGCACGTAGAAACCATCCCCATTGAATTTTCTCCGCAAGAAAAGGACTTATATGATTCAATTACTAATTTAAAAAGTGAAAGTGATTGGCTACCAACGAGTGCCTTCTCTGTCATGACTCTGCAGCGGGAAGCATGTAGCAGCAGGGAATCTGTTTTTTACACCTTAAAAAACATGCTGCAAAAAAAGGAGGATCCAACTCCTGCCTTTGAAGAACAAATAAACTTTTTGATTAGTAAAGTGGAAGCGGTACAAAAAAATTCAAAAGCTGTAAAAGCACTTGAGATAATTCAGAAAGTGAATGATAAAGTTATTATTTTTACGGAATATCGTGCGACTCAGATGTATCTGCAATGGTATTTAAAGCAACATGGAATTTCTTCTGTCCCATTTCGAGGGGGATTTAAACGAGGGAAGAAGGATTGGATGCGCGAACTGTTTCAAAAGCATGCCCAAGTCTTAATTGCAACGGAAGCGGGCGGTGAAGGAATTAATCTGCAATTTTGTAATCATATTATTAACTTTGATTTGCCATGGAACCCTATGAGGCTGGAGCAACGGATTGGACGAATCCATCGTTTAGGCCAAGAAAAGGACGTCATGATTTATAACTTCGCCATCAAAAATACAGTTGAGGAGCATATATTAAAGCTTCTTTATGAAAAGATTAATCTGTTTGAAAAGGTCATTGGTGAACTGGACGATATATTAACGAAATTAGAATTTGGCAATATTGAGGATCATTTAATTGATATATTTGGACAATCCGCTTCAGAAGGTGAAATGAGAATTAAAATGGAAAATTTATCATCTATGATTGAATTTGCCCAAACTATTAAAGAAGGTGAGACACATGCAGCAGCAGGAAATTCATAACTTTCTTATCAGTTACTTTGTAGCAAATGAATGCCAAATTATCGAGAATAAACCGGGATACTTAACCGTACAATTGACGATTGAATTGGATAAAGAATTAATGAACCGCCCTTTTTACTGGCACTACCTGGAAAAAACAGGTGGTATTCCTAATCCGATGCAGCTCACCTTCATTACAAACAAAGAAATAGCTCCAGAGCATATAAAGGGTGAGATTATCCATTTTGGCTCACCTAGGCTTCACCAAATTTTTCAATCCACCAAAAATTTGGCCAGTTATATCAGACTTTACGAAAAACATAACCTAATTCATAACCAAACACCGCTACTGCCCTGGCTGTGTATGAATGTTAAAATTTCTTATCAATGTGATCGTAAGCGTGATATTTATAAATCAATCGGTTTACAGCTTATTAATGGTCAAATGGTTGAGAATTTCCATGATCGACTAGAACACATACCATTAACACCCAAAATCCCAGATTACTCTTTTACTTTATCACCATTGGTAAAACCCAAAAGTGGAATGCTAAGGATTGAAAACTATTTAACATCGTTGATTAATGAGGATGATCATTCCTGGGCGGAGGAAGCCCGAAAGCGGTGGGACCAAGATTTAAAACTGTTGGAGCATTTTTATGAAGAAATTGAAGAAGAAAATGAAAATTATGAGACAGAAAAAAAAGCACTTCAAGAGCAGTACGAACCGAAAATTAATATTTCCTTTATCAATGGCGGTCTGTTTTATCTAACTGATCAGGCCATATAAGAACAAAAGGCTGACTCTTTTGCTTTTGAGTCAGCCTTTTAGAATTCAATTGTATTCCTAAAGTTTTCGTCTCTTTTTCATTTGAAAATAGAGGATATACGGTAGGATTCCAAACCAACGATACCAAAAAGATGCTCGTCCTTGCTTTCGCTCATAACGGAGCCTTTTTCTTTCAGCCTTTGGTTGGTCGGCATATTTTACAATTGTTTGTGTCATGTATTTGACATAGTCATTTGTTTTCATGGACGCACCTGCCTTTCTCCAGACGGACACTTCCGTTCTCAGTTACAAGTATGTCCAGGATTGCTTTTTTCAAACGATTTATTTTATTTCAGTCCATTTAGTTAGTTTTTTAGTAACCACATCAAAAGAACCTCGGCCGCTAACTGCTATTCCGGAATTTAAAATCAAATTAAAGGTAACCTTTTGAACGCCACCTGTAGGTGCTTCGGCTTGGAACTCCATCGTGCCATTACTATACGTCCAGCCTCCTTTTACTGGAAGAGTTTCCCCAGCTTGATACAATGCTTCTACCTTTTTTACCGAAGAGAGAAAATAGTATTCCTCCTGATGAATAGCAGCTGTTTCATGTGCTATTTTCCTTTCCATTAGTAATTGGTCAACATGCATGGTGAGGAATACTAAAAAAAACAGAAGCAAACAAAGTGTCAGCGGATAAGTAAATCCTTTCTCCTTATTGTTCATGACCCCTTGTTCCAATCTACCAATGAAAAAATGGTTACTGTGTGTACTTTTCCTGAAAGGTCAACAACCGTAATTTTAACTGCGTTGTTTAACGTTGTTAGAGACAACTGTGACACGTTTTGAAGTATAATTTCGTTCCCTGTAGAATTCACTCGTCTCCGTAGGTTCGTACCGTATTTTTCAAATTGGACCGTTTCTGTATCTTTGGTTAGGATTAAGCGGCCAGATAACACTTGAGCACTACTAGAGAAGCGCATCTCTTTCTTTATTTGACTGCAAAAGACCTCCCACTCCATAGCCCGCAATCGCACTTGAGTATCTTTATTATTGAGGGTTATTTGAAAAATAGGCAGCATAAAAAAGATAATGATACTAAAGACCGAAAAAGCGATTAGTACTTCGATAAGCGTAAATGCCTTTTCATTCGAATATTCCACATGTTTCAGTTCCATGTATAAAGGGAGTCTTTTCAACTTTAACACACACCACCTTTCCGTTATCTACAAGGGAGTCTTTCCAGATAATTTGATATTCAATTCCATCTTGAACAACTGAGTAATTGTTAAAATTTTTGTGATCCATCATCCTTGCCTGCAATTCTTCATATATATATTTTCGTGAAATATTCTCTATTTCAACTTGATGTGATTGATCTCTTACTTGTATGAAAATGGGAAGTAAAAACATACTTATCATTAACAACGCAGACAGTGATAAGAGTAGTTCCAGTAAAAAAAATCCTCTACTGTTCTGAAACATAAAACCGTCCCTCTCCAATTAAAAAGGTCAACCGATAGATTTTATTTCGATAGTACAAAATTAAGCTGCCAAACTTGTTTATATTACCATCTGGTAGGAACTTAAAAGATAAAGGCATCGTACCTTCGGTGAAATTTACATTGTGTGAGTAATCTCTTTCAATAATTGGTCTTTCCTCTGCACGGTAAATCATATAATACCTGTATTCTTTTGGCACAAATTGAACTAATACCTCATGATGGTGCGATATGGCATACTGCTGGGCATAATACAGGTCAGCTTTTAATTGGGTGAAAAAGGAATCCTTTTCCATAAAAGTGTGTTGAGGTTTCAGTGTGAAGACTGTGACTGAGGAAATAATCATAAAAATAGAAAGGACTAGAAGTGATTCAATCAAGGTGAATCCTTTTTGATTCCAGTTCATTACGGTGTTACTACAGCTGTAACATTTCCACTTGAATCTATACTCACTGTTTTTCCGTTCGGACACCCTTTTGCATCATTCTTTATATACTCTTCGGTTATAAGGTCTTGCAGTGTTGGCACCTTGTTTTTATCCATTTCATAGGCTTGAACTTGTGCTTGGACCATTTTCACATAAGCCTCACAACCCTTATTATTTATATTAGTATTATGTTTTGCTACATTTGGAATTGTAATGATCAACAGGATTGAAATTACTAGCATAACTATCATCATTTCAATAAGTGTAAACCCTTTTTCATTATTCATCATTTAAACCTCCATTTTTAGATACCATCTAATAGATGAAACATAGGTAAAAGAATAGCCAAATACATTGAAACAACTAGAAATCCAATAAATAAATATAATATTGGTTGAATCGTCTTTAAACTTTTTTCAATTATTTCTTCCATACTGTTGAGACAATGTTTACTAAAGAAGAGTAATTCCTGCTCTAATTTCCCATTATCTTGTCCATGTTTGACAATCATGGAGAATTCCATTTCAAAAAATGAAAAGGACGTTAAGATGGTCTCCAATTTTTCTCCTGTTACGAGATTTTCTTTAATCGTTCCCGCGATTTGACTATAAAAAGGCTGTCTTAGGTTTTTCTCAAATAGTACCAAGGCTTCCGATACAGATAATCCACCAGATAATAGAAAGCTTAACTGGATGGAAAAGTAATGGGTATACAGTAATTTGAGGAGCTTGCCAGCGATTGGAATTCGAACAAGCATCGACCTTTGCTTCAAGATGGAGAATTTGCGGAAAATGAGAAAATAATAAACAAATGTTAGGAGTAATGTCAAAAGCAGGCTACCAATAAAAATGGGGAAATATTGGTCAAACATGAAGATAACCTTTGTAAAAAAGTTTTCTTCAAGTCCAAGAGATGAAAAAAGAGTGGTAAATCTAGGGAGTAGCGTGTTTTCCACGAAAATAAAAAGGAAACCTGTAATAAAGAGTAATACCAGAGGATATTGAAGTAATTTCAAAAGCTTATGTAGGTCTTTACCCTTCATTAAAGCAAGACTACTGCCTTCTAAGAGCGCATCAGAAAAGCTGCCATGCTGCTCAGCATAATAAACGTAACCAATTAAATCCTTGTGAAATCCAAGATTGTCTAATGATTCATGAAATGGTAATCCTTTTTTTAACTCTACTAAACAATCATATAATTCCTTCTTTCGTTTTGCAGGTAATTGTAATGCTATAGATTCAATTGCTTCTGCAATTGGGTATCCCCTTGCTAGTAATTCCCCCGTTCTTTTTAGAAAGCTCGCTTGTTCATTGACCGACCATTTACGTGGTTTCATCTTCATACACCAGTCGTTCATATTCAGATTCTTGAATATACCCTAATGCAATACCTTTATTAATGACATCCTTAATTGTTCGGTACCTAGGATTCATCACCTCTCCCCTTGCCGCTTTCATAACGGAATGTAAATTCCTTCCTGACAAGAGTTCAAATACACTTGCTCGTTTCCACCTTCCATACGAATAACAATTCGGAGAACACTCACCCTCGCAAAACGGACAGGTAAGCTCAACAAGTCTTTGTGCAGTAACAGCAATCAGTGTCTGTTCCACTTCTAACCAATTCACACCAAATTCTCGAAGACGGTACACGGCTCCCTTGGCATCTCTGGTATGCATGGTAGAAAGGACTAAATGACCTGTCAAAGCAGCACGTACAGCTATCTTTGCAGTTTCTGCATCCCTTATCTCACCAACCATAATAATGTCTGGGTCGTGGCGTAGAATAGCTTTTAATCCTGCAGCATATGTAACTCCTGCTTTTTCATTGACCTGGACCTGGAGAACAGAATCATAATTTTTTTCAATAGGATCTTCAAGTGTAATCACATTCCGATGGAATAAATGGGCCGTTTCATTTAATAAAGAGTAGAGGGTTGTCGTTTTTCCAGAACCCGTGGGACCTGTGAAAATAATTAAACCATGAGCGTGTTTGAGAAGGGCTAACAGCTTTCTAGTCATAGAAGGAAATAAAGAGAGTTGATGAAAGGGAATTTGTTCTTGTTGGGGTAAAAGCCTGATGACAAGGCTCTCTCTGTTATTAGATGGTAAAGTAGAAAGCCTGAGGCCCATCAATTGTCCGTCTACCTCACAAAAAATAGCTCCGCTCTGCGGACGCCTTCTTTCTCCGATATCCATATTGGCTGTAAATTTAAAATGGGAAATTAATCTGTCGCATTCTTCTTTTGGAAGGGAGAGTCGAGGAATGAGTTTGTTGGTCAAACGAATTTGGACGAGTGTGTCTTTTTTTCTTGGAATAATGTGAATATCCGTTGCCTGATTCCTAGCAGCATCTGAGATGATTCGATTAGCTAATAGTTCAATTGAACTTGCAATGAGTACCACCACCTTTTTATTTTCTCTTAACTAAGATTCGACAAGATTCTAGCTCTTCCTTCTTTATTTTTAAATTATTTTTTTAAAACTACAAAAATATTCTAATATTGTTACAATATAAAGTCGGTAATTGTGAACATTTTCTAAACATATAGTGTTAACATTGTTAACCTCATTCCCATGTAATAATGGCTGTATTATAATGGAATAAATTATGGGGGTCCGAGGTGAATAGAGATGGAACAAACATTGAAGATAACAAACGTTTTGTCAGATCCAACACGATATTACATTTATCAATACATTACCAAACGGCATCAAGAAGTAACAGTCCAAGAAGTAGCAGAAAATTTTAATATTCATCCAAATGTAGCAAGACTGCACCTATCTAAATTAGAAGATGTAAACATGTTAGCATCTGAAACAAAGAAAACAGGTAAGGGTGGTAGGCCAAGCCGGTTATATCGTCTATCAGATGATGTGATTCAACTGCACTTCCCTTATCGCGATTATATGCTTTTATCTAAAGTGGCTATTCAAACAATGATTTCATTAGGTGAAGCTGGTAAACAAGCTCTCTTCTTAACAGGAAAGCGATTTGGTACGGAAATTATTGAACAAGAAATGGCAAAAAAATCGCTTAGTGAGGAATTAGAATTCGATCAAAAGCTAAATATATTAAAAAGTGCCGCTACACTTGCAGGTTTTTATCCTGAATTTGAAGCAAATGGTGAAAAGACTAAAATTTATTTTCAAATTTTCAACTGTCCTTTTAAGGAAGTAGCTGAAGAACATACTGAAACTGTTTGCAGTATGCACCATGAATTCCTAAAAGGAATGTTCGGCGCATTGTTTAATTCAGTTGAATTAGTTGAAAAAGAAAATATGATTTCTGGCTGTGAAACTTGTTCTTATCAGGCACTTGTTACAAACTAATTCGAAACCATTATTTACATTATACCGCCTTTTACTTTATAATATTGTAATGATGGTATCGTAGGGTAAAAGGAGGGGTACATATGGATCGCATGTTCAGAGTTTGTGGTTTCTGGACTGGTATTTTTACCGTTATGTTTTATCTAGGTGATATGGATAAGACGGCAATGCTATTCTTAGCTCAAACAGGATTCTTCGTTCTGCTTAGCTATCTAAAACTATCCGAGCGGATGTATATGTATGTGTTCGGAGCATATTTAACAGTTTTCTTCGTCGGCTTTACATATTGGACAACGTTCATGATGCCGCTTGGCGGAGGACATTAAGAAGAGAAAACGCCGGAAACCCCGGCGTTTTTTCTTTATTCACTAAACAAGTCATTCTCCGTAAAATTAAGAGATTTTTGCTGAATTACAATTTGAAAATAAGCACTCATTCCAGAAGGCATAATTAAACTTCGGATGGCTCGATTTCGCTTACTTACCTCTGAGAACGGATTAGGGTCGTAATGATTTTCTAAATCCTTAAGAACGCCAGCTTTTAATAAAAATTCATCCTGTCTTAACTTGGATAACAGCTTCAGATTCACATGCTCACCTTTTCGAATAAGTGAATCAAAATGGATGTGGGTAGTTATGTCCATTTCCCCTGGATTCAGTAACACATCATCAATCATCTGATGTTGATAATAGCCTCGTAAACTGCCCCTCGCCCTTTGTGGCTCCATCCATTCTACATTTGAATAGCCATAATCAGCGGTAACGACCAGTCCCTTAAGTAAAGTTTTTGAAATTTCCTTTAGCATATTCTCCATTATTAATGGAACTTCTAGCCGTTGGTTTTCATTTAGATGCAGTTGATTGTCCTCTAAAAAAGAATAAATGGCTGCATTGGATAATGGGACCCTTTTCTCGAACAACTTTTCATTTTGACAGCCAATCATCACCTCAAATAGCTTTCCATTAACTTTTTCAATTACATGGACAGGAAGTGCATCAAAAAGTTCATTCGAAAAGACCATTCCTTCAAAGGCCTCTAGTTCATTAAGATTTTCTACTTGGATAATGGAAAAATCTTTGCTTACCAGTTCTCTCTGTAATTTGCGATGGTAGGGGCTACTTTCCACAATAATATATTCGATTGGTGTTTGGATGGATTTGTTCCATTCCTCTAAAAAAGCCCTAGCAAAACGCCCATTACCAGCACCAATTTCACAGAACACAGGGTTGAATTCATTCCTCTCACAGACCTGAGAAAACCATTTAGCAATCAACCTGCCATATATATCAGAAATGTTACTTGTCGTTATGAAGTCTCCGTTCCGTCCAATTTTCTGTTTGTCTTTCGTATAATAGCCGAATTCAGGATGGTAAAGGGCAGTTGAAATATAATCGGCATAGGAAATTAAATTCATTGGTGCTGTTGAAATTAATTGTTGTAAATAGCTAATCATAAAGACTCCTTTTAGGTTAACACTATTGACATAGTGTTAAAGTTATTATATTGTTAGATTAGTAGCTTAACAATATCCCCTCCCGTTATATGAATAGAACATCCCCCAGAAAAACCCTTCTCCTTCGAGAAGGGTTTTTCTTTGTTCTCTCCACTTTCTAACTAAAAACCATTCAAAAAAGGGTTACTATCCATTTCTTCTATAATAGTTGTTACAGGTCCATGACCAGACAGAACATACGTGTCTTCAGGTAAACTTAGCAGCTTGTCATGTATGCTTTTTAACAGCTGTGCTTGATTGCCTCCTGGCAGATCCGTACGGCCGATACTTCCTTGAAATAAAGCATCACCCGAAATAACAAATCCTTCTTTTTCAAAAAAATAAGAAACACTTCCCGGTGAATGGCCAGGAGTATGAAAAATGACGAACTCAAAATTACCTATCTTCAGTGGCCCCTCATCCTTAATGAGGTGGTCAGCAGGAGATACTTTAATTGATTCAACCTGAATAAAAAACTGAGAACCATTTAATGCGGGATCACCGAGCCATTTTTCTTCCTGTTTATGTAGATAAACAGGAATATTGAATGCTTGTCTCACTTCATCTACAGCCCCTATATGATCAAAATGTGCATGCGTTAAAAGGATCGCACTAGGTTTCAGTTTTCTTTGGTTCAGTAAATGGATTAGTTTCTTTCCTTCACCACCTGGGTCAAAGATTAAGCATGACTTATCTGGATTTTCAACAATAGTACAGTTTGTTTGTATACTTCCTAAAGGAAGTTGTTGCCATTTCATTTCCAGTTCCTCCAATCAATACGATATATTTATTTTACACTATTTAATAGGCTCTGTTAAAATTTCCTGTTGATTTCCGCTCCAGGCTCGAGCGGTTCGTGGGCGTTTCGGCGAGCCTCCTCTGCGCTTGCGCCTGCGGGGTCTCCCCTGAACCGTACTCCCACAGGAGTCTTCGAGCCTTCCGCTCCAATCAACAGGGTATAAAAATCAATACTGTTCTTTAACATAGCCATTTAATAAAGAGAGAAAAATTGCAGCAAACACATTGCTGTTTTTGCTCTCGACAAATGAAAGAAAAAAATATAAAATAGGAAACGAATGTATATAATATTGTTACATAATTTTCTTTAAAGTGTTAGGCACATTGCCTCATTATACCAAAAAGGGGGGACTTTTCATGGGTTTAGTTATTATTTTCGCTATCGTAACCCTGCTTGCTGCATATGGTGGATATAGCGCGCTAAAGAATAAAAATTTCTTAGGTGCATTTTGGGGTATCGCTTCTTTTCTTGTTTTCGGATGGTTCACAGTAATGACAGTATTACAACACGGTTTTCCTACTGGAACTCATTAAAAAACACTTAATGCCTTTTAAGGCCTGAAAAAAGACTGTCCATTGACAGTCTTTTTTTTAAGCTGTTTTCGCAAAGATTGTTGTTTTTCCTACTTATGTTTTTCAGTGAAGACTCACTTCTTTTGAATTGATTACTATTAATTTCATTTACTCTAGACAATGTTACTGTTTTTTCTGCTTACTCTGTCCGAAGTTCCTTTGCCTTCTGACAATGTTGCTGTCTTTTTCGCCAACTCTGTCCGAAGTTGCCCTGCCTTCTGACAATGTTGCTGTCTTTTTCGCCAACTCTGTCCGAAGTTCCTTTGCCTTCTGACAATGTTGCTATCTTTTTCGTCAACTCTGTCCGAAGTTCCTTTGCCTTCTGACAATGTTGCTGTCTTTTTCGCCAACTCTGTCCGAAGTTCCTTTGCCTTCTGACAATGTTGCTGTTTTTTCTGCCAACTTTGTCAGAAGTTGCCCTGCCTTCTGACAATGTTGCTGTTTTTCTGCTTACTCTGTCCGAAGTTGCCCTGCCTTCTGACAATGTTGCTGTTTTTCTGCTTACTCTGTCCGAAGTTCCTTTGCCTTCTGACAATGTTGCTGTCTTTTTCACCAACTCTGTCAGAAGTTGAATCAGGTCCTATCAGCATCGGATTTAAATTCACTCAAATGTCCGATGTTGCTTTTGAATCAGGAACAAAAAAGTACTGAGAGCAACAAAGTTTACGATAAGAGCCTTTTTTTATTTTCATTCCTCATTTAGGAGGCTTGTAACCCGGTCTACTTTATATTCCATTGTTCGTTTCACATCTCTCCGATCATCAATGCGAATCGTTGTAGCCACCCTCTGGATCCCTTCTGCAAATGGAACCTCGTGCATGGCTTGGATTACTTCAAATAGAACAGGAAGTTCCCCCTCAATAATAGTATTCATCGGTGTAAGTTGAAAGCGGATTTTTCCAGCACTCTCATACTTCTTTAAAACCTTTTGTACACTTGCTACATATTTACTGACACTTGGAGTTTCCGTACCTAATGGAATCACGGTCACATCTACAATGGCCATGGACAAGCACCTTCTTTACCTAGAATTTATAACAACGTGATTTTATCACATTGCTTGAAAAAACAAAAAGAATGACTCTCGTGTGTCATTCTTTTATCAATTCATAGGTTTCTTTTGTTTTTAAATCAATTATTTTCTCAAATCGATTTCCGTATAACAGGGCATTACCTGAAGGAGAAAAAAGAATGGGTTCATTATCAAGGTGCTCCATAATTAGTTCGCTCTTTTTCCTCTTAATATTATAAGAAACGAGCTCAAATCCCTCTGTATAGGAGTCAACCTCACCCGAGCTGAGAGGCTCAAAGGTTATAAATTGACCTCTATTCTTTGAGTAATCATAGAAAGGCACTAACCAATCTGAAAATTTAGTTAGCTGTGGGATTGAAAATGTAAAGCTCTCTTTCATTTCTTTATCAAAAAATGTATAAGCTGCCACGGTTGAATCGTCTTTCTTAACAGAAACAGTCATTAGCACATCTTGAAAAGTCGAAAATTGTATTACTTCTGGTAATACTGTTTTATCTTTTCCTGTTTCTATACTTCTTATAATAAGTGGAGCAAATAAGGAGGGAGTATTTTCATCCCAATTTAAATAGGCAAGGTTCTTTTCGTCAATCCACTTAATAAAAGGCTGTGGTAAGGTCAGCTCTACTGTTTTTAATTTACTCGTATCTAATAACGATAACTGAAAGTTCCAATTTTCATCAAATTTTGTGACAAGAATTTGTGATTCATTAAATAAGTTCCACTCAAAGTCTAATTCATAGGACGCAAATGACTGTTTCATTTGTTCACTACCATTTTTATCTATTATGGTCACCACCCCCTCGTATGAAGAAGGGGAGGAATGAATTAAAATATTCTTCTTAGAAGGGCTTATTTTTACAGTAACGATAGGGTACTCACTTTTATAAATTAACTTGCTTTTCCCAGATAAAAGGTTATATCTATATACGCTTGATGTTTGCTCCAGATTCGTAATATAAAGAACCTCCGTGTCAGAAAGCCATCCACCAAGCATGTAAAACTCGCCTTCTGATATGGAGATTGGTAATTTCCAATCAGCTTCCTCATGAGGAGTCGTTTCTTTTTGCGTCTCTTTTTTTACATTCGTTTTTTGTTTTGGTTGCTGTTTATCAGCACAGGCAGTTAATAGAAGGGTCAAGAAAATTAATAGTAACACGAAGAATGGATGCTTGTTATTATTCAGATGGTCCAATTTAATTCTACTGCCCCCTCCCTTTATGCTTCTCTTATGTTAGTACGTTTTTTTCAGAAAAATGTTTCAGGTTTTCTAACTTATAAGACAAAATAGGAAAAAAGCCGTATACCCGGCTTTTTAAACGTATTGTCTTATTGATGATAATTTATTTTAATCAGTATGGAGAGAGAAAACAAGTATATCGTGTCTATAAAAATGAAAAAGACAGAGCAGCTTTAAAAATTGCCTCTGATGGCTTTATTATTTTTTGAAATTGCGATAGGGGAAGAGGATTGATCCCCTTTCCTAACTCCATAGTAAAACCTGGGCGTTTAAACTCTTGGATAAACCAATCTTTATACCCTGCATGACTATTTACATAACGTATGGCTTGGTATCCGCTTACTCTCTCAAACTCTTTGGCCAATTCTTCTGATACTGAAGGCTCAAGACCTTCATACCCCCAGTAAAATTCCTCTCCTTGTGTGTGGAAGGCAATTATATAATCAAAAGAACTATTTTTTGCTAAATTCGCCATCGCAATCGCTTCAGGTTCAGTTAATGGTGAATGGCCTGGGAAATCCCTTGGCGCTGGGGATTTTGGTGTCTTATTTCTTTTACAAACGTCCCAATTAGCAGGAAACTGATTATTGAGGTCAATCCCTCTAATATTGGCCTTCCAATGAACGAATTCATCGCTTCCCTCATTCATTTGAATTACTTCCTCCCTCAACTCCCTAGGAGGCCCATTTAATACGAGGTCTACTCCATCAGGGTTGACCATAGGTACAATAGATAACTCTATTTCTTCATATGAATGAAAAGTCTTTTCTCCTCTTATCATAGATCCATTAGTTAAAGAGAGAAGATAATTATTGACTAAGCTCATTAAAACCATAGTTGTAATCCATTCATTAGCATGGAACGAGGCATTCATATGTATTTTCTTTTTACCCCGTCCGATTCTAATTTCATGAATTGAATTTCCAAGAACACTCTTACCTATTATATTAACTGAAATAAAAGGATAAGCCTTCTTAAGGGAATGAATTGTTTTTACAAGGCTACGATAAGTACAAGCAGATTTCACTGTAGTAAATGGAGTAGTAATCCTCTCTGGTACATATATGATCTCACCCATTTTTACACGTTCTGACTCCATACTTGGATTTAGGATGAGCAGTGCATCTACATGTAGATCGACAGCCGCTGCAATGTCTAATAAGGTATCCCCATCCTGTATTACATAGGGGATTAATATATTTCCTGGTATTTTAACTTTTTCTCGCAATTTCAGGTTATTTGGACTTATATTAGGGTTGGAATCTTCAATGAGGCTGATCGGCACCTTAAACAAGCGACTTAAAAAGGATAATGTCTCTCCGGAGCGTATAGTTATTTCCATTCTTCCCCCTCCTCCCATCATAAATAGATATGTTGGATGACTGTAAGAAATGAATGTATAAAAAGAAAAAGCCTGCATGATTGCAGGCTTTCAAATGATTGTTTACTATTGGTTTAATTTATTCTTTATAAGCCATGCTGCCCCAAGGACTCCAGCATCATTTCCTAATGTTGCTAAAGACAAGGTTGTGGATTCTCTGACAGCCGAGAAAGCATATTTAACAAAGTATTCTTTTACCTTATTTAATAGAATGCTCCCAGCTTTTGAAACTCCACCGCCAAGGACAATCATACCTGGATTTAACGTGTTGGCAATATTAGCGGCAACAAAGCCTAAGTGAAAGGACACCACATCCAAAACTTCAAGAGCTAATACATCCCCATTTTTGGCTGTATCGAACACATCTTTAGCTGTTATTTTTCCATTATTGATTAAAATATTCCTTAGTTCACCCTTTGATTCGCTCTTATTTAACTCTTCCATCGCCAAGCGAACAATACCTGTAGCTGATGCCACTGTTTCAAGACACCCAGTCTTGCCACAATTACATGGTGCACCATCAAAAGGGATAGCAGTAATATGGCCAATTTCTCCAGCTGCACCGTTCACACCCTGAACGATGTTACCATTAGCAATAACGCCACCGCCAACACCTGTACCTAACGTAATGCAAACAAGGTCCTTAGCTCCATTTCCAGCACCCTTCCACATCTCACCCAAGGCTGCACAATTGGCATCATTTTCAATTGTAGCTGGAAGCATGGTAGCTGTTTCGAGACTTGCTTTTAATGGATAATTATCTCTCCAGCCTAAATTCACAACGTTTAAAATGATTCCATTCTCGTAGTCTACAGGCCCAGGCGCACCCATTCCAATTCCTATTAATTTGTCCTTCATCTGACCTAATTCCATTAATTTTTCATCAATGGCTTTTGAAATATTGAATGTAATATTTTGACCTTCATTCGTGTTATCTGTAGGTACTTCCCATTTTTCAACGATTTCTCCATCCATCGTGATAAAGGCAATTTTAGTAGTGGTTCCCCCTAAATCAACGCCTGCAATCCATTTCTCTGACAATGTATATTCACCTATCTTTGTTATTTTGATTTTTCTTTCTCTACTTGAATTTCGTGTCTTAAAATTAACAATGCCGTTTGGAACTCTCTTGTTTCTACTAACTGCGACTGATACAATTCCTTTAATTCCGACTCCATTAATTCAAGGTCTGCGACTCTATCTCCGACATAAATAATCGTTCCAAATTGCTTTAAGAATTGCTGAATTTCATAAATCGTTTTCATCATGATCCCCTTAATTTTAATATGGAGAGAATAATTAGTTTCACAACAAAAAGTATAACCTAAGCAAAATTCCACCTCAAGGCAATAATTTATTTATTCTATAAAAATCCTTCTTTATTAATACATGTCCAATTTATTGGCATTTCCATGATTATGTTGCCATATAACAGTAACAGGACAACCAAAGTGTTATTTTAACCACGGAAGGAAGAAAAATTGTGAAAAAAATTTATGTCATGGTTGGAATTTTAATCCTCGGTATCACTGCTTACGTTTACTTCCAAGTAAAAACACCTGTGGCAGAAGAAAGTATTACTTATTTCCCAATTGCTCCTAATGTTAACTTTACATCTGCCAAGACCTCTTTATCTCTAATTGAACCAAGTTCCCTGCTTTGGAAGATAGATTCCACTCTTGATCGAAAAGCGTATTTAAGGCAGGATGCAGGGTTTTTATACTCCAATGGAAGGCTAATCGGTGAACTTGGCGATTGGAAACAAACTACCTCAAAGCTCTTACAAGAGAAGCGCATCCCTATTAAGGATTCTTCTCTTTTTCAAGCAATTACTTTTCACCAAGGAGAACTCCATGAAAATGACGGCTCAATATATAGTTCACAAGCATTATCAGATGATTATTTATACGTCATTCCCCAGGAAAACACTAATCGATCCTTCCACAGTCCTAAAACAAAAGAACAAATTCAATGGAAACAAAAACTAGATGAACAAACAGAAAGAATGCTGCAATACAGCTGGAATAAAGGGATTAGGCACTATACTATTCATTTAAATGACTATCAAGCACTCCCATTCACTCTATTTAACGAAAATGCAAAGTCTGGTTTATCAGGATTTTCGAAAGCATCTTCCAATCGAATTGTTGGTCAATTATGGGAAGGCCTTTATAAAAATTACTTCCTTGGCATAAAAAAAGCCGATGGCACCTTTATATCTCCGATCGGCAGTGCCCTCCCACTTATTTTACTAGCAAAAAATAAATCACATATATTAGTTTTAACTGAGACAGTAAATGGAGAGCCTATTCTCCTTCGCCAGATGATTGAATAAGTTGATCAATTTCCCGAACTAAGGCCATATATTCCTTTTTTTCCGGTCTTAGTTTGGCTGCTCTTTCGGCATATTTTTTTCCTTGTATTAGGTCGTTTTCTTCTAAGTAAATAAGTGCCAGATTATAGTTGGCTTCTGTAAATTCAGGTTCCAATTTTAAAGTCTTATGCAAATGTGTTCTTGCCTCTGTTAGCATGTTTTGCTTAATCTCCGTAAAGGATAACAGAAAATAAATTTGAGCCGAAGGGTTCTCTGACCTCTCCTCGACACCCTTAAGAACTTCATATGCCTGCTTATAATTCTCATGGTTTATATATTCTTGAGCTAATATGAGATTTGAATTTTCATCTTTTGAGATTAATGTATCACTAAAACCGAAATATAAAGATATCGCAACCGCCATAATGGATAGGAGTAAAAAAATTCCTTGTAATAGAGGTTTTTTCTTCTTTGGAAAATGCATCATTCCTGATGCCAAAAATCCTCCAATCAGCCCACCTAAATGTCCAGCATTATCTATTCCACTTTGTGAAAAACCAAATGCAATATTTACTAAAAAGATAGCGACCACGTACGTTCCAAGTGTCCTTGCAAATAATTTCGGGTAGATGACACCGAAGTAAAGTAAGGCCCCAAAGCACCCCGAAATAGCTCCACTTGCTCCTACTGAAACGTTATCAACAAAAATAAAGCTAGCAATGAACCCTGTTATTCCCGAAAACAAGTAGATAAATACAAACCGGACACTACCGTACATTCTTTCAACTGCCGTACCTATAAAATATAAGGACAGTGTATTCATAGCTAAATGGGTAAATCCACTATGAAGAAACACTGGTGTAAGAAAACGCCACCATTCACCATCTTGAATGTATGGATTAAACTTTGCTCCATACTTAATC
Organism: Neobacillus sp. Soil_C_43; assembly: GCF_057656715.1. NCBI lineage: Bacteria > Bacillati > Bacillota > Bacilli > Caryophanales > Bacillaceae > Neobacillus > Neobacillus sp. Soil_C_43. The sequence goes on from NZ_JBDGJV010000001.1 coordinate 503,298, forward strand.
AAATTCTGGTTATTCGTACTTCCACCATGTGTCTCTAACCAGAAAAAAACGGCAATTTGAATGATCATAAATACATAGGTAAAAAACGGTTTACCGCTCGTAAATACAGCTCTTTCAGAGTTCGCTTTTTTTATTGCATATTCTAAAGCGGAATTCTTTAAATGGGTAACATCCTGTTCGGAGTATTCATCGTTAATTGAAAAAGTAATATCCTTTCCATACCGCTCTGAAAGAAATCGCAAACCTTCATCGTAATTCTTACTGGTTAACAAAACTGAGTTCACAATCGTTTTCTTTCCTTCTGGATAAACAAATGGCTTAGCCAGTCGATACTCATATTCATCAACAGGTGGAAATTGACTGACATATATATTTAATAATTTTAGTTCCCCACGACGGACCTGTCTACGGACTCTCTCCCCATTAGTTGTGCAAAACTCAATATCTTTTTGTATGGAGTTGCTCCAGTCAATGTCTCGGCGAAGCAAACGAACAATTGGAGCCCCCTTACTTTCAAGTTTTTCTAACCAAAGCTCTTTTTGATTATCAAATAATTGAATAATTCTATAGCCCTGCTCAGATATAAAAAAATATGCCAACCTCCAAAAAACATAGTCCTCTCTATAATTCAACTTCCCCCCTACTTTCTATATAAGAATAAGTCGCAGTTAGAGACATTTTAATTCATTTTTTCCTCATTATTTTCATTATAAACGAATAAACCAAGTCACCATAATTAAACAAACAAAAAAAACCATCTGTGGCTTTTCACCGTTCAGATGGTCCTCCAAATACCGATTGCATCATTTTATTTTTTACACCAGGAAAGCTCATGATGGAACCAACAGCTAACCTACGCATCCAACCGGAACCAAGTAGAATATTGATTAATCGATATCTATATCGATAGGCAAAATATCCAATTGAGCCAATCATCAAAATGGATGTTAACATACGTGACATTCTCATCCCTCCTGTTGTTATTTTGTGATACTGGTTTGCATATTATCCAAAAATCATAAAATAAAGACTGACCTTTTGCAGTCAGCCTCTCATTGTCTTACTATATATTCTTAAATACAGGTTCCATTGTGTTCTTTAGAACATTAACTGAGTTTGTAAACTTTTCTTTTTCATCCTCACTTAAATCGAGCTCAACGACTTCTCTTATCCCGTTTCGATTCACAACGGCAGGAACCCCAATATAAATATCATTTTGTCCATATTCTCCATCGAGGTATGCGGATACTGTAAGAACAGAGTTTTCGTTTCGTAAGATTGCCTTGGTCAATCGAACTAAGCCCATGGCAATTCCATAATACGTGGCACCCTTTCTTTCGATGATATGATAGGCCGCATCACGAACATTTAGGAAGAGTTGATTTAAATCATCTTGAATGAATCCGGCTTTATTTTTTGTCCATTCAGAAATAGAAGTACCAGCTATATCAGCGTGGCTCCAAACAGGAAGTTCAGTATCACCATGTTCACCAATGATATAGGCGTGAACATTTCGGGTATCTACATCGAAGTAGTCGCCCAGTAAGAATCGGAATCTTGCTGTATCAAGGATTGTTCCTGAGCCAATGACGCGTTCTTTTGGAAGTCCTGAGAATTTCCAGACCGCATAGGTTAGAATATCAACTGGGTTTGTAGCAACTACAAAGATTCCATCAAAACCACTCGCCATAATTTGTTCAACAATGCCTTTAAATATTTTTGTGTTCTTTTCAACTAAGTCAAGTCGTGTTTCTCCTGGTTTTTGGTTGGCCCCTGCTGTAATGACAACAAGATCTGCGTCCCCACAATCCTTGTAATCTCCATACCAAATTTTTGTACGAGATGGAGCGAATGGAAGTCCATGATTTAAGTCCATTGCATCTCCTTCTGCTTTATCTTTATTTAAGTCAATTAAGACAAGTTCCTCAGTTATACCTTGATTTAATAATGCAAATGCATAGCTAGAACCAACAAATCCTGTACCAATTAATGCTACTCTATTCACTCGATTTAACATGGCTTATTCCTCCAATAGGTAGTTTAAGGTGCGTTCATCAAATCTCATTAATATCTTACCTACAATTAGATTGTACACTATTTCACAATCTTTCATTGCTATAAAACCTTCATGAAACCGTTATCTATTAGTCAATTTTGTTACAAGTGGTTTTTTGGTTTATTAAGTTGTTAATTGAATGACTAAAATTGCTAAAATTGCAGAAAGGACGCCTGAAAGAAAATTTACCATATCATTATCTACTAATGGAAAACCCTTTATTCTAGTTGTTACTATTTGACAATGTTCTTTTTTCTCAGTTTCTATCCCACATTTTTTACAAACATATACCTGCTGGTAAAAAGCCCCTATAATCGTATCAATAACATTACCAATATATCCAAATAAAAAAATGAGAACAGCTAATCTAAAACTTATCGTAAAAAGCCAATAACTAAAGATAGAAATAAGAAGCGAGCCAGCTAGTGCTGCTGTGCTGCCTAACATACTTATTGCACCTGAGGTCCCCTTCTCAATCCGCTTAAATGTACGTATGTATATAGGGTGCTTACGGCTAAGGCTACCAATTTCAGAAGCCCATGTATCTGAATTTGCACTTGCGAGACAAACAACAAATCCTATTAACCAAATAAAATCAGGATGATAGTAATGAACAATACTAAAAAATCCAGCTGCTCCTCCATTAGCAAACACTTGCCGCCAATCCCTTGTTGCACCTTTTGCCAATTTTTCTTCAATACTATTCTTTGCGGAGCTCTTATATTTGGACCATAGGCTTGAAGAAGCAAAGAAGACACCAAGAAGGACCAATCCGTTTATTCCAAAACCCAAATATACAGCAAGCCCAGTTATTATAGCTGCAAGGGCACCTGATACGGTCAACGATTTAAGTGAATAGCCTGCTAGTCCTGTCAATAGAATACCCATAAAAACCATTAAAACTTCGATCATTTTGTATAAATAACCTCAACATTTGTAATAATTTTTGATACAGGTAAATCATACGTTTCAACTTGGAATTGCTCAACTATTTGATTTTCAAAGGCAAGTGAGAGTGTTTTCCCTGAATAAGCGGTTAAATACCGATCATAATATCCACCGCCGAATCCCACACGATATCCTGTTTTCGTATATGCAAGGCCTGGTACAATTAAAAGATCGATATCATCTGCTTCGACCTTAGCAGTTTGGTCTTCAATTGGTTCATATAGACCATAAAACACGGACTCAAGCTGGGAAAATTCCTTTAATGTTCGAAATACTAATTTCTTTTCCTTTGGGTTACACTTTGGTACTACCACTTGTTTACCTTGTTCCCATGCTTTACGAATAATTTGATATGTATCAACTTCAGGACGCTTTGATATGGTGATTCCAATGACATTTGCTTGTTTCCAGTCATGATCATCAAACAACCGAGTTGCTATTTTATAGGAGTAATCTTCATAGAGAGGTCTTGTTAGTTCTGAGAGAGAATCCTTTATTATTTTGCGTAGTGAATGTTTATCATTCATTCGATTGAAACCTCCATACATAACTTTTGGACAACAAAAAAAGCAGCAGGAAGCCCTACTGCTTATTTTGTTTCACGGTGTGCTGTTGTACGCTTTTCTCTTGGGCAATATTTCTTAAGCTCAAGACGGTCTGGGTTGTTACGTTTATTTTTTGTTGAAATATAGTTACGGTCTCCACACTCAGTGCAAGCTAACGTAATATTTACACGCATGTCAATTTCCCTCCAAACGATTAAGCTAGTTCGTTCATACGACTTTTCTATAATATCATTTTTCAAAAGGAAATGCTAGTGTATATTTTTTATTAGAGCATCTTCCATTGCAATTAATTCATTTTTGTTCGATCCATTAATACTCCAGGTAATCATTTTACCCGTTTCATGTGGTTGGATGGCCATTTTTAAAGCGAACACACTGGCTGCAGGACCCTTAGCCATTGGCTGGTATTTCAAAGTCCCGGTTTGAAGTGAGCTCCAAATTTGATCTGTATAGACATTCCAAAGAGGCATAGCCGTATATTCAGTTAATCCGATCCTTTGGTAATGAGCATTAACTAAATAAACCTGTTTATTGGTATGATGAAAAATGCGATTATCTAAGGGAGAAACAAAGGTTAAATTATCTTTCCCAACATTTGAAAAATGGTGCATTGCTAGCACTTTAATCACTTTCTCCTGATTGCCGTGATTACTTACGAAAATACTGGACATTCGAATTTTAGAATGTACTTGTTCCTGTTTTACTCTGATAGTCATCTCTTCATCATAAATGACCTTTTCCGTACAGTCCTGTAGCCAATAGTACTTCCCATTTACCCATAGACCCGGAATAAATAGTAATGATTCAGATGACTGTTGACGGCCGGAAGTCTGTTCAATATTGTGTTTTTCAATTAAATTCATCATCGCTTACACCTTATTTACGAATTATTTGCCTTTCCTGTCCTTCTTCCTCACTCTTGTTAATGCGCTCACTTAACAATAAATCTTCCATTACTCTACTTGTTTCTGAGGCAATTCGTTTCCAACCATACAAGCTCTTTACAATTTGCCGTCCCTTTTCTCCAATTTCTTGAGCTTTCTTAGGGTTATTATGTAAAAAGTTAATTTGCTCCAGTAAGCTTCGTGCATCTCCTGGTACCATCAATAACCCTGTTTGGAGGTGCTTAACTATTCCTTTCATGCCTCCGGTATTGGAAACAATCGTTGGTTTACCGAATGTCATTGTTTCCAATGCAACAATACCAAAAGGTTCGTATAAACTTGGTATCACCGCCAACTCACTTTCTTGAATCAAGACATTCCTTTGTTCATCTGTAATAAAGCCAATAAATTGGACATGACTCTCTAATTGCTGGGCTGAAATATGCTGGCGATACGTCTCAAGCATTGGCCCCTTTCCAGCAATAATAAATCGATAATCTAATCCTTCATCTTTGGCAATTGAGGCTGCCTCAATGATGGTTTCAAAACCCTTTTCCTTTACAATTCTCCCTAAGGAAAATATATATTTTTCGTTCTTTAGTTCCGGAAAAATCTCATTAAAGGCTTGTTTTGGTGCCACTAACTCAATCCCATTTGGAATGACAGCTAAACTCACATCTGTTTCCTTAAAAATAGAAACGAGTTCATTCTTCATGTATTCACTGCAAACAATAATTTGGTCAGATTCAGAAATTAGCTGTTGTTCCTTCTCATGTATAAATTGCTGCATTTCATTGTAAATCCCATTATTTCTACCATGCTCAGTCGCGTGAATGGTCGTTAATAATGGGACACCAAGTGTATCCTTTAAAACAATAGCAGATGCCCCTACAAGCCAATCATGTGCATGAAGTAAATCAAATGTAATCTCTTCTGATAATCTTTCAGCCTTGAAGGCCATAGCCAAATTTAAGCCGCCTATCCAGGAAAAAAAATGCTCATCACGATTATTAATGGGTTGAACTCGGTGAACATGCACACCACTCATGTTTTCAAACTCAGGAAGTTGGTCCGTTCCAGCAGTTAATACATGGACTTCATGACCAAGTGATGCCAATTCAGAGGATAATCCAGCTACATGCCTCGAAAGTCCGCCAACAATATTCGGTGGATACTCCCAGCACAGCATTAAGATTTTTAATTGCCAATTATTTACGGGCTTATTAGCCTCATCTTGTTGAGAAAATGTCTTATTCATTTTTCTCCTCCAAGTTGTTTGTTGTTTCAACATAATAGCTATACGTACTTACATGTTCCGTCCACTTTGGCGGTTTCTCTTCATATTCTTGAACCTTCAAGAAAAGGTCAAAGTTCCCTTCATACCCAATCTGGGAATGAGGGGTTTGAATGCAATTAGACCGAAGAAGAGGGAAAAAGTTTTGATCTGAAAAATAAATTCCTAATTCTGCAACAAAATTCCTATTGGGTATTAGGCCTTTTATTATCCAATGTCCACTTTGATAAGAAACGGGTATTTCATAAAAATGGTGTGCATTTTTTCCATTAAACGTAATATCTGTTACGTCATACACACGGATAACCGTTACGAGCTCCTCAAACCTCTTCTTGAAAAATAGTTCAATTATTTTCTTCGGTAATTCGGAAACTTCCCAGAAAAGAATAATTTTTCGAGGGGAAACAAGTTTTGCCTTCAATTCACCCTTAAGAGGAATTTGATCAGGTGCAATTTGGCTATTAGCGGAATTCTTACCAGTGGTTTTTTGGACATTTGAATTTATTTCATCCGAGTGATCTATCCATTTATTCCATCTATATTGAACTTTACCAACCGTCGTATTAAGTACTGAAGCAATTCTTCGAAACGATAGCCCGTCCCCTCGTAATTTAATTATTTCCTCAATCATGTTTTGTCCTCCATTTCTGCAAACAATCATTATATGCATATAAATCCATATTATTCTTATTATTTATAATTTAATGTTATCATCAGATTAATAGGCACACAATAAACGCAATTTGTCGTATCTTGCTTCCTTTTCGACAAAACTCTGCCTTGTTAATAAAAAAAAGACGAAGCACTCATTCTCTGCTTCATCTTTGATTCATACATTTTTTTGTTAGGCGTTCAAATCAATTCGTTTTCCCGTTACTAAATAGACTACGTTTTCAGCAATGTTTGTGGAATGGTCAGCTATTCTTTCAATAAATCTACACACGAATGCTAATTGGATGATTTGGTTTGTAGAATTAGGATTTTTTGGAATGTAGCCTAAAAGCTCCTGAATCAGGCTTCCAAACATTTTATCTACTTGATCATCTCTTTCAGCACAACTTTTAGCAAGAGTAATATCCTCTGAATAAAATGCTTTGATAGAATCAGATACCATATCTAAAGCCATTTCCATCATATTTGGAATATCAACCATTTCTTTTATATGTTTTTCATTTCCGATATGAACCGCAGATTTAGCAATGTTCACAGCCATGTCCGCCATCCGCTCCACCTCAGATGATACTTTTAAGGCTACATTGATTTGTCTTAAATCTGTTGCTACAGGTGATTCTCTTGCAATTAATAATAAAGCCTTATCATTGATTTCATGCTCTAAATCATCAATTTCATTATCTCCATCAATTACAAGCATAGCCTTCTCCATATCTTGGTTAATTAGGGCAATCATCGCTTCCTTAATGGCAAACTCAGCTTTATTAGCCATTTGTAATAGCAATTCTTTCAACTGCTTTAAATTATTATCAAAATTCGACCTTGTACTCAATTTAGTCACCTCATCATCCGAATCTTCCTGTAATATAGCCTTCCGTTCGTGAATCTTTTGGATTTGAAAAAATAGCAGAAGTGGAATCTAATTCGATTAATTCCCCCATTAAAAAGAAAGCTGTTTTATCTGAAACCCGTGCCGCTTGCTGCATGTTATGGGTAACAATAACAATGGTATATTTTTCTTTCAACTCTAAAATTAATTCCTCAATTTTCAAAGTAGAGATGGGATCGAGGGCAGAAGTCGGCTCATCCATTAACAAAACCTCAGGTTTAGTCGCGAGCGCCCTTGCTATACATAACCTTTGCTGTTGCCCACCTGAAAGTCCTAAAGCAGGTGCATGTAAACGATCCTTAACTTCATCCCATAGAGCCACATCCATTAACGATTTTGTGACAAGTTCGTCCAAATGAACCTTTTTCTTAATTCCATGAATTCTTGGACCATAGGCAATATTATCATAAATCGATTGTGGGAATGGATTACCCTTTTGAAAGACCATGCCAACATGCTTACGCAGTTCAACAAGGTCCATTTTCTCATCTAATATATTTTGACCATCATAATTAATTTCACCGGTCATTTTTACATTTGGGACCATATTGATCATCAAATTTAGGGTTTTAATAAATGTTGATTTCCCACAACCGGATGGACCGATAATAGCTGTTACTTCTTTTTTATTAATAGGAAAATTGATATTCTTTAAGGCATGATGCTCTCCATACCATAAGTTAAGATCTTTCACATTAAAAACTTCTCTAGTCAATGTTGGGATTGCCACACCGATTCCTCCTTATCCAAACCTACCAGAAATATATTCTTCGGTCTTTTTAACAGATGGATTAGTAAAGATTGTTTCCGTGTTGTCATATTCAACCAAATCGCCGTTTAAAAAGAAGGCAGTTCTGTCTGAAATACGAGATGCTTGCTGCATATTATGGGTGACAATAATAATTGAATAATCCTTCTTTAAATCAACAATCAAATCTTCAACTTTAGCATTTGATATCGGGTCTAGAGCAGAAGACGGTTCATCCAGGAGCATAACAGTCGGTTTCATCGCAATCGTTCTTGCGATACAAAGACGTTGCTGCTGTCCTCCAGAAAGCGAGAGTGCCGATTTATGGAGCCGATCCTTTACTTCGTCCCATAGCGCTGCTTTGTGAAGACTTTCCTCGACAATTTCATCTAGTACTTTTTTCTTTTTTATCCCAGCAAACTTAAGGGCATGGGTAATATTTTCGTATATCGATTTAGGGAAGGGATTTGGCTTTTGAAAAACCATTCCAATTTCCTTACGTAAAGCTACAACATTGATGTCATCAGACAAAATATTGACATCTTCATAAAGGATTTCACCTTCTGCCCTTGCTCCCGGAATTAAGTCATTCATCCGATTAATACTTCTCAGGAAAGTTGATTTCCCACATCCTGAAGGACCAATAAGAGCTGTTACGCCATTTTTTTCAATGTCCATTGATATTCCATTAACTGCACGCTTTTCCCCGTAGAATATCTGCAAATGATTGACCTTCAAAATATGTTCCTTTACCATATGGCTGTTTGACTGAACAGCTTGTTTTGTTGAGTTCTTTTCCTTAAAAGCTGTAACCATCATGTATCCCGCCCTTTATTTAGTTGCTGTGATTTTCTTGTGAATCAAACTACCAATCCACCGGGCTAATAAATTAAATATTAGTACGGATATAACTAGAACTGCAGCAGATCCATTTGAAACTTCCTCAACGTCTGGAATTAACCCTTGAGTATTAACTGACCAAATATGAACAGCCAGTGTTTCCGCAGGACGAAATATATTTAATGGCGATTGCGCTGAAAATGGATTCCAATTCGCATAATCTAATCTTGGTGTAGAAAGGCCTGCCGTAAATAACAACGCCGCTGCTTCACCAAACACACGACCCGAAGCAAGAATGACTCCAGTTAAAATAGACGGGAAAGCACTTGGTAATAAAACTGTTTTAATCGTATGCCAATGAGTAATCCCTAGGGCAAGGCTCGCTTCTTTTAAATCACGAGGCACTGATCGAAGGGCATCCTCACTAACCCTTACTATTACAGGTAAATTAAACACAGTTAGCGCCAATGCTCCTCCTAAAATGGTATAGCCCCAGCCTGTGACATTTACAAACATTAATAAGCCAAACATTCCGATGACGATTGATGGAAGTGAGGCTAACACCTCAATACAAGAACGAATAATATCTGTAATTTTCCCTGGCTTCGCATATTCAGCCATATATATACCACCACCCACTCCAAGTGGAACGGCAATTAACATTGTAATAAATAAGATATAAAAAGAATTAAAAAGTTGATCACGTATACCTCCGCCCGCACGTACGTTGCTAGATGGAGTTGTTAAGAAATCTATGGAAATATGCTTAAGACCATTAACCAAAATATAATAAAATAGACCGACTAATATAGAAACGATAATAATAGCAATTGCAATAAATACTCCCGTTGCAATACGATCCGCAGTTTTGCTGTTCATTACATTTTCCTCCTAGAAGAGAGATAGCGAATAAGGAGAATAAACGCAAACGACATGATTAATAAAATCAATCCCATTGACCATAGAGTATTATTTTCAACACTTCCATAGGTTGTATGTCCCATATTGAGTGTAATAATCGTCGTTAAAGTTGCTGATGCATCTAATATGCTTGATGGTAAGTCTCTTACGTTACCAATAACCATTTGAACAGCAAGTGCTTCCCCAAAGGCTCTGGCCATACCTAACACGATCGCCGTTAAAAGAGTCGGTAATGCTGCTGGTAGTAATACTTTACGAATAGTCTGCCAACGAGTAGCACCTAACGCATAGGAACCTTCACGAAGATTTTTTGGTATAGAACTCATTGCGTCTGTCGCAATGGTCGTTACGGTTGGCAAAATCATAATTGAAAGCACAATCGTTCCAGATAATAAACTAAAGCCGAGTCCGCCCACATTTCCCCTTATAAAAGGAACTAACACGGTAAGTCCGATGAATCCATAAACAACGGAGGGAATTCCCACCAATAACTCAATGACTGGCTGTAAAATTTTCCTTCCCCAAGAGGGTGCAATTTCGGTCATAAAAATAGCACCGCCAATGCCTAATGGTGCAGCAACTAGCGCCGAAAGGAAAGTGACGGCAAAGGAGCCGAAGATAAACGGTAAGGCGCCATACCCTGGATTTGCTTTATTTGTGGGGTTCCAATTTGAACTGGTGATAAACTCAATCACACTGACACCATTTTTAATAAAAGATTGTAGCCCTTTTGTGCCTAAGAAAATAGTGATTGAAATGGTTGCTGAGATCATAATTACAGCACATAGTATGACTATAACCTTGCCTCGCAGTTCCCCAGACATTAAACTCTTTTTTGATTTTAACAATCTCTCACTTGCAGGAATTGTTTTTTCCATATAAATCCAAACACCCCTATGAATACGTCATAAGAGGGTAAATGCATCCTGCATTTACCCTTTACTTTTAAAAGTTTTACTGCTTATAGGTTTTTCTGATTTCCTTCTGCATCACGTTCAACCTTCATTTTTGTAACAGGAAGGTATCCTTGTTCTTTTAACAGATTGTTTTGAATATCATCTGACATTAAATAGTCAAGGAACGCTTTTGCAAGGCCATCAGGCTCACCTTTCGTATATGAATGTTCATATGCCCAGATTGGGAATTTACCAGATTGAACGTTCTCATCAGTAGGTTCTACTCCGTCAATTGAAAGTGGTGTAACTTTATCATCAGTGAAATATGAGAATGCAAGATAACCAACTGCTCCATCTGTTTCATTGATAATTTTCTTAACTGTGTTTGATGAATCTTCAGTGATTCCTTCAGCTGGTGTTGCACCATCTAAACCAAATTTATTGAATACTGCACGAGTACCAGATGAATCAGGACGGTTTACTAATACGATTTTTTGATCCTTACCGCCAACTTCTTTCCAGTTCGTCACTTTTCCAGTAAAGACTTTAATTAAATCTTCTTTTGAAATATCTTTAATACCTGCATTAGGGTTAACGGCAGCAGTGATTCCAACTACAGCTACTTTATGATCAACAAGCTGGTCAGCAGGAATACCTTCTTTTTCTTCAGCAAAAACGTCAGAGTTACCAATTTGCACAGAACCTTCAGCTACTTGTGATAAACCTGTACCAGATCCACCAGCATTTACTTGAATATCTACATTTGGATTGTCTGCCATAAATTCTTCTGCTGCAGCTGCAACTAATGGCTGCATCGCAGATGAACCAGAAATGACTAATGAGCCAGAAAGTTCTTTATTTCCACCATCAGCTGTTCCATCTTTTTTATCAGTATCAGCTCCGCCTCCACAAGCAGCCATCATTACCATTACTGCTGCTAGAATCGAAAATAAGCTTAATTTTTTCAGGCTTTTCATTTCTTAATTCCCCCTAAGAATTTTCGTATTAATGTTTGTCTTCCTTACATGTTTAAGAATAAACCTTCACTGTAAACCGTGTTTTAATTGAATGTAAAGGTTTTGTAAATCTATGTAGAGCTTTTGTAAATTCACTTTCTAATTAAGTCCCTACTATACAGATACTTTGTTATGTAATGTTATCATGCTCAAATCATTGTCATGTTATTAAAAAAAACTGCCTCCAAATGTGGAGACAGTTCAAGATTTGATTATTGACCAGATTGCTGGTTGTTTTGATTTGCGTCAGTAGGAATTTCGGTCTGTTGTTGTTCTGTAGTTGATGATTCTCCCGTACTATTACGATTCTTTTTTAAGTCAAAGTATGCATCCATTACTTTTCGGCCAATTAAGTTATTCACACTCGGCCCACTATTTCCTTGGTATGCCCATGGTACCATAACAGCCAAAGCTACTTCAGGATTGTCTGAAGGTGCAAAGCTAACAAGACTTAAATTCATGACTGGTGTACCATATTTAGATTTATCAGAACCGTAATAAAAGGCCTGTGCAGTTCCTGTTTTACCGGCTGGGTGATACGGAGCACTTTTAAAGTAACTTGTAGCTGTACCATCGCCCACCTGCATAACCATGCGGAAACCTTCTTGTACTCGCTTGATCCATTGTTCTTTCATATCCACACGATTTAATACTTTAGGTTGCATTTCTTCAATAATAGGACCTAATTCATTATTCTCCATTATTGGCTCGCGAATTTCCTTAACGATATGTGGCTGCACACGATAACCGCCGTTAGCAATTGTAGAAACATACTGTGCAAGCTGAATCGGTGTATAGGTATCATATTGACCAATGGCAAAGTCAAGAAGCAAACCTGGTTTCTTTTCTGAACCCGGAAAACCGCTCGCTTCGTTTGGCAGGTCAATCCCCGTCCGGGTACCAAGTCCAAATTGACTAAAGGTTTGTCTCATTGTATTAAAAGTCTTTTCTGTATCTAATATTAATGGTCCGTTAGGGACATAACGTCCATGGGCCATCGCAATAACTGTTTTCCACATATAAACGTTAGAAGAGACTTGAAGTGCTCTTAAGTCATTAATTCTTCCAAATGTTTTCCAGGATTTTTTCACCTGTGTACCTTTAATAACTAAAGGTTCATCCAGTTGAGTGTCTCCTGGACTTATTGCTCCCGTTTTATAACCCGTTAGGATGGTTGCTCCTTTAACAGCAGAACCGACGTTATAGGAGGATGTAATATTTCCTCCAGCAAAGTCTTTCATTACGGTCTTACCCTCTTTGTTCTTACCAATCTGCTTTCCGGCCAATGACAAAATTTCTCCTGTTTTAGGATTCATGACTACTACAAAAGCACGATCCATTAGTGCAGTATTTGGCTTTTTCTTGGCATCCCACATCTCATCTTCAATAATTTTTTCTACCTGCTTCTGTAAATCCATATCAATGGTTAAAACAAGGTCTTTTCCCCTTTTCCCTTCAGAAACAACTTCAGTAGAAAGAACCTTCCCAGACTTATCTGTCACATTTTTCACTTTAGCTTTTTGACCATGAAGGACATCCTCATACTTTAATTCAATATAACTTTGTCCCACACGGTCATTTCTGCTATAGTCTCGGGCAAGATATTTACTTACCTGTTCTTTTGGTATTCCTGCCTCAGAGGATGAAACATTCCCTAAAATGGACCCTAATGTATCACCAAACGGATAGGTTCGGTCCCAATCAGTGGTTGTGTCCACACCTGGAAGATTTTCTAAGTTTTCACTAACAATCGCAAATTCTTCAGGTTTTACATCTTTATTTTTTACGATTTGTGGTGTTAGTGCATATCCGCTATTGAATTTCCTATAAATCGCTAGGACTCTCATTGCCTTTTGATCATTTTCTAGCTCCAAAAGATCATCATTTTCAATTCTATCAATTTGCATTTGATAGATTTCTTTGTCAGTTAATTTTTTTTGCTTATATTTATCCCATTCTTTTTTAGAGATTAAGGCCTTTGCCTTTTCAGGATACTTCATAATCCAAAAGTCTTTTTTATCTCTTACAGGTATTTTTTTTGTGTCCATCTCAATAAATTTTGCCAATTTCTCTGCTGTTTTCAACATTTCTTCTTGCGTAGTACTTTGATTCTTTGTATAAGTAATGGCATTTAAAGGTTTATTATCAACTATGGCTTTCCCATTTCGATCATACATTTTTCCTCTTGGGACAGGGTTATTTACGGTGATATCCTCTGTTCGTTCAATTTCCCGTTTAAAATCATCACCAAAAACAATTTGTAATTCACCCAAGCGAAGGATGAGAATGGAAAACAGCGCAAAAACCACAAAAAATAACATATTTAAACGGAACGGTACATGCGTCTTCTTTTTTTTCTTTTTATTCAAGGTTCTTACACACTTCCTTTTTTTCAAGGCTTAACACAACATCCTCTATTTTATAAGAAAATGAGCTTTTTTTCTATGAATAACCCTTACCAATTTTGCGTATTTCGACATTTTTTATTAAATTCTCTTTGAAATGGAAAATGAGGCTGATTTGTCAGCCTCATTACGTTACGGGTAATTGAACCCTTTTTATAAATAAATAAATCAAAGAATGACCTGCACCTAATATTAACAATAATATAGGAATACTTTGATCCTCATTAAACCATGTGACTGCGGCAATAAAGGCAAGGATAGAAACGATTCGTCCTAAGTTTAGAAAGATTTCTCTTACAACGATATACTCAATTCTCATTTCTGCAGCTTTCCACCCGTTTCCTATCACATCATAGGTAGTTGACATATACGGGACAAGCAAGAGTGGATAGGCCAGAGCAATCATAGCAGCATAAATTAACAGTTTTACGAAATTTACATCCCAGACAATGATTAAGACGGCCGCATATAGTATTAGACCACCAATCAGAATGGCTTTTTTGCGATTGTTCTTTTTGATTAAGCGGGATGCAAGGTAATAAGCAACAAAGGAAATGCCCGAGTTAATCAAACCAAATGTACCTAGAGCCATTTCACTTCCAGTTGAGATATAAACAAACACGGAGATAACAAATAAAAACGTCCCTTCTCTTAGTCCCTGAAAAAAATGGGCATTGGTAACGAGACGCCAATTTTCATTTAGTTTTCTTTCCTCTAATATACGTCTAAAACAGTATCTCCCTGCAGCAGGTCTTGGCTTTAAAGAAAAGCTGATAAACACAGCAAGTGCAAATAATGCTAAGGACAATCCAAATACAAACGTATATCCGGTGAATTTTTCAAATCTAGTGATGATGAATCCAGCAGCTAATGGACCTATCATTCCCCCTGCTGAGCTAAGGATCCCTAAAAATCCGTTAAAAAAATCTCTAGTTTCTGGTTCTGTAATTTCAAAGGTTAAAACATTGTAGGCTAGCCAATAAAAACCATACCCTATACCCAGAAGACTGCCCAAAAGTAATAAAAAGGTGGAAGCCTTTGTACCAGTAATTAATACCATTAGATAAAAGACAGCCAAGAAAATCACACCGATTCTAAGTACAATAACCCTATCAATTTTCTTCGCCCACCGTCCTGCTAAGATAAACGTCAACAGTTGTAGAACGACAATCGAAAGATTATAAAGTGCTAGATCAAAATAACTTCCTGTTTGTTTCCATAGGTATATATTCACAAATGTATTGGAAAGAGCAACACTTAATGAATATAACCCTCCAATAACTAACAAAAGTGTTAGATCTTTTGTTAATTCTACATCACCTAAAATTTTTGATTTTTTCACCTTTAAAACTCCCCTTTATCTTAAGGGTAGTCTTTAACAAGAGAGAGGTTTCTATTCAAATTTTTCGGGTATCGGAACAAACAAAAAGACAGCTGCTTATAAAAACAGCTGTCTTTTTGTTTTTATTTGGAATTATTTTGCTTCGTTGTAACGTTTAGCAACTTCATCCCAGTTTACAACGTTCCAGAACGCACCAATATAGTCTGGGCGTTTGTTTTGATATTTTAGGTAGTAAGCATGCTCCCAAACATCTAGGCCAAGAATAGGAGTTTTACCTTCCATTAATGGAGAATCTTGATTTGGAGTGCTTGTTAATTCTAATTCACCGTTTGACACTGATAGCCATGCCCAGCCAGAACCGAAACGAGTAGTTGCAGCCTTTGCAAACTCTTCTTTGAAGCTTTCTAAGCTTCCAAATTTGCTGTTAATTGCATCTGCTAATTCACCAGTTGGTGCACCGCCACCATTTGGTGAAAGGATTTGCCAGAATAAAGAGTGGTTTGCATGTCCACCGCCATTGTTACGTACAGCTGTACGTACTGCTTCTGGAACAGCATCTAAGTTTGCAATTACTTCTTCAACAGATTTAGAAAGTAATTCTTCGTTGCCTTGTAATGCTGCGTTAAGATTTGTTACGTATGTGTTGTGGTGTCTTGTGTGATGAATATTCATTGTTTCCTTATCAATGTGTGGTTCAAGAGCATCTTCTGCATAAGGTAATTGTGGTAATTCAAAAGCCATGTAAAATTCCTCCTATGTATTCATATTATTTTTGGGCTAAAGTCAATCAAAAAATCCAACGATTTTTCGAATTTTCTTAAGCTTTGTAGCTTAAGAGTACCAAAATAAGTAAAGCGTTTCAAATAAAATGCTTAGGCTAACATATTTACAATCCCCATTTCAACGATTTTTATTCATAACTAATAATATTTCGAAAAAGTGTCATGATTCTCCTTCCCTTATTCTGTTAAGCTGTAATATATAGGGAGTGATAATGATGGAAAGCAATATGGTTTCTATATATAATTTAATGATTCAGTTTTTCCAGACAAAAGAACCGATTCAAAAGATTAAGTCTGGTTCGGTCCTTTTTCAAGAAAAAGATTCAGTAGAGTATGTTTACTTATTACTTAAAGGAAGTATTGCACTTGGTAGAGTCCATTTAAAAGGAAAAGAGTTTATTTTAAAAGTCTTGAATAACCAAGAGTTAATTGTTGAGTATCAGTTGTTTAAAGCAAATCCCCATTATCAATTTTATGCGAAAACTTTAACTGATTGTGAAATGCTGCTCGTCAAACGGGAGCATTTTGAAGAATTTATCTTAACAGACCCTGAAGCAATGAATGCGCTCGTATTCTGGTTAAGCACTGGTTATCTTAAAGCACAGATGAAATGCCAGGACTTAATTATGAATGGGAAAAAAGGAGGCCTGTATTCCATTTTGATCCGCTTGTGCAATTCATATGGTGTGAAGACAGATGATGGCATCCTGATTGACCTTCCGCTAACACATCAGGAACTAGCTAACTTAACCTTTGGAACACGAGAGGTAATTCAACGTTCTTTGAAGGAGCTTCGAGAAAAGGATATCATTTCATATGATAATCAAAAGATCACTGTTAAAAAGATAAATTGCTTAAAGCAAGAAGTAGATTGCCAAAATTGTTCCTTCGAAATTTGCGGTTTAAATTAAAAAGCCACCGAGGTGGCTTTTTAATTTAGGCTCTGTTAAACTTGCCTGTTGATTTCCGCTCCAGTCACTTCGCTTTCCGTGGGTGTTTCGGCGAGCCTCCTCGGCGAAAAGCGCCTGCGGGGTCTCCCCTGAACCATACTCCCACAGGAGTCTTCGTGCCTTCCGCTCCAATCAACAGGGTGTAAAAATCAATACCGTTCTTTAACACAGCCTTAATTTAAAACAACCATTAGGAAATATCCGATCATTATTGCTTGAATGATGGTTTTTGTCGCGACACTGCTTATAAAGCCTATAACAGAACCAAAGCCAATTTTTATGCTTTCCGTAAAGTTTCTTTTATTGAATAGTAACTCTGCTGCTATTGCACCAATAAAAGGGCCAATTAGGATACCCAACACCGGGATAATAAATGGTCCAAAAATAAGACCAATTGTACTTCCCCAAATACCGGCTTTGGAGCCCCCATATTTCTTAATGCCAATCATATTTGCAATATAATCAGCCACAAACAATAAAATGACAAACAATCCTTGAATTACCCAAAATAACCAATGAAAGGGTTCGAAACTAAAAAACACGCCATACAATAGGAAACCGGCTACCAAAAATATGACGCTAGGAATGATAGGGTATACCAATCCTACGAAAGCTACAATAAATAAAATGGCTATTAAAGACCAATACACTATTTCCATCTTTTCATTCCTTTCTTTGATTATTTTTACGAATCAGAATCAAAAAGGTTTCATAAGGCATTCTTGTATATAAGGCCTACAAAAGATACAATAGAATGGAATCTGTATAAAGGTGGTCACTATGAATATTTTTAAACAATTTATTAAAAGTATCTACTCTCCAAAAGATATTGCCTTATTTCGTTTCCAAGGTATCGGAAAAACTATTCTTTATGTATTCTTTCTAACATTGATTTCCGTTCTACCTGCCATTATTTATTTTAGTACAGCCTTAACCACTGGAATAGATACCGCTGAGAAGATTCTCACGAATGAATCGCCTGATTTTTCAATAAAGAATGGACAACTATCAGCAAAAACCGATGTACCTGTCATAATTAATCGTGAGGACTTCACGATTATCATCGATCCAACTGGCACTATGACTGAAACCGATGTGGAGAACGAAGGAAATGCATTTGCCTTGTTAAAGGATGAATTCGTCCTTACTGCAGCAGGACGGACTGATACATCACCCTATTCCATGTTTGAAGGTTTAACCAAGGATGAAATGCTTAAATTTATCGATACAATTGCTGGAGTAAAGGGTGTAATTATACCTGTGGTTTCGCTGCTTATTTACCTCTTCTCTAGTGCCGCTAGCTTTATTGAAGTGTCCGTCTTAGCATTAATAGGTCTAGTATTAAAGAACCTAGTAGGAAGAAAGCTAAATTATCGCCAATTATGGAGAATGGCTGCATATAGTGAAACGTTGCCTACGCTATTTTTTACAATTATGGCAGCTATTAAAACCACTGTACCTAACAGCGCGCTAATCAATTGGTTTGTTGTGATTATCGTTTTATACTTAGCCATCAAGGAAATTCCAAGACCAAAGACGGTTAAAAGCGATGCACCATAATTGGTGCATTTTTTTTATCTAGTTCTTTTTATAGTTGGACAAGCATAGGTATGTACAAACTTTCCATTTTGGAGGCTTGTCCGATGAAAAAACTTTTTGGTCTATTATTATCTGTTTTAATCATATATGTTATTTACTTTGATTTAACTGTTGGCACACTATCCACTTCAGCTCCTCAGCATGTCGATGCACAGGTGGAGAACACCACTAAAGTAAACAATAATAAACCTAATACAGATATCCCTGCATTTGAAGCAAAAGTAAAACCTGGCGATACTGTTATTTCAATCGTTGAAAATGAGTTAGATAAATCTCTTCCTGTTTCAATAACCGAGCTTATTGAAGATTTTAAGAAGCTCAATCCAGGAAAGTCTCCTGAGAAAATTCAGATTGGCTCCACCTACGTTTTTCCTGATTACTCAAAAAAATGAGGATAATCGCTTCTTCTTGTCAAAAATAGTGGTAGACTGATAAAATAAAGTCGAATTGTTTTTAGAACCCATATTCGAATTCCAATTTAAAGGAGCGAATTCCACGTGAGTGAAATTATACATCGCACAAAAACCCGGCCAGTTAAAGTTGGTAATTTAACAATTGGCGGGAATAATGAATTAATTATCCAAAGTATGACTACAACTAAGACTCATGATGTTGAAGCAACAGTTGCTGAGATTAAACGTCTTGAGGAAGCAGGTTGTCAAATTGTTCGTGTGGCATGTCCAGACGAACGAGCAGCAAATGCTATTTCAGAAATCAAAAAACGAATTAATATTCCCCTTGTGGTAGATATTCATTTTGATTATAAATTAGCTCTTAAAGCCATTGAAGGCGGAGCAGATAAAATCAGAATTAATCCTGGAAACATCGGCAAGCGTGAAAAAGTGGAGGCTGTTGTTAAAGCAGCAAAAGAACGTGGAATCCCCATTCGGATTGGAGTAAACGCAGGTTCACTCGAGAAAAAGATTCTTGAAAAGTACGGTTATCCGACTGCAGATGGAATGGTTGAGAGTGCCCTTCATCATATTAAAATTCTTGAGGACTTAGATTTCCACGACATTATTGTTTCCATGAAAGCATCAGATGTTAATCTGGCTATCGAAGCTTATGAAAAAGCTGCACGGGCATTTGACTATCCATTACATTTAGGAATTACAGAATCCGGAACACTATTTTCTGGAACTGTAAAGAGTGCGGCAGGTTTAGGTGCTATCATTAGTAAAGGAATCGGTAACACCCTTCGTATTTCTTTAAGTGCAGACCCGGTTGAAGAAGTGAAAGTAGCAAGAGAACTTTTGAAAGTTTTTGGACTTTCTTCTAATGCAGCCACATTAATTTCATGTCCAACTTGTGGTCGAATCGAAATTGACCTAATCAGTATTGCAAATGAAGTCGAAGAATATATCCAAAATATCAAAGCGCCTATTAAGGTTTCAGTTTTAGGCTGTGCTGTCAATGGTCCAGGTGAAGCTCGAGAAGCTGATATCGGAATTGCAGGTGCCCGCGGTGAAGGTTTGCTTTTTAGAAAAGGTGAAATCGTTCGTAAAGTTCCAGAGGCTCAAATGGTCGAAGAATTGAAAAAAGAAATTGATCAAGTTGCGGAAGAATATTTCCGCAAAAAAGCTGAAGAAGAAAAAGTGAATAAATAATAAGAAAAGCGGAAGCGCCTTGATCAGCCCCGACAGGCAAATGTTCTTCTGCAAAAAAAGTCGTTCTTTGACTTTTATTGCAGAAGGTTATTTGA
Source organism: Neobacillus sp. Soil_C_43 (assembly GCF_057656715.1). NCBI lineage: Bacteria > Bacillati > Bacillota > Bacilli > Caryophanales > Bacillaceae > Neobacillus > Neobacillus sp. Soil_C_43. The sequence goes on from NZ_JBDGJV010000001.1 coordinate 523,808, forward strand.
CCCGAGGGGCTAGGCGCTGGAGCTGGACAATTCTCGAAGTCATTTTTACATTCTTATTTATATAAAGTAAGAAACCCGGTAATTAGCTACCGGGTTTCTTTTTGCTCCTAGGCTGCGTTCATGTTAAAAGAACGGAAGAATAAACATACCAAGAATGATCGAGATGGCACCAATACCTATTGCCCAGGCACCAAGCCCCTCGGCACCCCTTCTTCTAGCAACAAACCCTAACACAATACCGGCAGCACCAAAAAGAATTGGCATAACAAACAGGGACAAAATAGAAAGAGCAATTGCAAGGGTACCTATTCCGGTCCCTCCCTCAGCTCTCTCCCTATCCCCTGTACGCACATCTCTTCGAACTACAGGTACTGGGGCAGCTATTTCGGCAGCTGTTTCTTCTCTGTATCCATGAGAATGGATTGGAACTGATGCTCCAATTTCAGGAACAGGATCGTCTTTTTTCAATGAGTAGCGAGTTTTAATAGGCTCGGCAACTTCAGATGCTACTTCTTCCCTAAACTCTGATGGAGAATTGGGGATATCCTCGCCTATAATTGAACTTCGAAGGGCTTCCTGAATTCTTGTGTCTCTTTCGTCTGCCATCCTAATCCCTCACTTTCAGTAATAGGAGCATTTATTATTGTTAGCTTCCTTCAAATTTTTAATATGTTAATGTTTAACTGCATTAGTTTTTTATTTCATTTACCGAAAAAATTTACTTATAAATAAATACTTTATTGTTAAGCTGTCTTTGGTAAAATAAAGATAGTCTATTGCAATTTGAAGGTGAGCCTAATGAGAAGAAGATTTGGAATTGACATCGATGGAACGGTAACTTGCCCTAAATCGATACTGCCATTTATCAACAAAGCTTTTGGAATGGAAATTATGTACGAAGACGTGAATCAATATGACTTGACACCCTTTGTTAATGTATCGGAGAAAGAATTTGCAAAATGGTTTGCCAAGAATGAACCACTTATATATAAGGAATCTCCGCTTGCAACAGGTGCAAAAAAAGTCCTTAACAAGTGGAAAAATAAACATGAACTGTTCTTTATTAGTGCTAGGGGCTCCCATTTACTTGAAGTCACTGAGAATTGGTTTTTTGACCAAGGATTAATTTTTGACCATATTGAATTAATTGGTTCCCACGATAAAGTGGAAACAGTAAAAAAGCATAAAGTGGAAATCTTTTTCGAGGATAAACATGATAATGCGATCATGATTCATGAAGAATGTAAGATTCCGGTTATATTATTTAATACCCCTTACAATCAAGACCCTATTCCAAATGGGGTTATACGGGTTAATAACTGGATAGAGGCTAATGATTGGGTTGACGAATGGTTAAAACAACAAGGGTTCAAACCTCAAATGGCCAGCTTCCATTTATAGGATAATAAAAACAGCTTGTGCTCCCACAAGCTGTTTTTTTCTCTAATTCAAACATTCCGGACAACGGCCATATATCTCAAATTTATGTCCTGAGACATCGTAGCCTTTCAAATTTTCACTTAGACCATTCATAGGACAGGTTTCAATTTTCTTGGTTTTACCACAGTCTAAACAGATAAAATGGTGATGATGGTGGCTACTCGAACAAGTAAAACGGAAATGTTTTTCCCCAGATAACTCTGTCATTTCTAAAATCCCCATATTGACAAATAAGGATAGGTTGCGATATATCGTATCAAAGCTTAGACCTGGATAATCATCCTTTAACTGATCGAGGACATCCTTAGCGGTTAAATATTTATCGCTGTCAGCAAACAATTGAAGCATGTCTTCTCTTTTTCCTGTTTGCTTAAATCCATTTTCCTTTAGGTATTGGATTGCTTCGTTAACGTTCATTTAGCACCACCTCCTAATGCACCAGTTAATTTTTTGTAAAAAATAGAACATACAAGAATAAGAACGGCAAGCATAACAATGGTCCCACCTGGAGCCAAATCTACATAGTAGGCAATAAAAAGGCCGCCCAATACTGCTAATTCACCAAAAAGAACGGATAAGAAAATGGTTTGTTTAAATCCCTTTGCGATCCGAATACTGGCAGCAACTGGCAACGTCATTAAAGAGGATACCAGTAGAATTCCAACAATTCTCATAGAAGCTGCAATAACCAAAGCAACCATAACAATAAAGATGAAATGAATACTTTTAGCAGCAATCCCAGATGCTTTCGCATGCTCTTCATCAAAAGAAAGCAAAAACAACTCTTTATACAAGGAAATAATAACCAGTATAACCAAAATACTTATGATAAGAATAACCCATAGGTCTGTACGACTTACAGCAGAAACACTACCGAACAAATAACTAAACAAGTCTGTATTAAATCCATTCGCAAGTGAAATAAAGATAACGCCTAGTCCAATCCCGCTTGATAAAATAATGGGAATGGCAAGCTCCTGATAATGTTTATAAACCCCTCTTAGTTTTTCAATAAATAATGATCCGCCTACTGAAAAAACCATACCTAAATATAGAGGATTTAAACCTGCCATGATGGCAAATTTCTTTTCAATAAGAAGGCTCGCTGCAATACCCGCAAGTGTTACATGACTAAGTGCGTCAGCAATTAAAGATAATCTTCTCACAACGATAAAAACACCGAGCAATGGAGCTAGTATCCCGATCATAATTCCGGTTAAGAAGGCATTTTGTAAAAATTCATAATGAAAAATTCCTTGAATCATTTTCTGGCGCCTCCGTGTTCATGGTGATGAGCTAGTAAATGAACGTCATGGCCATAAAACTCAGACATCCCTTCCCCTCTTAACTCTTCAAATTCTTTTGTTTCACCATGAAAATGTAAATGTTTATTTAAGCAAGCAACATGGGTGACCTTATCGGAAATAGTGCCAATATCGTGTGTAACCAACAGCAATGTAATCGCACGATTTTGGTTTAAATCACCGAGCATTTGATAGAAGGAATTTACGTTTTCAGCATCCACTCCTACCGTTGGTTCGTCAAGAATCAGCAATTTGGGTTCACTGACTAGTGCTCGAGCAATAAACACTCTTTGCTGCTGACCACCAGAGAGTTCTCCAATATTTCTGTTACTGAATTCTCTCATGCCAACTGCTTCTAATGCCTCAAATACCTTCATCGAATGTTCCTTTTTAAAGAACGTAAACAAACCGAGCTTTTTTGTTAACCCGCTTGCCACTACTTCAAATACGGTAGCAGGGAAACCTGTGTTAAATGAATTAGCCTTTTGTGACACATACCCGATCTTCTGCCAATCTTTAAATTTAGAGATTTCCTGACCAAATAAAGTGATGTCGCCTTTCTGGGGTTTTAATAGCCCTAATATCAATTTTAACAATGTTGATTTCCCTGACCCATTTGGACCCACAATAGCTAAAAATGAACCGTCAGGAATGGACATGTTTATGTCCTCTAAGACTGTATCCTTTTCATATCGATAAAATAAATGTTGAATATCAATTATTGATTGCATATTTTGCACTCTCACTTTTTAATTATAGGCTGTGTTAAAGAATAGTGTTGATTTATACACCCTGTTGATTGGAGCGGAAGGCACGAAGACTCCTGTGGGAGTATGGTTCAGGGGAGACCCCGCAGGCGCAAGCGCCGAGGAGGCTCGCCGAAACAACCACGAACCGCTTGTGCCTGGAGCGGAAATCAACAGGCAATTTTAACAAAGCCAATTATAAGAATCATTCCGATTTAACTTAATGTAGTATACAATACGATATTCTGATTGTAAAGCATACAGCAACTAGGCAGGTGCACTCTACTTTTTAAATCCTTTGTCACACTCCCGTTTGTTTTTCATACATTAGCATGGAGGAGTGATGAGGGTGAAAATATTTGAAAACATCATTAATCATAAGATCAACACGATTACTGCTGAAGAGTTAGTCAAATATGCCAATCAATTCAATATTAAAGTAAACCAGCAACAGGCTAGGAAGATTGCAGAATACTTACGTGGTAAAAACATAAATATTTTTGATGATACACAAAGAAGTAAATTAGTAAAAGAAATTGCAAAAGCAGCTGGTCCGGAAACAGCGCGCGAAGTCAATAAATTATTAATGCAGATTACTAAGCAATAAGTGCAAGCGCCTTGGTCAGCCCCGACAGGCAAATGTTCTTCGGCCAGAAAAGTCGTTCTTTGACTTTACTTGCCGAAGGTTATTTGACCCGAGGGGCTAGGCGCTGGAACTGGACAATTCTCAAAGTCGAATTTAAAAAAGCTGTGCAGATTGCACAGCTTTTCCTTATGATTGCATGATTATATCTAACAGATTTTCATTAAATGTCTGATTGCGTAGCATCTCTATTTCCTGTTTATACGGTGCTTTTTTATTGTTCTTATCTTCTCCAACAAAAGGAGTTTCAAGAATCTTAGGAACATCCATCAATTGTGGATGGTGAACGATATAATTCAGAGCCTTAAAGCCAATATGACCAAAGCCAATATTTTCATGGCGGTCCTTCCTCATACCAACTGCATTTTTACTATCATTGATATGAAGTACCTTTAGCTTCTCCAGGCCAACAATTTTATCAAATTCATTTAAGACACCATCAAAGTCTTCCACAATGTTATAGCCGGCATCATGCGTATGGCATGTATCGAAACAGACGGATAATTTATCACTATAATTAACCCCATCCATAATCATTGCAATTTCTTCAAAAGATTTACCACACTCAGATCCTTTTCCAGCCATGGTCTCTAACGCAATTTGCAGTTGTTCCTTACCCGTCAAAACCTCATTTAATCCTTCAATAATTTTCTTAATTCCTGCCTCTGTGCCTGCACTAACATGGGCACCAGGATGAAGGACAATTTGCTTTGCACCAAGCGCTTCTGTTCTATCTATTTCACTGCGGAGGAACCTTACACCTAACTCAAATGTGTCAGGATTTGTGGTATTCCCAATATTAATGATATAAGGAGCATGGACTATAATTTCTGAGATTCCATTCTCCTCCATATGCTTTCTTCCTTCTTCGATGTTCAGGTCTTCAATTTTCTTTCTTCTGGTATTTTGTGGAGCACCTGTATAGATCATAAACGTATTTGCACCATAAGATACTGCTTCTTTACTAGCTGCAAGCAACATATCTTTTCCGCTCATCGACACGTGTGACCCAATTTTTAACATCTTGTTCCTCTCCATTCAATCTCTTATTTCTTTTTCTGGTTCAATTTCCGCTGACGTTTCTTTATTTTGTCCATTTCCCATTGCATTTTCTTTTTATAACCTGGCTTTACTTTTTGTGGCTTCTTTACTAGGGTTTTAGCTGTTTTAGCTGCTTCATCTTCTTTTCTAACTCTTGTCTTTCTTTTATTTCGTTCATCTATTTCAACAAAACCTTCTTTTTTAAGATCCACATGTTTAAATTGAATACCCATTTTTTCTAACTTGTTTAACGCATCTTCATCGGAACTCTCATAAATGGTAAGGGCTATCCCTGTATTGCCTGCTCTCGCTGTTCTTCCAACCCTATGGATATAAAAATCCAAATCTGTTGGAAGTTCATAGTTTATTACATGGCTGACACCTTCAATATCGATACCCCTTGAGGCGAGGTCCGTTGCCACGATATATTGGAACTCCAAATCCTGAATTTGCTTCATCATTTTTTTACGTTCCCGTGGGTTTAAGTTCCCATGAACACGGCCAACCTTTAGCCCTTTTTCATTTAAGTAGTACGCTACCTCTTCAGCCATTTTTTTAGTATTCGTAAAAACAATCGCTAAATAGGGATTGTAGGCCAGTAGGGCATCATGAACAAGCTGCTTCTTACTGCGATGTCTGGATGGTAAAAGAGCATGCTCTAAATTTTCAGCAGCCTTATTTTTTGGATCAATATGAACCGTTTTTGGATTTTCCATATACTTTTTTAAAAAAGGTTTAAGTTTTTCAGGTATGGTCGCAGAAAAGACAAGCATTTGCAAGTTCTCCGGCATCTTTGCAGCTACCTGATCCACATCTTCAATAAATCCCATATCTAGAATCATGTCTGCTTCATCAACAACAAGGATTTCTGATGTATGAATGAAAAGAGCTTGTTCAACCATTAAATCCTTTATTCGTCCTGGAGTACCTACAACGATTTGAGGCTGTACCTTTAATTTTTCAATGGTCCGCTGTTTGTCAGTTCCACCAATATAGCATCTTGTCATGATTTGACTATCTGGACTGCAGTTTTCTGTTACTTTTAAGATTTGATGATAAATTTGTGAGGCTAATTCTCTTGTCGGTGCAGTAATAACTGCTTGAACCTCTTGACGCTTTGGATCAATTTTTTCAAGGATAGGTAATACATAGGCAAATGTTTTACCTGTTCCTGTTTGGGATTGGCCAATGGCACTTTCTCCCTTAAGCACTAATGGAATCATCCGTTCCTGAATTTCCGTTGGACTATAAAAACCAAACTTATTCAGCGAATCTATAATAAAAGGTTGAAACTTAAAACGATCAAATTTATTTACTTTCATATAAGGGCTCCTTATTCTAAAAAATATCCTATGGTTTAATGTAGTTTTTCTTTACCAGCATGTGCCTACACTTTTCATTCCATCATGTTATTATATTAAAGTTTCTCTTAAATCACCAGCTAACTATCTATATATTTCTCATCTTTTACATTTTATCCGATTTTTAAAATGAAATTTAGTTAATAACTTGTGTAGAATACCTAAACCAAATTAGGGTAAATGCATATTTTAAAGCATGAGGGAACGAAAGGAGGTCGTGGTATGCAACCAAGACCAAGAGTACCTATGCAAGGCGGTATGGGCGGCCCAGGTATGTTTGGAGGCAGAAATCCGATGATGGGGGCTGGGAACAATCCTTTTGCCGGAAGAAGCCCAATGATGGGACCTAGTATAAACCCCTTTGGAGGAGGAAACCAAATGATGAGGCCAACTGCCAATCCATTTGGGGGAAGAAATCCGATGATGGGATCGATGGGAAGACAAATGAACGGTGGCGGCGGGCTACTCTCAAAAATTTTGGGTAGAGGAAACCAAGCTGGCGGTGCAGGTGGACTTATGGGTGCACAAGGAGCTGGCAGGGCTGCATCAGGCGGTGCAGGAGGATTACTCCAGTCCTTAAGTAACCCAGGCGGATTAACCTCTATTCTCAATAATACCCAACAAGTATTAAGAACAGCACAATCTATAGGCCCTGTCATTCAACAGTACGGCCCAATGGTCAAGAATCTCCCGGCCATGTGGAAGCTCTATAAAGGATTTAAAAATGCATCAAAGAGTATGGAAGAAACAACGGATGGGAAAAGTAATCAATCGGTAGCCGTTATGGATGAAGAGTCTTCAACGAACGAGCAAACTGAAAACCGCCGTACAGGAAAACAATCTAGTCAAAAGAAGCAACAAAAGCCCGCTAAAAGTAGCGGAAAACAACCAAGAGGAAATTCCATTCCGAGAATGTACATCTAACGTCAGAATGCTGGAAACAGCATTCTTTTTATTTCTCGCTATTCCAAAAGGAAAAATGTATCTTTGTATTCTATCTATTAGTCTTATATAATAAATACATAGTCTATTAAACAATGTCTTTTAGGAGGACTTCATATATGCAAATCATAAAGATATCTCCACGCGGATACTGTTATGGTGTGGTCGACGCCATGGTCATCGCTAGAAACGCCGCATTAGATAAATCTTTGCCACGTCCAATCTACATTTTAGGAATGATTGTTCATAATAAACATGTTACAGATGCTTTCGAGGAAGAAGGAATCATCACACTAGATGGAAAAAACAGAAAAGATATTCTTGATAAGGTAGAATCAGGGACAGTTATTTTTACTGCCCACGGGATTTCTCCAGAAGTGCGTGAACTTGCTAAAAAGAAAGGCCTTGTAACCATTGATGCAACATGTCCTGACGTGACAAGAACACATGACCTCATTGAAGAAAAGACCCAACAAGGTTACCACGTCATTTACATTGGAAAAAAAGGGCATCCAGAACCAGAAGGAGCTGTTGGTGTTGCTCCTGGCATGGTTCATCTGGTGGAAACCCCGAGTGATGTTGAAGCATTAACCATTAATTGTGAGAAGCTTCTCGTAACGAACCAAACGACTATGAGTCAATGGGATGTTTCGGATACGATGAAAAGGGTTCAACAAAAATATCCTCATGTTGAGGTTTATAATGAAATTTGCCATGCAACCCAAATACGCCAAGAGGCAGTTGCCGATCAGGCCACTGAAGCTGACGTTACTATTGTTGTAGGAGATCCAAAAAGTAATAATTCTAATCGTCTTGCACAGGTTTCAGAAGAAATTGCTGGTACAAGGGCGTATCGTATTGCAGATATTACTGAGTTAGAAATTGATTGGATTAAGGATGCTAAGACGGTTGCTGTTACATCCGGAGCCTCCACACCTACTCCTATTACAAAGGAAGTCATAACGTTCTTAGAACAATTTGATCCGAACAATGAAGCCACTTGGGAACGGAGAAAAAAAGTTCAACTAAGTAGAATATTACCTAAGGTTAAAAAGGCCGAAAACGAGTAAATGAAAAGAACCGCGTCTTACGTTAGACGCGGTTCTTTTTCTTTTTGGCTCTATTAACTTGCCTGTTGATTTCCGCTCCAGGCACTTCGCTTTCCGTGGGTGTTTCGGCGAGCCTCCTCGGCGCTTGCGCCTGCGGGGTCTCCCCTGAACCATACTCCCACAGGAGTCTTCGTGCCTTCCGCTCCAATCAACAGGGTGTATATATCAACACTGTTCTTTAACACAGCCTTCTTTTTAAATGAATTGGAAAGGATCCGTATTAACTTCAGAAGGGAATATCTCTACTTCATATCCTTCTTCTCTACACAACTTTTGCAAGGCTGCTGTCAATCCTTTTTTCATGACCTTTTCAACATTATGCCCAGGATCAATCATATTAAGACCTTGCATCATAGCATCATGTGCAGTGTGATAATAAATATCTCCTGTTACATATACATCGGCTCCTTTGAATTTGGCATTCATGAAATATTTATTTCCATCGCCACCCAAAACAGCAACCTTTCTAACCTTAGAAGCTAGATCGCCTACTACTCTTACTTGTTCCACATCAAGTGCGGTCTTTACTTTTTCTGCAAACTCTCCAAGAGTCATTTCACTAACTTTTCCTATCCTACCTAGACCAAGCACTTCCCCTTTATTTTCAGTAGGATATACATCGTAAGCTACTTCTTCATAAGGATGTGCTTTAATCAATGCAGTAATGGCTTTTTTTAGAAGCGGTTCTGGAACTATGGTCTCAATCCGAATCTCATCTACCTCTTCTAACTGACCAGGTTGCCCCACAAAGGGATTTGTATTCTCACCAGGCAGAAACCGCCCGGTGCCATTTGTAGAGAAGGTACAATGACTGTAATTCCCTATAAAACCTGCTCCGGCTTTGCCAAGTACGTTTCTAATTTCTTCTGCATGGCTTACAGGTACAAAAACCACTAATTTCTTTAACTTCGTGTCAAAGGTAGGGACTAGTACTTCTGGTTCCCGTAATTCTAATGCAGCTGCCAAGAGGTCGTTTACTCCTCCCTTTGCAACGTCCAGATTGGTGTGTGCCGCATAGACTGCAATGTCGTGTTTTAATAGCTTTTCAACCATTCTACCTTGTGTTGTATCCGTTAGTACATTTTTTAGTGGGCGAAAAATAATTGGATGGTGTGCAATGATCAGTTGTACATTTTTTTCAACAGCTTCATCTATTACATCTTCCAGCACATCAAGAGCAATCATCACTCGATCAACCTTTTTATTTAACCTTCCAACTTGCAAGCCAATTTTATCGCCTTCCATTGCTAAGGATTTCGGTGAAAACTGTTCAAAAAGCTGAATAATCTCATGCCCGTTAGGATTCTTCAAGTTTCAATACCTCCTCAACTAACCTTATCTTGTTCAATAACTCTTGCTTTTTTTCTACTGTTTCAGCCGTTTCTCCTGCACTCTCTAACTGATCTACTATTCGCTTCCAATTTTTTATTTCCATGGACCATTTTTTTTGAAAGGCTGGTTCTTGATTTTGACTTAGAAATGGCCCTAATAAAAGACCACTTTCTAACTGATTTTGATAAGGTTTAGAGGTATCTCCTTTTTCAGCAACAAGGACCTCGTAAATTTTCCCGTCCTCTTCCATAATTTCTTCCGCAACAAGTTCCCAATTATTTTCTAAGAACCATTTTCGGATAGAAATTGCACTAATATTTGGTTGCAATACTAACCGTTTGACAGACCCAAGCTTTTCTTTCCCATTTTCTAATATACTTGTGATTAAAGAGCCACCCATTCCTGCAATAGTAATACAATCCACTTCTCCAGGTTGAATGACTTCTAAACCATCACCCATTCGTACAGAAATAATAGAAGATAAACCTTCCGATTGAACATTTCTTTCGGCCGATTGGTATGGTCCTGCAGCAACCTCTCCTGCAATAGCAAAAGAAATTCCTGTACTTTTGGCTAAGTAACAGGGTAAATATGCATGATCAGAGCCAATATCTGCAATCCTAGACCCAGCAGGTACATATTTAGCCACTGTAGCTAATCGGATTGATAATTTATCAGTATTCAAAAAACCACCACTTTACAATAAAATCATTAATTACTTTTCTAAGTATAAAAAAAGTCCTTCACATATGCAAAGGACTTCTTTTAAGACGATACATTATTTGATATTTGCTAACCAATCTGCCATTGCAGCAGCTTGTTCTTGTGGAACTAGACCAGCAGGCATGTTTCCTTTACCTTTTGTCACGATTTCCATAAGTTGATCCTTAGAATATTTGCCTCCTACACCTTTTAACGTAGGACCCACTACCCCTTGATACTGATCACCGTGACAAGCAACACATGTTTGCTTATAAATGTCTTCTGGCTTAGAAGCAGCTACTTCCGTCTTCTCGCTGCCATTTCCTTCACCCTTCTCACTAGCTACTTCTTTCATATCTCCAAGGCCTTTGAAAGACATGACAAATACAAGTACGAGTCCAAAAACCATGATAAGAATAAAAGGAATTACTGGATTACGTTTCATGCAATTAACCTCCCTTATGTACGAACATCTGTTAATAAATAAATAGTCTACAAACAATTACTATTTTACTTGAAAATGAACAGAAGGAAAAGCCCTAAACTTATTTTATCACTATAATCTTTATAAAAAACAAAGCTTTGTTAAACTTGCCTGTTGATTTCCGCTCCAAGTGCTTCGCTTTCCGTGGGCGTTTCGGCGAGCCTCCTCGGCGCTCACGCCTGCGGGGTCTCCCCTGAACCGTACTCCCACAGGAGTCTCGCACCTTCCGCTCCAATCAACAGGGTACAAAAAATTAACACTGTTCTTTAACAAAGACAAAAGAAAAAAGAGGTAAATTAACGACAATAATTAATTTACCTCTCTTAGCTTTCCCATATATACTTTTAACAACCAATTAATCGCGAAATAACCATTCGTTGAACTTCAGATGTTCCTTCACCAATTTCAAGCAGTTTTGCATCACGCATCATTCTTTCCACATGATACTCCTTCATATATCCGTATCCACCATGTATCTGAACAGCCTGACTCGTTACTTCCATACAGATTTCAGAAGCATATAGTTTACACATTGCAGCTTCTTTTGAGAACGCTCTGCCTTGATCTTTTAACCAAGCAGCTTTATACACCATATTTCTGGCTAATTCAATTTTCATTGCCATATCGGCTAATTTAAACTGAATAGCTTGGAAAGAGGAAATGGATTTTCCAAATTGCTTCCGTTCCTTTGCATAGGCAAGTGCCTTCTCATACGCACCCTGAGCAATCCCCACTGCCATAGCTCCAATCCCAATTCGGCCCCCATCAAGTGTAATCAAAAACTGTCTAAAACCCTCTCCTCGCTTTCCTAAAAGATTTTCGGAAGAAACTCTTACATCCTCTAATACAAGCTCCGTGGTATTCGAAGCATTCAAACCCATCTTTTCGTAATTATCAATAATCGTAAAGCCGTCAGAATTAGTAGGAACGATAATCGCACTGATTTCTTTCTTCCCGTTATTTTCACCAGTTATAGCTGTTAAGGCTAAATGCTTTGCGAAGCTTGCGTTAGTAATGAAACACTTATTCCCATTTATTAGGAATTCACCATTCGCTTCTCTAGCGGAAGTTCTTGTACCGCCCGCATCTGAACCAGCATTGGGTTCCGTTAAGCCAAATGCACCAAATGATTCACCTGTACAAATAGGAGTTAAATATTTTTGCTTTTGTTCTTCAGTCCCAAACAAATGAAGGGGTGCTCCACCTAATGAAATATGAGCAGAATAGGTAATCCCTGTCGATGCACAAGCTCTACTTAATTCTTCAGTTACAATCGCAAAGCTGACAGTATCTGCTCCAGCACCGCCGTATTCTTCAGGGAATGGAAGTCCCATAATCCCCATTTCAGCAAGCTTTTTAAAGATCTCTACTGGAAATTGTTTAGTTTTATCTCTTTCAATAGCACCAGGTGCTACCTCTTCATCTGCAAATTGGCGAATTGTCCGTTTAATCATATCTTGTTCAGCTGTTAAGTCGAAATTCATTTTTATCCCCCTTGAAACAACTTTGTATGCGCTTTCTTTATTTATTATAAAAGAAACAACCGAAATTTCTCAACATTTAAAAATTTTATAAAATAATTAATTATTTAAAAATAATAAAAATAGTAATTCAACAAAGTTGCAAGAAAAGAATTTACACTATTAACACAGAGAATAAGAAACAAGAACAAGTTTATTCCTTTTCCAAAAAAATAAAATTCATTAAAACAAATGAATAAATCAATGTGCCTATTTGCAAAATGAGAGACAATTCAGTAAAATAAACTCAAATACAGTAAGTGCTTTCAATGTAAACTTTTATAAAAAGACAAAAAAAAGTTTACTCCCTTAAAGAGTAAACCATTAATTGAATAAATTTATTCTAAGAAATCTTTCAACCGTTTGCTCCGGCTTGGATGACGTAATTTCCGCAATGCTTTCGCTTCAATTTGACGAATTCGCTCGCGGGTTACTCCAAAGACTTTCCCTACTTCTTCTAGTGTACGAGTCCGGCCATCATCCAATCCAAAACGCAGGCGAAGGACGTTTTCTTCCCTGTCTGTCAAAGTATCGAGAACGTCTTCTAATTGCTCTTTTAATAATTCATACGCAGCATGTTCAGAAGGAGACGTTGCATCTTGGTCTTCTATGAAATCACCAAGATGAGAATCATCTTCTTCACCAATTGGTGTTTCCAATGAAACAGGCTCTTGAGCAATCTTTAGAATTTCCCTTACTTTATCCGGGGTTAAATCCATATCTTCCCCAATTTCTTCTGGTGTTGGTTCACGTCCAAGATCCTGTAGTAATTGACGTTGAACACGGATAAGTTTGTTAATTGTTTCAACCATATGAACAGGGATACGAATGGTTCTGGCTTGGTCCGCAATCGCCCTTGTGATAGCTTGGCGAATCCACCAGGTTGCATAGGTACTAAACTTAAAGCCTTTACGATAATCGAATTTTTCAACTGCTTTAATAAGACCCATATTTCCTTCTTGAATCAGGTCTAGAAATAGCATACCGCGACCTACATAGCGCTTTGCAATACTTACGACTAGACGTAGGTTTGCTTCAGCCAAACGGCGCTTCGCTTCCTCGTCACCTTCTTCAATACGGTTGGCGAGTTTAATCTCTTCTTCACCAGAAAGTAAGTCAACGCGACCAATCTCTTTTAAATACATACGAACTGGGTCATTAATCTTAACACCTGGAGGAACGCTAAGATCATTTAAATCAAATTCTTCGTCGTCCCCTTTTGATAATTGTTTACTGTTTGGAGCTTCCTCACTATCGCCTACTAATTCGATACCTTGATCTCCCAGGAATTCATAAAACTCATCCATTTGATCAGATTCTAAATCAAAATTAGCCATCTTTTCGGCAATGTCATCATAGGCAAGGACACCAACTTTTTTTCCTAATTCAGTTAACTGATCCTTTACTTGTTCAAAGGTCAGTTCATTCTCGGCCTCTTTTGAACGGGCTGATTTTTCAGCAGCCATATGTCCTCCTCCTTCCAGAATCAAAGACACTAAAATGGAATCTATAACGATTTACGCAATTGAATAATTTCAATACCAATTGCAGCAGCTCTACTAAATTCACCATGTCGCTCTGCTTCTTTTTGTTCCACTTCTTTTTCTTTTATCTTTAGCATTTTTTGATAATTCAACACCTGTTTGATATAATCAGTTAATTCTTGGTCACTTAATTCTTCATTAATGGACATCATTTCAATATTTGCAACCATTCTTCTAAGATTTTCATCTTGAATATAGGTTAAAAACGCACTAGAATCAGGTTCTAAGTGATCTTCATAAAATCCTAACAGATATGTTATTATTGCCTGATGTTCATCCATATTAAACGTGTTTTGTTGTAATAAATCCTGAACCTTGTAAGCAACATCACGATTTTTTAGCATATGTGCAATTAAACGCCTCTCAGCAGTATAATGTGCGGGCTTTAACTCGTTCACCTGCTTAACAATTTTCAATGATGGTTTATTACTTGTTTCAGTCTTTCCGTTGGATTTTCTTTTTTCTTCGAAGAAGATTTGTTTTTGCTGCTGTTTTAAAGCATCCAACGAAAGCGAAAATTCACCAGCGAGCTGCCGCAAGTAATGATCTCTTTCAACAGCCTTATTTAATTTGCTGATTTCTTTAATTATTTGTTCGATATACGCAAGCCGATCTCCTTCAATTTGAAGATTTTTTCCTCTTCTAAAGTAAAGAAATTTAAAACCCATCCAGGTTGAGCTTGCACCAATTACTTCATTGCGAAATTTTTCAGAGCCATTTTTTTTTATATATTCATCAGGATCCATTCCATCTGGCATCATAGCCACCTTGATTTGGAAACCCGCATCATTTAAGTGACTACCTGCTCGATAGGCCGCTTCAATCCCAGGCTTATCAGAATCATAGCAAATTGTTATGGATTGAACGCTTTGACGTAATAGGGCTATATGTTCATCAGTCAAAGAAGTTCCCATTGTGGCAATACCATTCTCTACACCAGATCGATCTGCTGCAATACAATCGGCAAATCCCTCAAACAAAACAGCATGTTGCAACTTTTTTATACTTGATTTAGCTAAATGATAATTGTATAGAATTTTACTTTTATTAAAGATTGCGGTTTCGGGACTATTTAAATATTTGGGCTCATCGGCCCCAAGTGACCTCCCTGAAAATGCAATCGTATTACCATTTCGGTCGGAAATTGGAAACATGATTCGATCTCTAAATCGATCAAAATATGTCCCGTCTCTTTCCCGCTGGATAATTAGTCCGGCTTTTTCCATCCATTCAGGTGAAAAATCCCTTTTAGATAGGAACTTATAAACAAAATCCCATGAATTTAATGAATACCCAATTTGAAACTTATCAATCGATTCCCTTGAAAAACCTCTATCTAATAAATACTCTAATG
Organism: Neobacillus sp. Soil_C_43; assembly: GCF_057656715.1. Taxonomy (NCBI): domain Bacteria; kingdom Bacillati; phylum Bacillota; class Bacilli; order Caryophanales; family Bacillaceae; genus Neobacillus; species Neobacillus sp. Soil_C_43. The sequence continues at coordinate 539,330 of NZ_JBDGJV010000001.1, forward strand.
CGTGCTGACCTTCCTTTGTATTTACTAGTAAGTGATGATAAAATTTTCTTAATAACTCATGGGCATCGAGCATAGATTGAAATTCTTTGGAAACCTTCTTCTCTCCAGAAACCGTAGACCTTTTAATATCGAGATCAATATTAACTCTCGCAGCTAATTTAATGGCTGCTTCCTGGAACGACATACCTTCAAGTTCCATTAAGAAAGAAAAAACATTTCCACCTGCTCCACATCCAAAACAATGGTAAATTTGTTTATCAGGCGATACTGAAAATGAAGGGGTGCTTTCACCATGGAAAGGACATAGTCCGAAGTAATTTCGCCCCTGCTTTTTCAGTTGAACATAATCGCTGATTATTTCGACAATATCAACAGCTTGACGAACTTGATCAATCTTTTCTTCGGCAATACGGTCTGCCATGTGAACATCTCCATTTGTACTAACAGGTATTCGGCAGGCAATCTTTAAATTCCTGCAAATTTCGACAAAATTTTTGTTAATTCTGCCGTAAAACTTTATATTGCATTCTCCTTAAATAACACTCCCTTTGGAGATAAAATTATGTAGAATAGTTCGTGTCATGGTAATTTTAGGAAGCAATAAGTAAAAATTCTTCTGAAAAATCAGAAGCTATTTCGACAATTTCCTCATTAACCAGTCATGAATCTTATCCACTTAAATCTTGGAATGCTTTTGCATAAGTATTAATTCTACATCTCTCCGCATATTCCTTCTTAAAAGTGATAACTTTTACAAAAAGGATTTATGTCGAATTTTTTTTAGGGGGTTGCCTTGACATCTAACAATAAATAGTTTATTCGTTCACATGCAACTCTAAACCTAAAAAGATATATTTTTATCACAATTTTTTATTATAGTACAATCATTATCATTTTACCATAATTATTTTGTTTTATTTTATTAGTTTTTTTCATAAAAAAGCACATAATCAATTGATTATGCGCTTACGGTCTACCTTTTTGAATATAATTTAAAATAACGTTCGCTGTTTCCTCAACAGCTTTATTGGTCACATCAATAACAGGGCAGTTAATTTTTGAAACTAATTTTTCAAAAAAGGTTAATTCATCTTTTATCCGTTCAATATTCGCATAACTAGCCTCGTCATTTAATCCTAGGGACCGTAATCGTTCACGTCTAATATTATTTAACTTTTCAGGGCTAATTTTTAGACCAAAGCATTTTTCAATAGGAACCTTAAAAAGTTCTTCTGGTGGATCGACCTCAGGCACAAGGGGAACATTTGCCACTTTTAAGCGTTTATGGGCCAAGTATTGAGATAGTGGAGTTTTAGAGGTTCTTGAAACACCAATTAATACTATATCAGCCTTTAAAATTCCTCTTGGGTCTCGGCCATCGTCATATTTAACGGCGAATTCAATCGCCTCAATTTTTTTAAAATAATCCTCGTCCAGCTTTCTGACAAGTCCAGGCTCACATAATGGAGTTTTTCCGCTATAAAGTTGAATTTGATCCATAATAGGCCCGATAAGATCTACAGCAATGATTCCTTCCTCTTCCGCACGTTTCTGCATATATGTACGCATGTCCGGTTTAACTAGTGTAAAGGCAATCATTCCCTTATCAAGAGAAACAAGTGAGAGGACTTCATCAATATGTTCCCTGTCTTCCACATAGGGAAATCTTTTTAATGTCATACCAGAACCATTAAATTGGGTTATTGCCGCTTTGGTCACTAATTCTGCTGTTTCTCCAACCGAATCAGACACTACATAAATAATTGGTAAACTCATTCTCCCCCAACAGCTCCTCTATTCAAGTTATCTAACCTTATTCATCCCCTAAAGCAACAAAAGCTTTTGTTATATTCGTTTTCGTTATTCTGCCAATTACTTCAAAACCCTTGTCAGATCTTTTCACTACTGGAAGAGCATCGATTTGTTTTTCAATTAATTTCTTGGCAATATCAATCAGTAGATCTTCCCGCTCACACATTGTAATATTAGGCATCCTGGTCATAATAATATTGACAGGTATACTTGCAAGTTCCTGCTTCCCAATACTCGCTCTTAGCAAGTCCTTTCTAGAAAGAACACCTACTAAAAGAGTGCTTTGATCAACTACAAATAATGTTCCCACATCTTCAAGAAACATTGTACAAATAGCATCGTATACCGAAACATTCTCATTCACTACAACAGGAATGGATTGATAATCCTTCACATAAATTTTTTGAAGGTTTTCTGTTAATAATTGGGCTCCCGATTTTCCCGTATAAAAATAGCCCACACGTGGTCTGGCATCAAGGAAACCAGCCATCGTTAGTATGGCAAGATCCGGTCTTAAGGTTGCTCTGGTCAAACTTAATTGATCCGCGATGTGCTCTCCTGTTATCGGCCCATTTTCCTTTACTATTTGTAGAATATGTTCCTGGCGTTTTGTCAGTTCGATTGTCCTCACCACCCTTAATATGGATTCCTAATGAACCCTATTCCTATGATAACGTTATACTTTAATAGAAATATTATATACTAATTATCTTAAAGGCGGAAGCATCCCTTTCATGACAAGGCACTATTAAAGAACATTTTTGATTTTTATCCCCTGTTGATTGGAGCGTAAATCAACAGACAAGTTGAAATGACAAAAAGGTGTGGTTTCCCACACCTTTAGGTTTGCATATTTTAAAATACCATTTTCTCCTGAAGGAAGCTGACAAGATCCGCGATTGGGATTCTTGTTTGCTCCATGGTATCACGGTCTCTTACTGTTACCATTTGATCTTCTTTTGAGTCAAAATCATAGGTAATACAGAACGGTGTTCCGATTTCATCATGGCGGCGGTAGCGTTTACCGATAGAACCAGCCTCGTCATAATCGACAGTAAAGTATTTAGATAATGTAGCAAAAACTTCTTTTGCCTCATCAGATAACTTCTTGGATAACGGAAGAATGGCTGCCTTAAACGGTGCTAGTGCAGGATGAAAATGCATAACTGTTCTGGAAGTACCATCTTCAAGCTCTTCTTCTTCATATGCATCAATTAAAAATGCCAATGTAACGCGGTCCGCACCGAGTGATGGTTCGATACAGTAAGGAACATACTTTTCATTCGTTTCCGGATCAAGGTAATGGAAATCCTCACCCGAAAATTCCATATGCTGCTTCAAATCATAATCTGTTCTGGAAGCAACACCCCAAAGCTCACCCCAGCCAAATGGAAACTTATATTCAAAATCGGTCGTTGCATTACTATAGTGAGAAAGTTCATCTTCAGAATGGTCACGCAGTCTTAAATTTTCTTTTGTAAGACCTAAAGAACCTAACCAGCCTTCAGCGAAATTCTTCCAATAATCAAACCATGTGAGCTCTTCTCCTGGTTTACAGAAAAATTCAAGCTCCATTTGTTCGAACTCACGTGTACGGAAGGTAAAATTACCTGGTGTAATTTCGTTGCGGAAACTTTTTCCAATCTGAGCAATACCAAATGGTAATTTCTTTCTCATTGTACGTTGTACATTTTTAAAGTTCACAAAAATTCCTTGAGCTGTTTCAGGTCGAAGGAAAATCTCATTGGTGCTTGACTCAGTAACACCTTGGAAGGTTTTAAACATAAGATTAAACTGTCGGATTCCTGTGAAATCATGACTTCCACAATCCGGACATGCTATATTATGTTCTTTGACAAGCTCTTCCATCTTCTCAAACGGTAAGCCATCAACAACCATTTCAATACCTTTTTCATCAAGAGCATTTTCGATTAATTTATCTGCGCGGTGACGCGCTTTACAGTTTTTACAATCAATCATTGGATCATTAAAGTTTCCAATGTGTCCAGACGCTTCCCATGTTCTTGGATTCATCAGAATACTAGCGTCCAAGCCCACATTGTAAGGGGACTCCTGAACAAATTTCTTCCACCATGCCTGTTTGATATTGTTTTTGAACTCAACACCTAATGGACCGTAATCCCATGTGTTTGCAAGGCCACCATAAATCTCTGACCCCGGAAAAATAAATCCTCTGTGCTTTGCATGTGCAACAATTTGCTCCATCGTTACATTACTCATTTTTATTGCTCCTTTTCTAAAAAATTTCTAGCTATAGTGCCTTTAAAACAGGGGGTGCCTATTTCAGCAAATAAAAAAACTCCCACCCCTATGCTTATTAGCATAGGGACGAGAGTTACCCGCGGTTCCACCCTATTTGCTGCTTGTAATAGCAGCCTCCTTAAATGTGCCTAATCAACACAAAATTGCTCAGGAACGCCTTCATTAGTGCCCTATACCCTAGCTCTCACCATCCTAGGTTCGCTTTTATAGAGAGAGAAATCTAATTACTCTTTTCCGTCAATGCAAATATTTTATTATCCAAAATATTAACCAAAACTTCTGCTATTGTCAATATAGCTATCATAAGAGATTACGAAATTGATCCATGGAGTTAAGAAATTTCTTTGTTTTTAAGTGTAGTCCCGAGTACTCTTCATAATATGCGTCAATCACATTTTTTAGTTCGGCCTTCGTTTCTGCTTTAACAGATATATTTCCTAGTCTAGAAAGATCAAAATAATAAAATAGCCTTAATAATTTAATTGTAGCTGGTGATAATTTATAATGGTATCGATCTTTTTCTAAACATCTGTGACAAATAAAGCCGCCTTCCCGAATGGAAAAAGAAAAATGTCCGTCTGTACTCCCGCAAACGGAACATTGATTCAAGACTGGATATAAGCCCATTACATTTAACATTTTCATTTCATAGATATTCATCAGAATATCAGGTTCATAGCCTTCGTTCATGTAGTTCAATGTTTGGAGAAGCAATTCAAAATGAAAAGGGTTTGGTTTTTTTTCATCGGTGCATTTATCAGTTAATTCAACAATATAACTCGCATACGCAGTTAAGAATATATCTTCACCAATTGACCTTAAGGAAGTAGCAATCTCTCCCTGTTGGAGACTGCCTAATCCAGATCCTCTTTGTACCAAAAAATAACCATGTGTAAAAAGCTGGGTAACGGAAGAAAGGCGGCTGTTAGGCTTTTTAGCACCTCTCGCCATAACACCTATCTTCCCCCATTCCCTTGTAAATATTGTTATTATTTTATTGGTTTCACCATAATCTGTCGTTCTAATGACGATGCCTTCACACTTTTGAAGCATAAATGTCACCTTCTAAAGTAGTACGAAGACAAACTTATGAAACGGGAAAATCGATTTGTGCTAGCTCTTCATTCAGATTTCCGGGTATTTCTTGGTTTTCCTTCTCAAGCTCTTTGAAGAGAAGATATGTGTCAATATTACCTGTTTGAAGGAATACTTTCCACGTAAAATCCATCATCGAAAACCCCACCTTTCAATATTTAGACTAGCTTTAATTCAATCCCAAACCTTACATTTATCATAGCCTGCCTGCGCAAAAATCATAAGACGAAAAAATTGTTAATGTTGTCCATGCATAATTTGATCTATATCGTAATATTTTAGTTAGGGTTATTGTCTCAATATTCATCTTCGTTAAAGCCATAATCACGAAGCTGGGACATTTTGTTACGCCAATCTTTTTGAACTTTTACCCATAACTCTAGGAAAACCTTAGATCCAAGTAGATTTTCAATATCTACCCTGGCACGCTTTCCAATTTCTTTTAACATGCTTCCTTGTTTTCCGATAATAATACCTTTTTGTGAATCTCTCTCCACAATTACAGTTGCCATAACATGAATGATATCCTTGCCCTCTTTACGCTCCATTTTGTCTAAAACAACAGCCAAAGAGTGAGGGATTTCTTCTCTTGTTAAATGCAATGCTTTTTCCCTAATGAGCTCTGTTATGATAAACCGCTCTGGATGATCTGTTACTTGGTCAGCTGGATAATACTGTGGTCCCTCTGGTAAGAAGGATTTAATTTGATCAAGAAGACGCTCCACATTATTTCCTTCAAGAGCAGATATTGGGACAATTTCTTTAAACGCGTACTTTTCTTGATAAGACTGTATAATTGGCAATAAATCATCTGGATGAATCTGGTCAATTTTATTTATAACAAGAAAGATTGGAGTATTAACTGTTTGGAACTTTTCAAGAATAAATTCTTCACCCCTGCCAAATCCTTCTTCGGCGTTCACCATAAATAATACTAAATCAACTTCTTTTAGTGTATTTTGTGCAACCTTCATCATAAAGTCGCCTAATTTATGTTTTGGTTTATGGATCCCTGGTGTATCAATAAAAATCATTTGAGCATCATTAATCGTTAGCACACCTTGAATCTTGTTCCGTGTGGTTTGGGGCTTATCACTCATTATAGCAATTTTTTGTCCAATCACTCGATTTAGAAAGGTTGATTTCCCAACATTGGGGCGCCCAATAATGGAGATAAATCCTGATTTGTATCCGTTTCCATTCCCATTATTCTGCATGTAAATCCTCCGGAGAAAAGGCACCAGGCAATAATTCTTCGACTGTAATTTCCTGAATATCCCCTTTTAGGTTCGTTAATACAACTTTCATGTCTCTTGGACAAAGTTCAGATATTACTTGTCTACACGCTCCACAAGGAGAACATGGACGTTCTGTATCGGCAACAACGGCGAGCAATTGAAAATTCCGATCACCTTCGGAATAGGCTTTAAATAAAGCTGTGCGTTCTGCGCAGTTGCACATGCTATATGCGGCATTTTCAATATTACAACCATGATATACTTTTCCATCTGTTGTTAATAAGGCTGCTCCAACTCCAAATTTGGAATATGGAACATAAGCTTTATCTCTTGCTTTTTTTGCTTCTTCAATTAATTGTTCGATGTTCACTAGCTCTTCTTCCCTTCCAGCAGGTTTCTGCTGTTCCTTTATTTTACATTAAAAACGAGAGAAAATCATTACTTGTAGCGAAAAAGTAATATAAAATTTTTAAAAATTAGAATTTTCTCATAACTCAACTTGTCTAGTAATGAAAGTTGGTAATTCATTTTACCGAATTCCCTGCACCATTTCAAATACATTTAAAATGTTTAATAAATACCTACTTGAATAGCTTAAATATGTATGGAATAAAAATGATATTTCCAACGATCACTGAAAGAACCGCGTAAAGGAATACAGCCCCTGCCGCTATATCCTTTGCTTGTTTTGCGAGAGGGTGGTATTCCTTCGTTACGAGATCCACCACTCTTTCAATAGCAGTATTTATTAACTCTAAGGAGAACATACCGCCAATAGCGAAAAGGATGACTATCCATTCCATTTTTGTTATTGAAAAGTATATGGAAAAGAGAACGACCACTATCGAGCTGATCAAATGAATCCTCATATTCCTCTCTGAAAGAAGAGCGGTAAGGATCCCTGCAACAGCATAAGAAAATGACCCCAGCAGTGGTTTTGACTTTCTTTTATCTTGTAAGTCCATACTCGTTAAAAATTTCCTTTTGCAATGTAAACATTTCTTTTTCTTCCTCTTTAGTCATATGATCATATCCTAAGAGATGCAAAAATCCATGTATCGCTAAAAAACCTAACTCTCTTTGAAATGAATGACCATACTCTTCCGCCTGTTCCCTTGTTTTAGGGACAGAGATGATAATATCTCCTAAGACTCGAGGCATATCCACACCCTTTAGCTCCACTTCACCTTCACCTAGTTCTTCCATAGCAAAAGAAATAACGTCTGTTGGAGTGTCCTTATCGCGGTACTCTCGGTTTATTTCATGAATTCTTTCATTTGTAACGTATGTTACAGACACTTCACTATGTTCTTTAATATTTAGTTTCTTAGCGGCAAACGCTAATATCCTTTCCACATCAAGCATATGTTCTTCAGATAATTCATTCGTCTCGTCAGCACAATCAATTAGTAAAGTCATGCTTCTTTCACCTTCTTCTTCGTCATTTCTGGATATTCAATCCTTGAGTGAAATATCCCTTTAAGTGTTTCACATAACGTATGTGAGACAGTCTCAATCTCTTTTAACGTTATATCACATTCATTTAACTGGCCATCTTGAAGCCTGTCTGCAACAATTTTCTTAACGAGTGATTCAATTAGTTCTGGCGTAGGTTTGGATAATGAGCGAACAGCGGCCTCTACACTATCTGCAATCCCTACAACGGCGGATTCTTTTGTTTGTGCCTTCGGGCCAGGATAACGGTAATCATCTTCCTTTATAGCTGTCTCATCCTGAAGTGCCTTATGATAAAAGAATTTCAATAGGGTTGTTCCATGGTGCTGTTCGGCGATATCAACAATTTCTTTTGGCATATGATATTTTCTCAGTATATGAGAGCCATCAGTGACATGCGCAATAATAATATTTGCACTTTTATCCGGCGGTAGACGGTCATGAGGATTTTCTAAATGCAGTTGATTTTCTATGAAAAAGTTTGGTCGTTTCGTCTTTCCGATATCATGATAATAACTTCCTACTCTTGCTAAAAGCCCATTCGCTCCTATCGCTTCACAGGCCGATTCAGCTAAGTTGGCCACCATCACACTGTGATGATATGTACCAGGAGCCTCCATGAGGATTTTCCTGAGCAGTGGATGATTGGGATTAGAAAGTTCAATCAGCCTCATTGTTGATAAAATTCCAAAACTAGCTTCAAAAAAAGGTAATAATCCTATGGTTAATACCGCAGAACCAATTCCTGAAACAAGAGCTGTAATAAAGTAATACCCATATTCAACTCCAGAATACTGACCATTAGGTAGGAACATTAACGCCAAAATGGTTAGTAGATTGACCAGAGCAGCAAAGGTACCTGCCTGTAAAATTTTCGAACGCTGATTTTTTTTGCTTAGAAACAAGATCCCAGCTATAGCACTAAACAAAATGTAAATGCCTTCTGAAAAGTTTAGCGTTCCTGCCATTCCCTCATTAAAAAGGATGCTGCCACAAATCGCCATAATAATGGACATAAAAATCGCAAGCTTCTCGTCAATTAGAATCTTTATTAGCATGCCCCCCATCGCGGCAGGAAATATATAGCCAATACCTGCAAAATTAAATATTTGCAGCATGCTTATTATTTTCATAATAAAGATGGAGAGGATAAAGATAATCCCAAATAACAGAAGGTAGGTCTGTCTTTTCCCAGGCAACGATTTCATTTGATAAAAATAATAGTAAATGGCAGAAAGAATAATGGTGACTAGCACGATCAATCCGATAAACGGTTTAAACGATTTTTCTGTGCTTAAGAGTCCTGCCAGCTTAAGTTGACGATAGATATCTTGCGTAATTAATTCCCCTTCTTCAACAATAACCTGACCTTGTAAAATCTTTACAGGTTCTACACTTTCAACTGCTTGATTTCGCAGCTCTTCTGTTGCTGTTGGGTCATAAAATTCATTTTGAATAATAGCATACCTACCAAGCTCAATCGAGGCAATTCTTAGGTTTTCACTAAGTGTTGTATATTTTAACTCCTCTTCCACTCTCTTTTTTGCATTTTCTACTTCATCTGCAGAGATCCTTTTAGTCATTACATTGTTAATGGCTGTCACTGTCATATCTCTTGCAATAGATAGATCATCATTATTAGCTTGCACTAATGCAGTTAGAACTTGAGTAGAGAGATCCTTTGAAGCACTAGACGTTAATTTTGCTTTTAATCTTGTTACTTTATCCTCCGTACTTGGCTCTTCTTTAATAGGAGTATCTTCTGTTGCCTGTTCAGCCAGCTTTTTTAATTCCTCTTTCATTTCATTATTTACATCAATTGCTGATTGAAAAATGGAAGTAATTAAATCCACTCTATTTTGAGTATATTCTTTTTTTAATGAGTAAACGTCTTGTACCTGGTCAAGTGCATCTTTGCGTTTATTTTCGGTACTTTTTTTGTCTTCTACTGTCCCAGGGGAACGAATGGTTTTTTCAGCAACAGAAAATAAGCTTAATTCTAATTTTTCCGGCTTAACATTACTGTACATTGCTGAAAAAAGGACAGAGCCTAATACAAAGAAAAAAAGTAAGCGAAAAAAAGTAATATCGAGCAGCTTTCGGATACGTATAAAGTGTTGCTGTATTTTGTCCAATTAACTCCCCCCGACCACACCATAAAAAATGCTTTGTAATTCCACAAAAAAATACAAATTACTACTTACACGTGTGCTTTATGTAAAATGATAACAGTTTTTCTGGCAACTTTCACGTTTAATGAAAAAAAAGAGGATAAACCCTTATGGTTTATCCCTTGCTTACTTTTGATTAACTATCTTTTCATAGGCTTGAATGATCTTACCAACTAACGGATGGCGAACAACATCACTTTGTTCTAAAAACACAAAGGAAATACCATTTACATTTTGTAATATCTCTTCTGCAACAATTAGGCCAGATTTAGCACCCTTTGGCAGGTCAATTTGGGTTCGGTCACCTGTAATTACCATTTTGGAACCAAAACCAAGTCTAGTCAAAAACATCTTCATTTGTGCATGAGTTGTATTTTGCGCCTCATCCAATATAACAAATGCGTCGTCCAATGTACGGCCCCTCATGTATGCTAATGGAGCTATTTCAATGGTTCCCCGTTCAATTAATCTTTGAGTATGCTCCACGCCTAATATATCATTAAGCGCATCGTACAAGGGCCTCAAATAAGGGTCAACCTTTTCCTTTAAGTCCCCAGGTAGGAAGCCAAGACTTTCTCCTGCCTCAACAGCAGGTCTTGTTAGGATGATTTTATTGACGTTACCATTTCGAAGCGCGTTAACAGCCATAACTACGGCTAAATAGGTTTTCCCGGTCCCAGCCGGTCCAATCCCGAAAACAAGGTCATTTTTCTTAATAGCTTGTACATATTGTCTTTGTCCAAGCGTTTTAATTCTAATGGTTTTACCTTTAACGTTTTTTCCAATTTCTTCGTCATATAAATTAACAAAGTAATCAAGCGTTCCTTTGTTCGCCATTTCAATGGCGTATAAAACATCTCTCTGGCTGATGTTAATACCCTTACGAATAACAAAGATTAATCTGTCAATAATTTCTCCAGCCATCGTGACCTTCTCTTCATCACCTGACAAGCTTACAGATTCTCCTCTTGTAATAATGGATACACCAAGCTCTTGTTCAATGGTTTTTAAGTTTTGATCTGAATTACCGAGAAGCGTAATAGCCTCTGCCGGATTTTCTAACTGAACATTTATAGTAGTTAATTTTTCTGTCATTCAGGAGTCTCCTTGGAAATTGGTTGTCCGACCGCAATGTTTTCAATTATCTTAAAATGGATATCTAGTATAACTTTACCATTTTCATTTACCTTGTGTAAAATTTTTTCATCTTTTATAATAGCATCTTCATCTAAGTGACTTTTTATTTCTTTTTTTGCCATTTCTAACGCAATTTCCTCAGCCTGTTTAACCGAGTAGGTTCGAGTAATTTCCTCCCGTTCACGCAACGTTGTATTTACGTAAGAAATCGGTAATTCCCATTTTAAAAAATGGATTTTATGAGTATTCTCCTCTGTTTCATATTCCCTAAACTCCGGCTTTCCAAACCCCCAAATAGGCACTTTCATATTCCAAAGCAAAAGGGAGTGTTTTTGTTTTTCCTTACCATTATATACCTTAAAGTTACTGACTAACGGCAACTCAACGTGGCTCTTATACCAGGTTTCACCCCAAACTTCCCCTTTTGCTGCCACCAATTTCGGACTCTCTTCCTGTCCAAACGCACCAGAAACGAGGAGTTGTCCTGCTTCCACATGATCATGAATGTCTACAGCCTTTTGGCCTTCTTCAATAAACATTTTTACTATAATAGCCTTCTTTTTAGCAATTAAATTTTGGGGTGATAGAACCTCAGGTTTTTTGGGTTCATTTTTTTCAACTACTTGAAGATGATAGGTTGTCCCTTTTAGTTCCACACCGACCCAAGTTAACGCACCAATATTATTTGTTAATTTTCTTTGAATCCCTTCCACATTATCTACAAAAAACTGGACCTTGCCTATTTTCACCCCCATCTTGTCCAATTCTTTGCGTATTTGATACTCCGTAGCTGGTTTTGCACCTTTAATCTCAATTCCCCAAATGACATTTGACAGAAGAAATATAAGGAGTAAAAAAGTAGCTGCTCCAATTAAAAAGCCGCTATTCTTTAACAATCTCCGTAATAGAAATGGCGCACCATTTCTCTGTAAAAAAGAGATTGTACATTCACTTTTCCTGGCAAATTTTCTGATTCGGAGAGCATCCTGAAGTCTCATCTTAAATGTTATGGTCTCAGTACCATGACGTTTTACATTCCAAACATGTAGACCATTTCTTATTAACACATTTATAAACCGCTCAAGCCCCTTTCCTGAAACTCTAACGGTAACCCTGCCATAAAAAAATTCTATCCACTGGTTCTTCATTTTGTACCTCCCGGGTTATCTGTTATATAGGTCACCTGATCAATTTTTCCTTGGAGTAAAATTTCTTCAGGTAAGATCGTTTTAATAACAAAAGATTTGCCTTTTATTAATAATTGACCTTGCTTTAACAACAATCGGAGTTCTTTATCAGAAAATGCCAGAAGGCCGCGATGGTTTTCTATATATATATGAATTTGTCCTATCATCGTTATTCGCGGCAAATCCATCATGACATCTTGAGGAAGATCCATTTTATTAGCCATCCAGTTTCGAACCCGCCCGGCCCATTTTTTTGCCATAAAAAAAGAACCCCCTTTCATCTCATATTTATGAAAAGAAAGGGGGTTCTAGCACATTTTTTTCTATTTAGATTCATATGTTGCTTTAATCTGATCCAATTATCTTCTTTTTGAAAAATAAGGTCTTTTTGCGCGCGGTTCGCCAAGAATTTCCGACCAAATGATTCCATTAACAATCGTATTAGCATCTGGATTTTCTAACGCAACAGGTATAGTCGTTTCCTGATGGTTAACTTTCGTAGTAGGGGCTATCACTCGTTCAGCCTGTTGCCGAGTTACTGCCATTCTAGTACGACTAGCTTCTGACTCTTGCCTAACTTGAACATATTCTTTTTCAAGATCTTTTATTACGTTTTGCGGCACTTCTGTATGAGTTTTCGTTTCAGCGGAGAAAGTTTCTCTTGGTTTTACATTGGTATATTCATCAAAAAGCGTTCGAATATCTTTCATGTTACCTACGGAAAAAGGCTTATTTCGTGACTTTCCTTGTGTGCTTTTTGTTTTACCAAAGATTGTTGAGATCACACCGACAATGATTAAGAATAGTATCGTTTCCAAATCCTACCCTCCTTTTTTTAATTAAAGTGGGTTATTGGTCGTCTTTTTTCTCACCTGTTATTTTTCCGATGGATCCTCTCATATCTGTATCAGCAGAAATATTTTTAATGTTCATATAATCCATCACACCGATATTACCAGACTTAAGTGCTTCTGCCATTGCAAGCGGGACTTCTGCTTCTGCTTCCACTACTTTGGCTCTCATTTCCTGAACCTTGGCTTTCATTTCTTGTTCTAGAGCTACTGCCATCGCTCGGCGTTCTTCTGCTTTCGCTTGGGCAATTTTCTTATCTGCTTCTGCCTGTTCTGTTTGAAGTTCAGCACCTATATTCTTACCGATATCAACGTCAGCAATATCGATCGATAAGATTTCAAACGCTGTACCTGCATCAAGTCCTTTGGAAAGGACCGTTTGTGAAATAAGATCAGGGTTCTCCAGTACCTTACTGTGACTATCTGATGAACCAATGGTAGAGACTACCCCTTCACCAACACGAGCAACGACGGTTTCTTCACCTGCCCCACCGACTAGACGCTCAATATTGGCACGAACAGTAATTCTTGCCTTCGCTTTAACCTCAATACCATTCATTGCAACACCCGCAATAAATGGTGTTTCAATGACTTTCGGGTTAACGCTCATTTGCACGGCCTCTAGCACATCACGACCTGCAAGATCAATTGCTGCACAACGCTCAAATGATAATTCTATATTTGCCCTGTGGGCAGCTATAAGAGCATTTACGACCCGATCCACATTTCCACCAGCTAGGTAATGACTTTCTAGTTGATTAGTTGTAACATTCAGGCCTGCTTTATGTGCTTTTATAAGTGGGTTAACGACCCTGCTCGGGGTTACCCTTCTTAGCCTCATTCCAACTAATGTAAAAATACTGATTCGAACACCAGCAGCCAATGCTGAAATCCACAGCATAACAGGGACAAATGATAATAATATCCCTAAAAAGATAAGTGCAATAATGACAACAGCAATAATAAAAATTGTTCCACTACCTACAACCATTCTAAATACCCCCTTCATTTTTTATACCGGGTTCGAGAACACCCGTGGTTTCAGCCATGGGATGAATCGAACTCTTTTTTGTATTCAAAACCAAACATACGTGCTATAATAAAGGAGATCATTCCCAAAGGAGGTGGCCCCTTTGAAACAGCACAAAGCCTTTAAATTTCGCATTTATCCAACGGAAAAACAAGCTACATTAATCAACAAAACCATTGGTTGTTCTCGTTTTGTCTTTAACACTTTTTTAGGTAAACAAAAAGACCAAGATGCTTATTGGCACATCACAGAAGAAATGGTTCAAAACGGCCAACTGCCTCAAAAACAATTGGAAAAGTCCTTATATTAAAAAATATGACACCATTAAATCCCTCCCTGACTTGAAAAGACAGTATCCCTTCTTAAAAGAAGTAGACAGCATTGCTCTTCAAAAAGCTGTCGAAAACCTTGCAGATGCCTACGATCGTTATTACAAAATGCAAAATAAAGCCCCAAAGTTCAAAAGCAAAAAGAATTCTGTACAAAGCTACACCACCAAACAAACAAATAACAACATTTCCATCTACGGTAACAAGATAAAACTTCCTAAATTGGGGTGGGTTCGCTTGGCTAAAAGCCGTAAGGTCAAAGGACGTATTTTGAACGCCACGGTGCGTCGAAAACCAAGTGGAAAGTATTTCATCTCCATTCTCGCAGAAGTGGACATTCAATCCTTCCCGAAAACCCATCAAGAAGTAGGCGTTGATTTAGGCATCAAAGACTTTGCCGTATTGACCAATGGCAAACACATCGAAAATCCTCACTTCTTAAAGAGAATGGAAGCCAAACTAATCAAGGAGCAACAAACCCTCTCTCGACGAGTGATGGGTTCTTCGAATTGGCTTAAACAAAAACGGAAAGTGGCTACTATACATGAGCGGATCACAAACGCCAGAATGGACTTCTTGCATAAATGCTCCACGGAGTTGGTCAAAACCCACGACCTCATTGCCATGGAGAGTTTGGACGTCGCCAATATGGTAAAGAACCACAAGTTAGCCAAGAGTATTCACGATGTTTCATGGGCGGAGTTCTGTCGGATGGTGGAGTACAAAGCCAATTGGTATGGAAAACAAATCGTTTTCGTTAACACTTGGTTTGCATCTTCTCAAATCTGTTCGAACTGTGGCACGCAAAATAAAGCTGTGAAAGACCTCTCGATACGAGAATGGACTTGCCCGAATTGTGGCATTCACCATGAAAATCGAGATGCCAACGCTTCACTGAATATTTTAAAAGAAGCGAAACGACTTCTTTCCGCACAAACGGAAACGAGAACCGCAGGAACTGCGGGGATAGCCTACTTACCTTGTTTCGATAGAAACAATAGCGTAGGAATCACTTCACTTTAGTGATGTGAGGTTCAAACTTCTCTTACAACAATTCGGGCTCCTTCTACCTTAATGACTATTACCTTTGCATTCTGCTCGATGAAACCGCCTTCACTTACCACATCTATTCTTTCGTTATTAATGATAACCGTCCCTGCTGGCCTGAGAATGGTCAATGCTTTACCCTCTATTCCTAACAGGTCTGTACGGTTCACATTAGAAACATACCCATCTTCTTTCCTCGCTGTCTCAAACAAAACCATTTTATTAAAGAGAACAAGCTTTTTGTTAAGTACCTTTATCATAATAAAGAAAACGCTAATAGAAACGAACAAGGCAATTAATATAGAGACTCCTATTTGGAGGGCATCTTCCCCAGCTAAAAAGAGGCTTAAAATTAACGCAGCGACGCCAAGGGTACCAGAAACAGCTCCCGGTAGAAAGAACTCTAAGAAGATGAGAAGGATTCCTGCTACAAATAGGGTTAATGTCCCGTATCCAGCCAGCCCTGCTTGAAAATGCCCATAAAAGAATAGCATAAGTGCGGCTACCCCAATGAAACCAGCGATACCAAATTTCTGTGAAAATAGCTCTAAGACGATTCCAACTCCAGCAATCGTTAATAGAACCGTTACAACAATCGGGTCAGTAAGAAATGCGATCATTCATATCCTCCTCTCTTCCTTTCATCCTGACTCTACTTATTACGTTTTAACATGTAAAAAGTTTCATAAATTTTTTTTTCGAATATATGTAAAAAGACCGATAGCTGAAAGCCATCGATCTTTGTGTCAGAATACTATGAAAGGTGTTGTTGTACAAGTTTATTTACAAGCGATCCGTCTGCTTTACCTTTAACTTTAGGCATGATAGCAGCCATCACTTTTCCCATTTCCGCTTTTGATTTTGCACCGACTTCTGAAATTATTTCTGTTACAATCTCAGACAGCTCTTCTTCTGAAAGCTGTTTCGGTAAATACAGTTCGACAATCGCCAACTCTGTACGCAATTTCTCAACTAGATCTTCACGACCAGCCTTATCAAATTCATGGAGGGAGTCTTTGCGTTGTTTTACTTCGCGAGAAAGGACCGTTAACTCTGCATCTTCGGGAAGCTCTGTTCCAAGCTTAATAGCTTCATTTTGCAACGAAGCTTTAACCATCCGAATGACTGAGAGTTTGTCTTTTTCCTTGTTTTTCATCGCTTGTTTCATATCATTATTTAAACGCTCGAGAAGACTCATATAATACACCCTCTCTTAAAACTTACGTTTTCTAGCTGCTTCAGACTTTTTCTTACGTTTAACACTTGGCTTTTCATAAAATTCGCGCTTTCTTGCCTCTTGCAAAGTACCAGTTTTTGATACTGTACGTTTGAAGCGACGAAGAGCATCTTCAAGCGATTCGTTTTTACGAACGACGGTTTTAGACATTCTCTTTCCCTCCCTCCGAAACACAACACACTTACATTCAATCCATGTACCTTGCAATTATAATATAACCTTGAAACAAGGTCAACTGAATTTCGCTAGGATAAAACATGCTTTTTAAAATTTATAGAATTATTGCTAATACTTGTCTCTATTTCCCATGAAAAGTGGCATGTCCCTCTCCCAATGACCATAGAATGAAGGGGAAGGGGGCATAAGACATGCTTTACATATTTTTATTTATTCTTTGTATCTTAATATTTATTTTCGGAATGACAATTATACGATTTGGCTTATTCAATTTATCAGCAAATAAATTAAAAACGTGGCTAATCAAGCTAACAAGTACACCATTAAAAGGAATGCTGACAGGAACTTTTATCACGGCCCTTTTACAGAGTAGCTCTGCGGTAATGGTTATTACCATTGGGTTGATTTCCGCAAGAATTATGACCTTTCCTCAATCGATTGGAATTATTCTTGGAACAAATATTGGGACTACCTTTAAGACAGAACTTATTACCTTTAATATTGATGCGGCTTTGGTACCACTAGCAGTAAGTGGAGCATTCCTAATATTATTTAAAAACAAAAAGGCTCGTAGTATTGGGATGCTTCTTTTTGGGATTGCTTCTGTGTTTACAGCCATGAAGGGCTTTGAACTACTAGCACAGCCATTAACGTCCATGAACATCATTCATAACTTTATCTTATCTATTAATGATCATATCTTTTTAAGTTTATTAACAGGGACCATCATCACAGCTATTATCCAATCAAGTACAGCTATGACTGGGATTGCCATGGGCTTTTTAACAGCTGGTTTGTTACAGCTTGATGCTGGAATTGCGATTGTGCTTGGTGCTAATATTGGTACCTGTATTACAGCGGTGATCGCTTCTATAGGTGGTGGTAAAGAATCCCGATTGGCAGCATTTGCACATGTTTGGTTAAATGTCTTCGGGGTCTTGTTGTTTATTCCGCTGATTCCTATGCTTAATGAGCATGCAAACCTGCTGGCAAGTCGCATCGAGGTTCAGTTAGCACATATAAGTGTAATTTTTAATATTGCCACCTCGTTACTCGTCTTACCTTTTGCAGAGAAATTTGGGAAAATGATTTTATTTTTTCATGACAGGCCGCCTAAAAAAATATAAAGAAAAGACGGCAATTAGGCCGTCTTTTCTAGTATCCTGAGGTTACCGTGAGTCCCCTTATTATATCCACACTTGAACTTGCACCGATTCTTGTAGCACCTGCTTCAATCATTTTTTGCGCATCCTCTGTGCTTCTTACACCACCGGATGCCTTGACTCCAATCGTAGGTCCTACCGTTTTTCTCATAAGGGCAATGTCATCAAACGTGGCACCACCCGTTGAAAATCCTGTAGAAGTTTTAACATAATCTGCCCCCGCTTTAACTGATATCTCACAGGCGCGAATTTTTTCTTCCTTCGTTAGGAGACTTGTTTCAATAATCACTTTAGTAAGTGCTTTGCCTTTTGCTGCTTCGACAACGGCCCTGATATCACTTTCTACCAAGGTATCGTTTTGGTCCTTAAGTGCACCGATATTAATTACCATATCAACTTCATCTGCACCATTTTCAATCGCATTTATGGTTTCAAATGCCTTAGTTTCTGAAGTCGATGCCCCTAATGGAAATCCAATAACAGTACAGACTTTTACTCCACTGTTTTTTACTAATTCCTTCGAGGTTCGAACCCACACTGGATTCACACATACCGAAAAGAATTTATTTTCTATCGCCTCTTGGCACAATGTCTCTATTTGTTCTTTCGTCGCTTCTGGTTTTAGCAAAGTGTGATCTATCATTGCAGCAACATTCGTCGTAGCCATATGCTTTTATTCCCTCCGATTTCACTTCGAAATGAAAACACTCTTACGTGGTTCAGAAAGAAATTTTTTGCTGCTAAAGGTAGTATGCCCTACTTAAATTAAAAAAAGAACCCAAATGGGTCCTTAAATAGCAGCTTCTTCTTTAGTAAAAACTTCTTCTTTCACGAATGCCGTATCTTCAATTACTCGAACAAATTGTCCCTCATTGTACGGGTAACCCGCTTTAGTAAGTTTTACTTTTACAATTTTACCAACCATATCTTCAGTAGCAGGGAATACTACTTTTAAGTAATTATCGGTATAACCAACAAACATACCTGTCATTCCTTCTTCTTTGTATTCCTCTTCTGGAATGACCTCTAATACTTCGTTCTCAAATTGAGAAGCATATTCCTTAGCCAGCTGGTCAGAAAGAGAAATCAAACGGTGAACCCGCGCATTCTTCACTTCTTCATCTACTTGGTCTTCCATACGTGCGGCTGGTGTTCCTGTACGTTTAGAATAAGGGAATACGTGTAATTCTGAGAATTTATGATCTTTAATAAAATTAAATGTTTCCATAAATTCTTCTTCTGTTTCTCCAGGGAATCCAACAATTACATCTGAAGTAACAGCAAGCCCTGGAAGAACTTCTTTAAGTCGCTCCAGTCTTTCTCCAAAGAATTCCATCGTATATTTACGTCGCATTCTTTTTAAGACAGAATTAGAACCGGATTGCAATGGAATGTGTAAATGACGGACGACAATATTTGAATGTTTAATGACTTCAATCACTTCATCCGTAATCTGACTCGCTTCGATTGAAGAGATACGAAGACGCTCAATCCCTTTAACTTGAGCCTCTAAATCATGGAGCAGCATAGCAAGGTTATAATCCTTCATGTCTTCTCCGTAACCGCCAGTATGAATACCTGTCAACACGATTTCTTTATACCCAGCATCCACTAGCTGCTGCGCTTGACGAATTACTTCTTTTGGATCCCGTGATCTCATCAACCCTCTTGCCCAAGGAATAATACAGAAGGTACAGAAATTATTACAACCTTCTTGAATCTTTAATGATGCGCGTGTTCGATCAGTAAAAGAAGGAACATCTAGCTCTTCATACACACGATTCTTCATAATATTCCCGACACCATTAATAGGTTGTCGTTCAGCTTTATATTGCTCAATATATTCAAGCATTTTCACACGGTCTTGTGTACCTACAACAATATCAACACCTGGAATAGCCATGATTTCTGCAGGCGATGTTTGAGCATAACAACCTGTTACACAAATAACCGCATCAGGATTCTTTCTTACAGCACGACGAATCACCTGACGACTTTTCTTATCGCCTGTATTGGTTACTGTACATGTATTAATAATATAAACGTCGGAGATGGATTCAAATTCCACTCTTTCGTAGCCTTCTTGTTTAAACAACTGCCAAATTGCTTCAGTTTCATAATGGTTCACTTTACATCCAAGTGTATGAAACGCGACTGTTGCCATTGGAACCTCACCTCAATAATTCAAAATGATAGGAAATAGCCGCCATTGTATACAGTGGAGCAGTTTCCGTTCGTAAAATACGTGGGCCTAACCCGCAAAGTTTAAACCCATGTTCCTGTAATAACTTTACCTCTTCATCTGCTAAACCGCCTTCTGGTCCGAAAACGATAAGAAGGGACTCCCCTGGTTTCATTTGCTTCAAAGTAGAAGCAAAAACAGACGCCTCCCCTTTTCTACTTTCTTCTTCAAAGGCAGCCAATTTATATTGGTATTCCTTACTTTTTCCCAATAAAGCTTTAAATGTCATCGGGCTAATAATTTCTGGCATTACCGCACGATGGGATTGTTCCGCAGCTTCTTTGGCAATTTTCTGCCATCTATCTATTTTTTTCGCTGCTTTTTTTTCATCCCACTTCACTACTGAACGAGCAGCAGCAAAAGGGAGGAACTGATGTGCTCCTAATTCAGTACCTTTTTGAATAATCCATTCAAGCTTGTCCCCCTTGGGCAAGCCGCTAGCAATCGTAATTGTTATCGGTAGTTCAGGAGACTCTTCTTTCCATTGTACAACGTCTGCAACGACTCTTTCATCGGTAATTTCTGCAAGCCTGCAAATAGCCTGTTTCCCTTCAGGATCAACACAAATAATTTGATCGTCTATTTGCATGCGCATAACCTTTACAATATGATGACGATCTTCCTCATCAATTAAAAAACGATCATCATTTGCTCGTTGTTTAACAAAGTAACGTTGCACACAATGCACCCTCTCTAAAACATTTTACTCTTTATTTTACTAAAGAAGCGATTAATTTAAAAGACAGAAATAAAAAAAAGGGGAACAAACACCCCTTTTTTCCATCATTATACCCTCTTTGCAATAATCGCAACCCAGTCTTCCATTAAGATTGTTTCTAAAATTTCAAATCCTGAGTTCACTAATGCTTCTTTTACTTGGTCTTTTTTCTGCTTAATAATCCCTGATGTAATAAATGCACCACCCGGCTTAATCACACGGGCTGCGTCATCAGTAAACCGCAAAATAACTTCAGCTAAAATATTGGCAACAATAACATCTGCTGAACCTTCCTCAACATTGTCCAGCAGGTTATTTTGGGATATCTTAACTAAAGGGTGCACTTTATTAAGCTTAATATTAAGCCTTGCCTGCGTAACTGCTACTTCATCTAGATCGAAGGCCCTAATATCTTCTGCACCAAGCATGGCTGCTGCTATGCTCAATACACCGGATCCTGTCCCTACATCAATTACTCGGTCCCCAGACTTAACAGTTCGTTCTATAGCTTGAATACACATTACGGTCGTTGGATGTGTTCCTGTACCAAAGGCCATACCTGGATCCAATTCAATAATTAGTTCATCACTACTGACTGGAGTATATTCCTCCCATGTAGGAACGATCGTAAACTTTTCAGATATTTTTACAGGGTTATAATACTTCTTCCAAGCTGTTGCCCATTCTTCTTCATTCACTTCACTAATAGTTACTTTGTTTAAGCCGATATCAATATTATAAATAATTAAGTTATTGATTGATTCTTTTATGGCATCAACGGTTTCACCAAGGAAGCTGTTAACGGGTAAATAAGCTTTGACGATTACCCCTTCCTCCGGGTAATCATCGGGATTAAGTTGGTAGATTTCTCCGAATTGATCTTCCCGTTCTTTCGTCAACTCAAATGGATCCTCAATGACTACACCGCTCGCCCCAGCTTCATGCAAAATATGAGAAATAGGTTCAATCGCCTCATTTGTTGTGTGAATACTGATTTCAGACCATTTCACATCTACCAACTCCAATCCTTACTCGCTTTTAAATGCACGTTTTACTTTTGAGAAGAAGCTTTCTTCGTGTTCACCAATTGGTGAATTACCGCTAAGTTCTGCAAATTCTTTAAGAAGTTGCTTTTGTTTGTCTGATAGCTTAGTTGGGGTGATGATTTGCACGATAATGTACTGATCACCTACACCATAGCCACGGACATTTGGAACACCCTTACCCTTAAGACGGAATTTTTTACCTGTTTGTGTACCAGCTGGAACCTTCAGTTTAACTTTCCCGTGAAGAGTAGGTACTTCAATCTCATCTCCTAGAGATGCCTGAACAAAGGTGATTGGCATTTCACAGTAAATATCGTCGCCATCTCTTTCAAAAAACTCATGTGGACGGACATGGAATACTACATAAAGATCTCCAGCTGGTCCCCCATTCATTCCCGCTTCCCCTTGGCCAGATACTCGAAGTTGCTGACCATCATCAATACCAGCAGGAATTTTGACGTGAATTTTCTTACGTTTCTTTACCTTACCAGCACCACCGCAGGTTGAACATTTGTGTTTGATTTCTTTTCCGGTACCATTACAATAATGACATGTACGACGATTCACAATCCTGCCAAATGGAGTGTTTTGTTCCACATTTAATTGACCTGATCCATGGCAGTGATTACATGTTTCAGGATTAGTACCAGGTTTAGCACCTGAACCACTACATGTTTCGCATGTTTCTTCCCGAGGAATTTCAATATCGGTTTCTTTTCCAAATGCTGCTTCTTCAAAAGAAACTGTCATTGTATACTGGAGGTCAGCACCTTGTCTAGGTGCATTCGGGTCACGTCTTCTTGAGCCGCCGCCCCCTCCGAAGAAAGTATTAAAAATATCCTCAAACCCACCAAAGCCGCCACCAAAATCAGCTCCGCCACCGAATCCTTGATTCGGATCCGTATGACCGAATTGATCATAATGCGCCTTTTTTTGATCATCGCTTAATACTTCATATGCTTCCGCAATTTCCTTAAACTTATCTGCCGCATCAGGCTCTTTATTAATATCAGGATGATATTGTTTAGAGAGCTTACGATACGCTTTTTTTATCTCATCCTTTGAAGCACTCTTACTGACACCAAGCACTTCATAGTAATCCCGTTTACTCATGATTACCACTCCCGAATCTTTCACATAAAGATTATTCTATCACCCATAAGATGAAGATTGCAATAAAATACTTATGTTTATTACAGAGAAAAAGCCAAAGCCCATAGACTGACTTTGACTTTTCTCTTGTTAGTTAGCCAACAACTTATTTGTCATCTTTTACTTCTTCGAATTCCGCATCAACTACATCGTCTTTGCCCCCAGCATTACCTGCTTCTTGGCCTGCCTGTTGTTGAGCTTGTGCCGCTTGTTCATAAAGCTTAACTGTTAAAGCTTGAACGATTTCTTGAAGTGCATCCTTCTTCGAACGAATTTCATTAAGATCGTTTTTCTCAATCGCTTGCTTTAGTTCATCCTTAGCTTCGTTTGCTTTGGCAACTTCAGCAGCGTCTACCTTACCTTCAAGATCTTTAACTGTTTTTTCAGTTTGGAATACTAACTGATCTGCTTCATTACGCAGCTCCACTTCTTCTTTACGCTGCTTATCTGCTTCTGCGTTTTCTTCCGCTTCTCTAACCATTTTTTGGATTTCTTCATCAGAAAGTCCTGTAGATGATTTAATAGTAATTTGTTGTTCCTTATTTGTGCCAAGATCCTTCGCACGAACATTTACAATACCGTTTTTATCAATATCGAAAGTAACCTCGATTTGTGGAATGCCACGTGGTGCTGGTGGGATATCCGATAACTGGAAACGGCCAAGCGTTTTGTTGTTTGCTGCCATTGGGCGTTCCCCTTGAAGGACATGGATATCAACAGCTGTTTGGTTATCCGCAGCAGTCGAGAATACTTGTGATTTAGATGTTGGAATCGTTGTATTACGATCGATTAACTTAGTGAATACTCCACCCATTGTTTCAATACCTAGTGAAAGAGGAGTTACGTCAAGTAATACTACGTCTTTTACATCACCCGTAATGACTCCACCTTGAATAGCAGCACCCATCGCTACTACTTCATCTGGATTCACTCCACGATGAGGTTCTTGTCCTGTAGCCTTTTTAATCGCTTCTTGGACAGCTGGAATACGAGTTGAACCACCAACAAGGATTACCTTATCAATTTGTGAAGCAGTTAATCCTGCATCGCTTAACGCTTGACGAGTTGGACCCATTGTCCGTTCAACAAGAGGAGCGGATAATTCATCAAATTTCGCTCTTGACATTGTCACTTCAAGGTGAAGTGGACCAGCAGCGCCGGCTGTGATAAACGGTAAAGAAATTTGTGTGGATGTTACACCAGAAAGATCTTTTTTCGCTTTTTCAGCCGCATCTTTTAAACGCTGTAAAGCCATTTTATCTTGTGAAAGGTCAATGCCATTCTCTTTTTTGAACTGGTCAACAAGGTAATCAATAATGACTTGGTCAAAATCATCTCCACCAAGACGATTATCACCAGCAGTTGATTTTACTTCGAAAACACCGTCACCTAATTCAAGGATAGAAACGTCAAATGTACCGCCACCAAGGTCGTAAACTAAAATAGTTTGATCTTGGTCTGTCTTATCCAAACCATAGGCAAGTGCAGCTGCTGTAGGCTCATTGATAATACGCTCTACTTCTAAACCAGCAATTTTCCCAGCATCCTTTGTTGCTTGACGCTCCGCATCGTTAAAGTAAGCTGGTACTGTAATAACAGCCTTTGTCACAGGTTCGCCAAGATAATCTTCAGCATAAGATTTTAAATATTGAAGAATGATAGCTGAAAGTTCTTGTGGCGTATAATCCTTGCCTTCAATTCCAACTTTATAGTTCGTACCCATATGACGTTTAATGGACATGATCGTATTTGGGTTTGTGATGGCTTGACGCTTTGCTACTTCCCCAACCTGACGCTCGCCATTTTTAAATGCAATAACAGATGGAGTTGTGCGATTACCTTCTGGATTAGGAATAACTTTTGGCTCTCCGCCTTCAAGTACAGACACACAAGAGTTTGTTGTTCCAAGGTCGATACCAATAATTTTACTCATTGCCTTTTCCTCCTAAAAAAATAATATGTAGTCTTTATTGATTTACTTTTACCATGGATGGTCGAATCACTCGATCCTTTAGTAAATAACCTTTTTGAAATTCATCAGTAACAATGTTAGAACCAAAGTTTTCATTTTCCCCCTGCATTACTGCTTGGTGTTGATGCGGGTCAAATTCTTTACCCACTGCTTCGATTGGTTCCACACCTTCCTTTTTCAAGGCATCTACCAAACTTCGGTATACCATATCCATCCCTTGAAGTAATGCTTTTGTTTGTTCATTGTCTGCCTCAACCTGCATTGCTCTTTCAAAGTTGTCTAATGCAGGTAGTAAATCAGTAATAAGTTTTTGTGCTCTATATTTTTCGCTCGCTTCTAAATCTAATCTAGTGCGACGACGGAAATTATCAAAATCGGCTTGAAGACGTAAATAACGATTATCTGCTTCCTCTAACTTATCCTTAAGCACTTGGATTTGTTTTATATACTCCTCACCAGGGTCTACCGCCGTTTCATCTGAAATTTGCTCTTCATTTAAAACCGCTTGATCCTCGGTAAGTTCAACTTGGTCAGCACTCTCAATTTCTACTTCTTCATTTAATGAATTGGTTTTTTCATTTGTCAACTTACTCACCTCCCTTAAAGCATCTACTATTTATAGTCAAATTATTTCTCACAGAAAAGGGGTGAAACATAAGGAATTTCACCCTTACTCAATATTGCCAGTCCTACTTGGTTTGATACAATCTTGTCAAAACCGCCGTCAAGTCGTTACTTAACAATTGGAGCAGGCCAATGACACGTGAATATTCCATTCGGGTTGGACCCAGAATGGCAATCGTACCTAACTTTTCAACTCCAACAGAATAAGTAGCAGTAATCAAACTACAATTATCCATAGCACTGATATTATTTTCTGTTCCTATTTTGACATGAATCCCAGCTGAATCTTTTCGAATTAAATTGTAAATCCACTCTTCTTGGTCAATCATGGTTAGTAAAGTACGGATTTTACTTATATCATGAAATTCAGGCTGGCTTAACATATTTGTTTTTCCACCAAAGAAAAGTTTTTCAGTGACTGGCATTTTTAGTGAATCTGCTACTGTATGCAGCATCAAATCATAATTATGAATATGCTGTCTAAGCAGCATGGCAACTTCTTTGTAAATTTTGTCGTTCAAATCTTCTAGCGGAACACCAGCAAGACGGTCATTCAGAATATTTACTGTTTTTTCCAGATCACTCACATCAATAGAGGCAGGTAAGGAAAAGGTTCTGTTTTCAACATGACCTGTATCTGTAACAAAGATGGCTACCGCTGTTTCCTTATTCAAAGGAATAATCTGAATTCTTTTCAGCTTATTGATACTAGTAGCCGGTCCAAGCACAATTGATGTGTAATTGGTTAATTCAGAAAGTATTTTTGCAGACCTTTGAATAATTTTCTCAAACTCATAAATTTTTTCGGCAAAAATCGATTGAATAATGGAAACATCCTGCTGATTTAATGCCTGCGGTGAGAGTAAATGATCAACATAATACCGATAACCTTTTTCAGACGGAACTCTTCCTGAGGAGGTATGAGTTTTTTCAATATACCCCAACTCTTCTAGGTCGGCCATTTCATTGCGAATCGTAGCTGAGCTAAAGGAAATATCCTCTTTTTTCGACAAGCTTCTTGAGCCGACTGGTTGAGCAGATCGAATAAAGTCATCAACAATAACCTGAAGAATCAACAATTGACGATCTGTTAGCAACATTCATCACCTCTGTTAGCACTCATAGTTACCGAGTGCTAATTATATTAATAAATTATCAAAAAAGGGGGGATGGTGTCAATTAAAAAGAAAGCCGATATTTGTGACAGATTGACTAGACCGCGCCCAAAAAGGCCTGGAAAACCTCATTTCCTAAAAAACGACCCGTTTTAGTTAAATATATATTATCGTTCTTCACTTCTATCCATTGCTTACTAATTAATTCAGTAATTTCCTTTTTAAATAACTGTAATGGGTCCTGATCGAATTTTTCAATAAAATGAGAAATGGAAACTCCTTCTGTTTTACGCAATCCAAGGAACATTTCTTCTTCCATTTGTTCTGCTTTTGTAACTTGATGATCATCCAAAACCGGAAGCAATCCGCTATTTACTTGGTCCATATATTTTTTTAATGGGCCTGAATTCGAGCGTCGAAACCCATTGACATAGCTATGTGCCCCAGCGCCAAACCCGTAATAATATTCGTTATTCCAATACGTCAGGTTATGTTTACTCTCAAAACCAGGCTTAGAAAAATTACTTATTTCATACTGACGGAATCCATGTTTTTCCATTTCATCCATTAATACCTCATACATTTTTGCTTCTATATCCTCCCCAGGGGTGGGGAGCTTCCCTTTTTTTAATAGATTATAAAAAACAGTCTTCGGTTCAATGATTAATGAATATGCAGAGTAATGATTGATATCGAGCGAAAAAGCTTGCGTTAATGATTCTTTAAAGTCATCGACTGTCTGCGAAGGCAGGCTGAAGATTAGATCAATGCTGATATTTTCAAAACCTACTCTTTTGGCACTCTCAATGGTTTGATAGACATCCTTAGCTTTATGGACACGACCGATTTTTTTTAAAAGTTCTTCGTTGAAGGTTTGAACGCCCAAGCTGATCCTGTCTACCCCAGCATTCTTTAATATTTGTAATTTTTCAATGGATAAATCACCCGGATTTGCTTCAAAAGTAAATTCAACAGCATTACTTGTAGGAAGGTTTTTATTTATGCTCTCACAAAATGTAAAAAGCTGTTGTTCATTTAATGAGGTAGGTGTTCCACCCCCAACAAAAATGGTGTCTAATTGATTGGTTGGATACTTTGCAAGAGTAATTTTCATTTCTTGATCAAGTGCTTTTAAATACTCCTCAACTGGCTGCCCTTTTAGAAAAACTTTATTAAAATCACAATAATGACAAATATGCTCACAAAAAGGGATATGAAGATAGGCAGCTTTTATCATTTTTAACACTTCCTTATGCTAGTAACAAAAAGAGGCTAGAATGCCTGCTACAGGCATGTCCTAACCTCCAATTAGTTATTATTTTTTTGTACTATTGTCATCCATCTTTAGTACAGCCATAAACGCTTCCTGCGGTACTTCAACAGACCCTACTTGTTTCATCCGTTTTTTACCTTCTTTTTGCTTTTCAAGTAATTTACGTTTACGGGAAATATCTCCCCCGTAACATTTCGCTAACACGTTTTTACGCATCGCCTTAATCGTAGAGCGAGCAACAATTTTTTGACCGATGGCGGCCTGTATAGGAACTTCAAATTGTTGTCTTGGAATCAATTCCTTCAGCTTTTCAACAATAATCTTACCACGATCATAAGCAAAGTCTTTATGAACAATAAAACTTAATGCATCGACTTGTTCTGCATTTAGTAATATATCCATTTTAACCAGGCTAGATGGTTTGTAACCAATCAACTCATAGTCAAAAGAAGCGTAGCCCCTTGTGCTGGATTTCAACTGATCGAAGAAATCATAGACAATTTCCGCTAATGGAATTTCATAAACGATACTAACCCGGTTCTCGCCCTGGTATTGCATATCAATAAAATTCCCGCGCTTTAACTGACAAAGTTCCATGATAGCACCAACATAATCATTTGGAGCCATCATTGTCGCTTTAACATACGGCTCTTCTACGCGGTCAATTTTCTGTGGTTCAGGCATGTTAGCAGGGTTGTCTACATTTACTTTTGTACCATCTGTCATGTAGACATGGTAGATAACACTTGGTGCAGTTGTAATTAAATCAATTTTGAATTCACGTTCAATTCTTTCTTGAATGATTTCCATATGAAGAAGTCCAAGGAATCCACAACGGAAACCGAAACCAAGCGCTTGTGACGTTTCTGGTTCAAATTGAAGAGCAGAATCATTCAATTGAAGCTTTTCAAGGGCTTCACGCAGATCATTAAACTTAGCTGTATCAATCGGATAAAGTCCGCAATATACCATCGGGTTTAATTTCCGGTAACCAGGAAGCGCTTCAGTCGTTCCGTTTTTCGCATTTGTAATGGTATCACCAACACGAGTGTCACCGACATTTTTAATAGATGCAGTTAAGAAGCCAACATCTCCAACTGTTAATTCGTTAAGTTGTGTAGCTTTTGGAGTGAAAACTCCCACTTCGTTAACTTCAAATTCTTTTCCTGTTGCCATCATTTTAATCTTGTCGCCGACTTTTACAGACCCTTCTACTACACGAACATAGGCAACAACGCCACGATATGCATCATATAACGAGTCAAAAATCAGGGCTTTTAATGGCGCTTCCGGGTCTCCTGTTGGAGCTGGAACTGTTTTCACGACCTGTTCAAGAATATCTTCAATGCCGATTCCAGCTTTAGCTGAAGCTAAAACGGCCTCAGATGCATCTAAGCCGATAACCTCTTCGATTTCATTCCGAACTCTCTCTGGCTCGGCACTTGGTAAGTCAATTTTATTAATAACAGGTAAAATTTCAAGGTCGTTATCCAAGGCAAGATATACGTTTGCTAGTGTCTGTGCTTCAATTCCTTGTGCTGCGTCGACGACTAATATAGCCCCTTCACAAGCAGCAAGACTCCTTGATACCTCGTACGTAAAATCAACATGCCCTGGTGTATCAATTAAATGGAAAATATATTCTTCTCCATCTTTCGCTTTATATTTTAACTGTACAGCATTTAACTTGATGGTAATCCCGCGTTCCCTTTCAAGATCCATGGAATCCAAAAGCTGGTCTTTCATCTCACGCGATGTTAATGCATTTGTTTTTTCCAAAATACGATCAGCCAATGTTGATTTTCCATGGTCGATATGAGCGATAATGGAAAAATTTCTGATCTTTGATTGTCGTTTGAGTTTTTCTTCTCTGTTCATGGTCTTTCACTCCTACTATACTCGCACATGTACACTATTTTTGATTATATCAGTAGAGCATTCGAGATTCAATTAAATTCGAAAAGCGGCACCTTCTTAGGCACCGCTTTAGCTTTATTTCGTTATTTTTTGAATCAGATTTTCAGAGGCATTTGATATCCCATCAGACATTTTTTTCCCCATTGAGGAAAAGAAGTTATAGGCGCTAATCTCCTCAAGCTTCTTCTTCTTTGCTTCAATATCATGACTGGAAATATCATTACCCAATATGGAGGCACTTATGTGATTATCGGTTTCATTTAAACTAACAGCCTGATGAAAGTTTGGATCGTCGTACCCTTTCATTTTATGAATTCCGTTATTGGCTAATTGCATGCCTGTTAAAACAGAGATTAGCATGAGAGCGGCAATACCAACGCTTTTAAGCATAAATAACTTCATACAACTGCTCCCTTTCACTTATTGTTTATCAGTTGACTGCTTAACATCCTGATTCACCTTTTCTGCCTGCCAGTAGTACTCACTAAATACTTCAGCAAGAGCATCCGCAGAACGGTTTAACTCTTCAAACGTATTATCTACCCCGCCAAACTCAATTAGAATGGCATTGGATGATAGGTTTTGGTTATAGATACTATTTGATCCAGCTTCATTTTTAACCATAACGCCTCTGCTTAATCCCTTATATTTTTTCTGTAAAAGATTGTGCAGTTCTGTTGCTAGCTTTGCATTTTTCTCATAATTGGGGTTTTTACCTCCAATAATAAACGCAAGCTTAGCATACGGTTTTCCATTAATCGATACTGTTGTTTTGTCCTTCCGTTGTGAATCTCGATGAATATCAATAAAATACTGCAAATCTTTATTAGAGGCCATGGCTGTTTGGACAACTGATCGTGATTCTTCATAAGATCTTGGAAATTTCCAACCTTTTTTATTTAAGTTTGCTTGGATATCTGTTTTATCAATAAAACTTCCGATTCCTCTATCCTTAAGACTCGTCCTAAGCTGGTCACCAATCTTTG
This sequence comes from Neobacillus sp. Soil_C_43, assembly GCF_057656715.1. Classification (NCBI taxonomy): domain Bacteria; kingdom Bacillati; phylum Bacillota; class Bacilli; order Caryophanales; family Bacillaceae; genus Neobacillus; species Neobacillus sp. Soil_C_43. The sequence goes on from NZ_JBDGJV010000001.1 coordinate 570,587, forward strand.
TGACATTAATTTGAGAATGATAAGCCAGATTTGGATTGGTTACACCCTTCAGATATGGTAAATAGGATTCCCGATTATGCGAGAAGTAAACATAGACGACTTGTCGATCTCCCGTCGTTTGCCCTGGCGTTGTAGAAGGATTCTCGTTTGTTGGCTTATCTAATCCTTCAAGATTTTGTAATGCCGCTTCCCGTTCTGCCTTCATAATCTCAATGGGCGGTGCTGATTCAATTGGCATATTGGTATAATTAGTGCCCTCTCCTGCCACAAGAATTTTTCCATCAAATTGATAGAATCCTGGGAGTTCTCTTCCAAGAAGACTTCGTGGGTCATTCAAATTAATATTACTAGATAGTTTAAAAACCAAATTGGTAAGCGTAGGTGTTGCAGCCCCATTATTTTCCACCTTTAGAAAATGGTGATTTTCCCAGCCCATCAGTTGGTAGAGGAGTTCTCCATTCACATTTGTGGCAGCTTGGTTTACAGAAGATGACATCAGCCTATATTGTGGCTTGAGTGACGTTAAAAGGCCGCTTATAGAAAAAATCAATATGATAAAGAGTAACAGAGCAGCGATTATTTTAAATAAGCTTGTCCCTTGGACGATAAAAAACGTTCCAGATGTTCTAGCATTTTTCATAGTTCCACCCCGCTTAAACGATTCTAGTAAATCTTATGACAATACTAGAATTGGTAGAACCATAAATAACAGCTAAAGCTGTTCTAAAAAGGGGCTAATGGTTAAAAACCAAGCCCCCCTAAGAAAATTTTATTTTGTATAATATCCGGCGTTTTCCTGATCAACAGCCGTGTGAAGCGATGAGTTTAAGCCATTTGCAATGAGGTTCGCCATATCCTCAATGAAAACATCAACTTCCTTTGGAGTAACCATTAAGTTATGGCCAATTGGTGCAAGTACCTCATAAATCAACTTTCTTTTCTCATCATCTGGCAGGGTGCCAACAATTCCGAGAAAGGTTTTCCGATGTTTTTCTTCAGGTAAATCTTCCTCGGTTAACTTTCTCTTTTCACCAAAACTCATACCTGCTGGTGCCAGCGCTCTTGAAGGGCGATTGCCCTCCTTCAATTCTTTACCAAAGTGTTTCAGGATAAAATCAATCGTATCACTAGTAATGGAAACTGCGTCCACCACCGTTGGAACTCCAATAGCTATAACAGGAATCCCTAACGTTTCTTTGCTAAGTTCTTTTCTTTTATTACCGACACCTGAACCAGGGTGAATACCTGTATCAGAGATTTGGATAGTTGAATTAACCCTTTCGATTGACCTAGATGCTAGGGCGTCGATAGCGATTACAAAGTCCGGTTTTGTATTTTCTACTACACCGAAAATAATATCACTTGTTTCAATCCCTGTTAGTCCCATCACTCCAGGAGCCAAGGCACTTACAGATCGATACCCTTCCTCCACATTTTCAGGTTGAAGCTGAAAGAGATGTCTTGTAATTAAAAGGTTTTCACAAACCATTGGCCCTAATGCATCAGGAGTTACATTCCAATTTCCCAGTCCAACAACAAGGCACGAGTCCGTTTTCTTAATTCCAGACCCTTCTAGAAAATGAGCAAATTCCCTAGCAAATATTTCCTCTACCTTGTGCTGTGTGTCTGTGTTTTGCTGACGGATTCCTTGCACCTCTACCGTTAAATATCTTCCTGCTTTTTTCCCGAGCTGCTGCTCTCCTTGTTTAGTTACCTCAACCAAAGAAATTTTTATATCGTCAACATCTTTTTCCTTAATTATTACTCCCTCAATTTGTGAAAGGTCTTCCTCTTGCTCGACAGTCCCCTTTCTACCAGCGATCACCATTTCCCTTGCTTCAATGGCCAGGTCAGTTCTAACCGAGTATTGACTTAAGTCGATTGATTCACTCATACTCATTCATATTTCACTCCTAACATGTTCTCCATAAAATAGAAACTATTCCCTATTTTTGCCCTCTTCACTTCAAAACATGCAAGTTAAATAATTATCACTTTTCATTTGTGTATTGCAATATAGGCCATCGTTTGATAAAATACTTCTTGTTCTGAATTATTATTGATGAATGTAAAGTCGAGTTCATATAGTCTCGATTCTTTGTAGGAGGTGAATGTAATGCCTAACATTAAATCTGCTATTAAGCGTGTTAAAACAACTGAAGCTCGTAATGCTCAAAATACAACTGCTAAATCTGCAATGCGTACGGCTGTTAAAAAAGTAGAAGCTGCTGTTTCAACTAACAACGCTGCTGCTGCAAAAGAAGCATTAGTAAGTGCTGCTAGTAAATTAGACAAGGCTGCTGCAAAAGGTCTTATCCACAAAAATGCTGCTGCTCGTAAAAAATCACGTCTAATGAAAAAATCAAACGCTCTATAATATAGAGCGCAATAAAAAAACGATTCCGCTCAGGAATCGTTTTTTTATGTTTTGCTGTTTTCGCAAAGATTGTTGTTATTTATACTTATGTTTTCCATTGAGGTCGCACTTCTTTTGACAAGGTTTCGCTGTTTTTACTAAATCCGTTAGAATTCACCTTACCTTCTGACAATATTTCGCTGGCGCTTTCTGCAACACGGTCCAAAGTTGCCTGGCCTTTTGACAGTGTTTCGCTGTTTTCTGCCAACTCTGTCCAAAGTTGCCTTATCTTTTGACAGTGTCTCGCTGTTTTCAACCATCATAGTCCGAAGTTGCCTCGCCTTTTGACAGTGTTTCGCTGTTTTCTGCCAACTCTGTCCAAAGTTGCCTTATCTTTTGACAGTGTCTCGCTGTTTTCAACCATCATAGTCCGAAGTTGCCTCGCCTTTTGACAGTGTTTCGCTGTTTTCTGAAACTCTGTCCGAAGTTGCCTTACCTTCTGACAATGTTTCGCTTTTTTCCGCCATCTCTGTCCGGAGTTACTTTAGAATCAGAAACAAAAAAGTACAAAGAGTAACAAAGTTTACGAAAAGAGCTTTATTTTTTTAAACGGAATAATAACATCTCAATAAGCAAGGATTTGTTCATACCGCCGGTTTTCATTTGATAGTCTGCCTCAGCAAGCCATTCCATAAGTTTAGCTAATTCTTCATCTGTAAATTTATTTGCCTGTCCACTTGCTAATTTGACACGGAACGGGTGGGTTTTTAAGTAACCAGCAATTTGCTGTTGACCATACCCTCTTCTAGAGAGTTCCTTTACTTGATAAATTAAGCGAAATTGCCCGGCTAGTAAGGCAAGGATTTTAATTGGCTCCTCATTTTGCTTTAGCAAATCATAATAAATCCGTAGTGCCTCATCCAATTTTCGTTGAACCACTTTCTCAATTAAGGTAAAAATATTCTGTTCAAGAGATCGGGCCACTAATTTTTCAACTAAATCCACATCAATTCTTTTATGGTCTGCCGCATACAAAGCCAACTTATCCACTTCTGTGGTTAGCATAAACATATTTGTTCCAACTAAGGCCAGTAATTGATCAACAGCATTCGCCTCTATTTCAATTCCATTTCCTGCCGCACGATCCTTCACCCAGTTTTTCAACTCATGTTCATTTAACTTTTTAGCTTCTACTAGTTCTGCGTTTCTCTTCAGTTCTTTTGTGATTTTTTTTCGCTCATCTAATTTTTCATATGGCGCTGAAAGAACCATCACCGTATACGGAGCTGGTTCTTTCAAATAGGCTTCAAGTTTAGTTAAATCGTGTTCAACCTTTTCCTTCGTTTTCTCCGCAGTTAAAAATACGGGATTATGTAAAAAAACAACTTTTTTTTCACCTAGAAAAGGAAACGTTTCTGCATCCTCCAATGCCACATCAATGGGAGTCTCCTCTAAGTCATATGCAGAAAAATTAAAGTCCTTCTCTTCTTCGTCTAATATATGGTTAAGAAGTAGTTGCTTCGTTTCATTGATTAAATATGCCTCTGTTCCATATAATAAATAGATAGGAGCAATTTCTTTTTTTTTGATTCTCCTCCAAATATCCAATACCATTGTCCAGCGCTCCCCTTCATTTCACTTACATCTTATCGTAATGAAGCTTGGACGATTTGACAAGTACTTAAAGGGAATTAGCACTTAACTAATAAGTGCCAATTCCCGATCTATAATGAACGCCTGCAATATTCAGCCCTAGGATCTGTAATTGCCTGGCGGAGTTCCTAACGTAATAATAGTGTAGCCTTAAGTGAATCATAGTATTTTGACAACTCTTGTCATTACAGGAAAACGGTAAAGGGAGGCTGGATTTTTTCAGCCAAATAGCTTATACTATATTTTGAAAATAGGAGGGGTAGATTGTGAATCAATTTGAAAAAAACGTGCAAAGCAAACGTAACGACGCTATCGATTCTGGAGTAGGATTTGGGGTTTCTTTTGGCTTCTTTGCTTTATTGTTCATTATCGCAACTGTTATTAAGCTTATCGGTTCATAATGAAGGGTACATATCGTAATCAAGGACTGCTACCTTGCAGTCTTTTTTTATTTACTTATGAATGCTTTATCTTATGGTAAGAAGGTTGAAAAGGTTCCTTTCTGTTTATAAAAACGATACGTAATCGCTCCTTGTAAATCAGTTCGGTAAATGGTGGCATTGACTTTTTTTAACCGCTCAAGTACTTCTTGGTGTGGATGACCAAAACGATTTTTTTCACCAGCAGAGATTAAAACTGTCTTTGGTTTAACTTGATGAATAAATAATTCCGCACTCGATGTCTTACTTCCATGATGTCCCGCCTTAAGTACATCAATTGTTATTTGTGGATATCTCTTAATAATTTTCTCTTCTCCTTCCTGATCAAGGTCTCCCCCGAAGAACCAATTCCGCCCCCCTAAGCTGGAAACAAAGGCAATTGACCCACTGTTTCTTTCACCCGCAAAATTTCTTTCCGGAGAAAGGATAAAGAATTCAAATTCATCAATATTAAAATGATCCCCGGCCGCAACTTTTATAACAGGTATCCCTTTCTTTTTAGCTATTTTAATGATATCAAGCTCTGTTTCAGACGGAGCGATGACCGAGGGTATTAAGATTTGTTTGACCTTAAGCTCTTCTAAAATAGAAAAGGAACCTCCAATATGGTCTATGTCACCATGTGTTAAAATTAGTTTATCAATTTTTGTAACACCTTTTCCTTTCAAGAAAGGTACTACCACATCTTTTCCCATTTCAAAAGGATTTGCTCGCTGCCTCCATTCTTCCACATGGTATTGCATCGTTCCTCCTGTATCAATCAGAATGGTTCCTTTATGGAAAGGAAGTTGAATTAGAATACTGTCCCCTTGCCCGACGTCAATCATAGTCACTTCTCCATAAGGATTAAATCTTTTTAACTCCATTTGAAGACTGAAAAGCATAATACCCAACAAAATAAGATGTCTTTTCCCTTTGGATGAAGTAATCTCTTCCCAATTACAAAAGACCGCAAATATAATGATGATTTCCACTATTAAAAGTATAAGATTGGGCCTACCAGCTATAAAGCTCCCAAAAGGGATTTTTGCCGCATAATCGATGACTCCATTAAAAAAGGAGATAATTTTCAAGAAACTATTTACAAGAATGATTGGAGTATTACTGAATAGCAGTTGAACGACAAAGAGGAAGTAAACACCTGGAAGATATACAAAGGAAAAGAGAGGAATATACAGCATGTTGGCTATAATGCCGACTAATGAAAGCTCAAAATAATGATAAAGTAAAAATGGAAAGGCTGCTAATTGAGATATAACAGACGTAACTAACATCCGTAATAAACTGTGCTGATAAATAGAAATGATTAATCCAGCTGACAGAATGATGGCCGTGCTTACTGAAAAAGAAAGTTGAAAACCAACATCAAAAATGACCAGTGGATCTATAAACAAAAAGATAATAAAGGCCAAACATATTGCGTCAATTGGTAAAAGCTTAAGTCTATTTTTCCATTTTGTCGTTAGCAGGACAAGGAATATCATTAATCCAGCTCTAATCACGGATGGAGAGCTCCCTGTAAGGATTACATAGACAGGAATAGCCACCAAAAGAACATTCGTCATCCACTGCCTTGTGATTCCTACCCACAGCCCCAAATAAAAAACGACCCCAATTAATAAGGAAACATGAAGTCCAGATATAGCTAATAAATGAACGATGCCAGTTCTTTGATAATTACCAAGCAAGCCCGGATTCAGTAAACTCCTATCGCCAAAAATTAAAGCTGCAGACAATGAAGCAATTTCAATAGGGAAATGGTCGATAAGATAACGCGTACCCGTAAAACGAAATTGTTTTAAGGTAACCAGTAATGAAGGCGGAATGGAAGTACAATGTTGGAGTGGATTTTCATTGGTTTCAAGTATCCAATGAATGCGCTTATTGGAGAGATAGTTTCGATAATCAAATCCATTTGGATTTTTGGCCATCGCCGGTTTTTTCAAGGAACCCGATACCCTGCAAACCCGACTAAAAAAAATTTTATTCTGAAGGTTTATTTTTTCATTTTCTGATTTTAATTTGTAACGTAGGAGGAGATTCTCATTGTGGAATTTTTCCTTTATCTCTACCTGTAATGTATCGCCATCAATTTTGGGATTTTCTATGTATTCCAGAGTAAAGGCTGTGGTAGATTCAGGTATAAGAGAGTGATTCTTTCTTTCCCCCCTCATTCCTATTAACAGAGAGATTGTAAAAATAACCACGAGGAGGGCTATTTGTTCCTTCGAAAATCTTTTGTATTGATACAGTAAATACATATAAATAATCATTAGAATAAAGAAAGGAAAAAACGTTACAAGAGCGCATAGTACGCCCAACAAAGCAGAAAGGGCAATATACATATACTTTCCATTCATTTTACTTCTCCAATTTGTAGGTTTTTTTTGAAGTTTGAAAGGGATGACGCCGGATATGACCGGCGCCAAGAAAAAGCTATTGTGTGATCTTTCTAAAGTCGATGACTTGTTCAGACAGTTCTACCTTTTCAATTTTTACACCCGCTTGCTCAAATAATTCAATGGCATATGGATGATTTTTATAATCCTCCGCGTAATAAACTGTCTTTATGCCCGCTTGGATAATGGCTTTACAGCATTGGAGGCAAGGAAAATGAGTCACATAGATTTCAGCATCAGCAGTAGGTACACCAAATTTAGCACATTGGAGCAAGGCATTCATTTCTGCATGAATCGTTCTTACACAGTGGTGGTCAATCACATAGCATCCTTTATCAATACAATGGTCGCCCCCTGCAATCGATCCGTTGTAGCCTCCCGCAATAATACGCTTATCTCTAACAATGGTTGCACCTACTGTAAGCCTAGTGCACGTGCTTCTTAGTGCCAGCAAGTGGCTTTGTGCCATAAAATATTGATCCCAAGATAGTCGATTCACGATTCCCCACTCCCTAGAATTAAAAAGTTTACATTTAGTGTAAGGGTACTTGTACTATAGGTCAATCTATGATTCAGTGAACCTCAATTAAATCCTTTAATTTTTCATAAGTTTTATCCCCAATCCCACTAATATTTTTAAGGTCTTCTACCACCTTAAATGGTCCGTTTGTGTTCCGATATTCCAGTATGGCAGCTGCCTTAGACGGACCAATCCCAGGGAGGTTTTGCAGTTCGTTTTCATCCGCTTTATTAATATTAATTTTAGCCTGACCCTCACTGGTACTCGCTATTACGGTGGAGTTTCCATCTATGGAACCAACAACAGCAGCAGCGGTTTCCTCACCCTTGGCCGGTACATAGACAACCATTTCATCAACAACATGTGCAGCAAAATTAACTTGGGTTTGGTCAGCTTGCACCGTTAACCCACCAGCGCGGCTAATGACATCAATGACTCGATCACCTGTATTTGCCTGATATACGCCCGGTTGCTTGATTTGTCCCTTTACATCAACCATAATTTTCTCTGTCTTTTCCTTTTGTTCGGGTTGATTATTTTTCGTGATTTCCTGACCATCCTCTTTCAGCGTGCTTTCCATGGAAATTGTCTCAGTTGCAACAGGGGCATTTTCTATGAAGGAAAAATAATAAAAACAACTTAAACCAATAATTATAGCAACTACCATGTAAAACTTGTGTTCCAACAACCAGTCTTTCATTAGGATCCATCCTTTCAAATCGAAGGTATATTTCACATTTACTTTTCATATGGTTATAAAAGAATATTGCATGCGAAGGAGGGTCGGAAAATGAATCTAGGTATCATCGGTACCGGTAATATGGGGAGAATTTTGGTGGAGGCCTTGATTGATAGTAAGGCCATATCCCCTTCTTCAATGATCATTACAAATAGAACGAAATCTAAAGCCATGCTGCTTAAAGATAAATATAGGGAAATTAGGGTTGGGGCAACTCCGGAAGAGGTGGCGGCTCAATCCGATTTATTATTTATTTGTGTCAAACCATTAGACATTTATAAATTACTGGATGATATAAACCCTCACTTAAATGATGAAAAATGTCTTATATCCATAACAAGTCCTGTCAGTACAAGCCAAATTGAAAAAAAGGTATCTTGTTCAGTAATCCGAGTAATTCCAAGTATTACAAATCGGGCATTATCCGGCGTGTCCTTACTTACCTATGGAGAAAATTGTAGTGACCTTTGGAGAGAAAAAATTGGAACTTTAATTACGAAGATTTCGGTACCAGTTAGTATTGACGAGAACATTACGAGGGTGGCATCAGATATTGTGAGTTGCGGCCCGGCTTTCTTCAGCTATCTCCTACAGCGATTCATACAAGCAGCAGTGAAGGAGACAGAAATTGACGAAGCCACTGCAACCATTTTTGCAAGTGAGATGATTGTGGGACTTGGTGAGTTGTTAAAACAAGGTCACTACACTCTACCATCATTACAAGAAAAAGTTTGTGTAAAAGGTGGAATAACGGGTGAAGGGATAAAGGTGTTAGACAATGAACTGGGGAACGTGTTTGAACATTTGTTCCAGGCGACCCATTCAAAATTTAAAGAAGACCTTGATAAAGTGGAAATGCAATTCTCTAAGTAATTATTCGATAGCATTAGACAAATTCCTTCTATATTTTCAAAAAAATGAGGCTGACTTTTTTTAGTCAGCCTCATTTTTTATTTTTTTCGAGCGACGAAAAAGATTCGATCGGATTGTGGCCCAGGTGATTTTGGTTCGAAGTCTGCACAAACCTTGAGCAATTCAAAGCCTGCTTCATTTAACCAGTCTGAGTATTGCTCAATCGGATAGGTCCGTTGGTAATGAATTTCATCATAGCGATCATATTTACCCGACATTTCATCTAACACAAAAAAACTTAAATCATGTTCCACACTGTACTCTTTTTCTCCAGAGAAACTATTCCAAATATAGGAAAGATCCTCATCATTTACAGCAAAGGTTTGATCAATAAAACCATGAGAGATTTTGTAAGTGGAATGCACATCAAACATAAATAGTCCATCAAGCGTTAAATGCTGGAATACAGAAGAAAACGTCTTTTTAACGTCCTCTTCTGTTTGCAGGTAATTGAGTGAGTCGCAGAAAATACCGATCACATCGAATTGGCCCTGTCCTTCCAAATCAATCATATTCTGTTCAAACAAAGGAATATGAATTCCTTCTGTTTCTGCCTTTGCCTGCGCAACAGCCAGCATATCGGACGATAAGTCGACTCCAGTTACTTGAAACCCTTCATTTGCAAAGCGAATGGAGAGCTCTCCCGTACCACAGGCTAAATCAAGTAGGCGAACCCCAGTCACGTTATAGTTTACAAGCTGTTCTTTGACAAAACTTACCCATTCGTCATAAGGAGCATCCTTCATTAGCTCATCATACAAATAGGCAAATTGTTCATAACTCATGAATTTAACTCACTATGGATATCTTCAAGCGGCGCATCGCCCCATAAGCGTTCTAAATTGTAATAGCTTCTTTCCTCACGATGGAACACATGGGCTACCACATCACCTAAATCAATTAACACCCATCTCGCTTCATCAAAGCCTTCCATTCTTTTTACATCATGGCCGCTCTCTTGGGCTTTTTCCTTAATCTCTCTAGCAATCGCTTGTACTTGTTTATCTGAATTACCGTGGCAGATAATAAAGTAGTCTGCAATTAGAGATATGCCCTTCATATTTAAAGCCAAAATATCTTCCGCACGTTTATCATCTGCTGCCTTTACAGCCATTTTTAATAGATCTTGATTATTCATCCATCAATCCTCCAGTTTATTAACAAGGTCATTGTAAGTATAAAATGTATCAGGGTACACCTTTTGATTCTTTTTTAATAAAAATATCATGGTATTTTGAACTGATTTAATTAACGCACGCTGTAAATTGTCTTGCGCAATCTCTCTCACTTCTTCTACACCAGGAAAGTGACGGCCTGGCTCCATATAATCTGCCAAATAAATGACCTTTTCCAGCAAGGTCATTCCGACTCTTCCAGATGTATGGTAACGGATGGCATCTAGTACCTCACGATCCGTAATCCCCACTTCTTTCTCGACTAAGTATGCGCCTGCAGGAGCATGCCACAATTCGGAATTATATTCAAGCAAGTTCAGCGGAAACCCTTGAGTAGTGATAATTCCCTTCATTTCCTCTTTTGGACGGAATTTTGCATAATCATGAAATATAGCAGCGGTTTCGGCTTTCTTTATATCGGCTCCAAATCGCTTAGCGAGTAGTATGGCTGTATCCATGACCCCGATGGTATGTTGATACCGGTGCTCAGTTAACTGCTCCTTAACAAGCTGTAATGCTTTTTCACGTTCCATATAAGCGCTTCTCCTCAATATATTCAATGACAGCATCAGGCAGTAAATATCGAATAGTCTTTTCACTCTTCACACGATCTCTTATCATACTTGACGATACATCCATGCCTGGCACCTCCACATAAAGAACAGGATAATTGGTTTGATGACTATAGGACGGCCTATGTACACCAACAAATTGAACGAGCTTAACAAGCTCATCAATTTGTTGCCATTTCGGTAAATATTCGATCATATCTGCCCCAATGATAAAGAAAAATTGATACCCAGTATACTTATCATTGATTTTTTTCATAGTATCAATAGTATAGGAAGGACCTTCTCTTTCTAATTCAATCGTCTCTATATTAAAAGCTGAATTTCCTTGAGTTGCAAGCTCAAGCATCCGAAGACGATCTTCATTTTTAACAGAACCTGTCTTTTTCTTATGGGGAGGTTCCTGGTTTGGCATAAACCAAATTTCATCAAGTTCAAGTGCGGAAAGAACCTCATTAGCAATCATCAGATGACCATAATGTGGAGGATCAAATGTTCCTCCCAAAATTCCAACCTTCTTCATGCTTTCGCCATCCTTTACTACATTGGATTATGGAAGAGTGATTGTTTTCTTTTCAACAGACTCTTTATACAGGACAATCGTGTTCCCAATGATTTGGACAATTTCAGCACCTGTACCTTTAGCTAACTGTTCAGCAACTGCTGTTTTATCTTCCTCACAATTTTGCAAGACACTGATCTTAAAAAGTTCTCTCGCTTCAAGTGCGTCCGATACTTGTTTAATCATATTATCATTGACTCCGCCTTTTCCTACTTGAAAAATAGGATCTAAGTGGTGTGCTTTTGAACGTAAAAAACTTTTTTGTTTACCTGTTAACATGTTTTTCCTCCTAATTGTTTCAACACATTCTCTCTCATTCGTTGGATATCCGGGAGTATTCCTGTCCACTTTTCAAAGGCAAGGGCTCCTTGATAAACAAACATCTCAATTCCATTTTGCGTTCGTGCCCCTTGTCCATTTGCATCATGTAAAAATTGAGTTGTAAGCGGATTGTAAATTATATCACAAACCATTGACTCTTTCCTTAGATTATTTAAATCCAAAGGTTTTTCATCTAACCGAGGTGACATCCCAACCATGGTTGTTTGAATGATTAAATCATATTCTTCTATTTGGTTACCGGCTTCGGCAATAGATTTTGCTGCAGACGAGATGGTATATGGACATGCTTCAATCAAGCTCTGAGCTTTCTCCAAAGTACGATTAGTAATGTCAATCACCGCAGGTCGTTCCTTTGCCAAGGTAAAATAAATGGCCCTTGCAGCACCACCTGCACCAATGATTAAGACCCTTTTTCCTTGTATAGAAGGAAGACTTGTATGGAGTCCACTTAAAAATCCTGGTCCATCAGTATTGTAGCCAATTAATTTTCCACCGTCATTCACGACTGTATTTACTGCTCCAATGCTGGCAGCTAATTCATCTACCTCATCTAAAAAGGGAATAATCTTGCTTTTATGGGGAACGGTGACATTAAATCCACCTGCGCCAATTGCCTTTAATCCCTTAACGGCATCCTCTAGATTCTCTGATTTTACTTGAAAGGGAAGATAATAGGCATCAATATTATAAAAAGAGAATAAATCATTGTGCATGACTGGCGACATCGAGTGCCCTATCGGATCGCCTAAAACAGCAAAAAGCTTTTTCACCTTTTTTCTCCTCACCCATTCTGACCTCGTATTACTTGTTTTACATACGTATTTAAATTAAAGATTTACGTATTAACGTTTGTACACCCTTTGGAACATAAGCAGCCACTTTTGCCCCAGGCTCGTTGACCGTAATCCAGCCTAACCCTGAAAAAACGATATCTGTTTTAGCTTCCCTCACCACAAACTCTTGTCTTACTAACTCTGGGAAAGAATCAACTTGTTCCGGCTGTGGAGGTGTTAGCATTTCCCCGACATGCTTTTCATAAAGTTCAGAGGCATTTTCTGTTTTTGTCCTATGAATAGTAAAATCATTGGATACATAACAAACAAATGACCTTCTACCGCCACTGATATAATCAAATCGTGCTAAGCCTCCAAAGAATAAGGTTTGACCTTCATTCAGTTGGAATACTTTTGGTTTAATCTCTTTTTTAGGGGTAATCACTTTTAAATCACTTTTGTCAACAAAATGAGCCATTTGATGGTGATTGATAATTCCAGGAGAATCAATTAGATACTTTCCATCGTCAAGTGGGATTTTGATAATATCCAATGTAGTCCCAGGAAAATGCGAGGTAGTAATGAGGTCCGCTTCCCCTGTTACATCCTTAATAATTCTATTGATAAAGGTTGATTTCCCTACATTTGTACAGCCAACCACATAAACGTTCTTTCCATTTCGCATCTCATCAATAGCTGCGGCTGTTTCTTTAATAAACTGACCTTTGGCTGCACTAACAAGGAACACCTCTTCTGCTCTTAATCCCAGTTCCTTTGCCTCGTTCTTCATCCAGTTAATTAATTTATTGTGTTTGACCGACTTTGGTAAAAGGTCAACCTTGTTACCTACAAGCAGTACCTTGTTATTCCCAACAAATCTGTGTAATCCCGGTAACCAACTTCCATTAAAATCAAAGATATCAACAATCATCACAATAAGGGCATCAGTTTTTCCCATTTCATTTAAAATCTTTAAAAAGTCATCGTCGGTAAGATTAACATCTTGAACCTCATTGTAATGCTTGAGCCGGAAACACCTTTGACAAACAATTATTTCTTTCTCTAAAGCAGAAGATGGTGCATAGCCTATTAATTCTGGATTTTCCGTTTGAACTTTTACACCACAGCCTATACATATATGTTGTTCACTCACAAATTAATCCTCCCATTGAAGCATTCCTTTTTTTCTGAACCAGTTTAAGATCCTTCTCTCAGCAAAACGGTTGAACTTTGTAAAGAAGCCATCGGTTTGGGCAACGGGTACAACCAAAATGGTATGAAAACCACTACGGTTTCCTCCAAGTACATCCGTTAATAATTGGTCCCCAATAACGACGGTCTCTTCTTTTTTTATGCCCATTTGCCTAACTGCTTTGTTAAATGCAGGTCCGAGCGGCTTCCGTGCGCGAAAGATAAACGGAAGGTTTAAAGGATCAGAAAAAGCCTTTACACGTTCTTCATTGTTATTTGAAACAATGGTTACAAGAATATGATGTTTTCTAATTTCATCAAACCAATTAATTAATTGGGGAGTGGCATTCGGACGATCCCATTCCACTAATGTATTATCCAAATCAGTAATAATCCCTTTTATCCCTTTTTCCTTTAATTGTTCAGGCGAAATATCCAGAATGCTTTTCACATGCTCATCTGGTAAAAATTGTTTTAACACTAAGCTTACACCTCATTATAATTCTTAATATGAATAGCTCTTTCATCTGTACTTGTACAATCATAACCAATAATACCCTTTGTTTCAAAAGAAAAATGATCAATGTGTGATTCAACAAAATTCGACCACGTCTAATTCTACTGGAACTAAAAAACAGCTATTTTTAATGGATGTAACATCTTTTTTAAAAAATAAAAAATATTTTTCGACAAAGATCTACTTTTTTTCATCCTGTGGATAACCTTATTAACATTATACCCATTGAACTCCTTGAGTTTCCTTAGTTTATAAACAAATTAACCACAACTTATCCACCAGAAGTTGTGGATAAATAGAACGATTGTTCTATAGGGATAAATTTGGTAGATTTAGGGTACACCAATTGAACGTACTATTTTATGTTTAGTTTTCATCAAATAGAACAATTTATTTATAATCGGAGGTGGATTCTGACGTGAGAAAACTGTCAGATGAATTATTAATTGAGTCATATTTTAAAGCAAAGGAATTAAACTTAAGCCCGGATTTTATCGGTCTAATTGAGTCCGAAATTAACCGACGTTCCTTATATAATAAAATAAAGCTCTCTTCCTAAAACCATTACACTGCCCTATTATGGGCTTTTCTTTTTTTATAAGAATATTCTAGGGCAGAAACTCCCTGCCTTATTTGTGTATTACACCTATTTTTTCGCCAACCTTGATATCCTTTGGTGTTTGAATAGCTGATTCCACTTGGAAGGTGTTCTTTTCAAATAGCAGGACCACCGTTGAACCAAAACTGAAATACGCCATTTCTCCCCCTTTTTCAAGTTCTGATCCTTTATGCGTTGTTTCAATTGAATTAACAAACATCGCTCCAACCTTTACAATAGCCACATGCCCGAATGATGTTTTTACTTCAGTTATTACCCTATAATTCTTTGCTAGGGTACGAACTCCATATTTTAACCCTAACTTATTTACTGGATAGGATTTAGCCCCTAGTGTCCATTGCTTCGTTACAGTGCCATCAACAGGACTGTGTATCCTATGGTAATGACTTGGACTTAAATAGAGAATCATGTATGTACCATTTAAGTATTTAGATAAGACTTCTTGATCACCAAGCATTTCTTCGATGGAATACGTTTTTCCTTTTACTAAAATTTCACTTGTCTCTTTTATCGGTCCAATATCCTCTATAACGGCATCAACGGGACTGACAACGGAGTCTTCACTTCTGTCAATAACTCGAGATTCGTTTTTTAACGTTCGAACAAATAAATCATGAAGAGTAGGATATTCCGAGACTGACTTTTCCATTTCATCCACATTCAACTGATAAATTCTTGCGAAGGATGGTACAACAAATCGGCTTGCACGTGAACGAGCAAACCTTCTTAAAAGGCTGGATGTCCACTTTCCATTCGTTAATTCAATCATGAGACGATATAAACCTTGTAACATCAATCTACCCCCAAATAGTGTAAAAATACTCTTTACGAACTGTCATAAAAAGCTTAGAATTAAATATTATAGAATAAACTAAAAAAAATGATTTTCCTTTTGCTAAAAAAAGGAGTGATGAGGAGAAATGTTTTTGTTGGACGTATTGGACCAAACAATAAAGAAATTAAAATCTCAAACAGCCAATGTAATAACGCTTGCCAATTTATCATTAGGCGGATTTGCGATTGTATTCGGACTACATGGAAATTTAAGACTAAGCTTACTGCTAATTTTTATTGCAGCCTTAGCCGACCGTTTTGATGGTATGGTAGCACGAAAATTCAATATTGAATCAGAGCTCGGAAAACAATTAGATTCCATGAGTGATATTATATCATTTGGAGTGGCTCCAGCACTATTACTATACCAAGGAATTTTGCATGAATTCGGCGGACCTGGATCATTTTTTACTGTTTTTTATATCGGCTGTGGTGCTTTTAGACTAGCTCGGTTCAACATTACTGAGAGTAATGGATATTTTACTGGTTTACCAATTACAGCTGCAGGCTGTTTGGCAACCTTCAGCTTTCTAATCATTCCTTACGTGCCAGCTCAAACGTTCTTATTCATTATCATCATTCTATCATTCCTAATGGTAAGTTCATTTAAACTGAAAAAAGTCTAATAATCAACAATTCGCATCAACCACTTTTACGGTTGGTGCTTTTCTTTTTATAAAATGGCTGTGTTAAAGTACAGTGTTGATTTATACACCCTGTTGATTGAAGCGGAAGGCACGAAGACTCCTGTGGGAGTATGGTTCAGGGGAGACCCCGCAGGCGCTTTTTTGGCCGAGGAGGCTCGCCGAAACACCCACGAACCGCTCGTGCCTGGAGCGGAAATCAACAGGCAAATTTAACAGAGCCCTTAAAATAAAAATATAAATTTGAATGGACAGACACAATTTCCTGATTTCTTCATAGGAATTAGTAATAGGCCCTAGCCCAAAAAAAGAAAGCACGGGGGTGGATGTGGATGTCTGGAATCTTAACAGCTCTCGGATATTTAATGAAAGAATTTTTATTTCTTGTTTCGTACGTTAAAAATAATGCTTTTCCTCAGCCCCTATCTGCTGCTGAAGAAAGAAAGTACTTGCGGTTAATGGCAGAAGGGGATCCGCATGCGCGAAATATGTTAATTGAACACAATCTACGACTTGTCGCGCATATAGTTAAAAAATTTGAAAATACCGGGGAGGATTCTGAAGATCTAATCTCAATTGGAACAATTGGTTTAATAAAAGCAATCGAGAGCTATTCAGAAGGTAAAGGGACAAAACTTGCAACCTATGCTGCTCGTTGTATAGAAAATGAAATTCTTATGCATTTACGGGCACTAAAGAAAACAAAGAAAGATGTTTCCTTGCATGATCCGATCGGTCAGGATAAGGAAGGAAATGAGATTTCATTGATTGATGTACTTAAATCGGAATCTGAGGACGTTATCGATACCATTCAGCTTAATATGGAACTGGAGAAAATAAAAAAGTATATAGAGGTTTTGGATGATCGAGAAAAAGAAGTGATTGTGGGGCGTTTTGGCCTAGACTTACAAAAGGAAAAAACCCAACGAGAAATTGCTAAAGAATTAG
Organism: Neobacillus sp. Soil_C_43; assembly: GCF_057656715.1. Lineage (NCBI taxonomy): Bacteria > Bacillati > Bacillota > Bacilli > Caryophanales > Bacillaceae > Neobacillus > Neobacillus sp. Soil_C_43. The sequence continues at coordinate 587,780 of NZ_JBDGJV010000001.1, forward strand.
GAATATCAAGAAGTTATGTCTCGAGAATAGAAAAGCGAGCATTAATGAAAATGTTCCACGAATTTTATCGAGCTGAAAAAGAACGTAAGAAGAAAAATTGAATATATTGCAAAGAAAAAAAGAGCAGTTACTCCTAACGGGTTCCGTTAGCTATCGCAAACATTAAAAGTGTAATGCAAAATCACCTGCAAATTGTATCCCAATTTGCAGGTGATTTTTGGTTGATATGAAGGGATTTGGGTTATAATTTTTAGTGAATTTGTAGTACAACTTGTATATGAAAATGTAGGGTACAATAGCCAGTGTACTTCTACAAATTGCCCTACATTTTTGCATACAAATAGCTCCAGTTTAAGCTGAGCTATTGATGGCATTGAAAAATAGGCGGAAAGATTCCGGCTAAATCAGGAAATTCACATATTTCCCTATAAATAGGCGGATTTTTTCCTGTTATACTATGCATTTCCATGATTTTAAGGCTTTTTAGGTTACTTAGGCGGAAAATCTCCGCCTATTTCTCTTTCTAACCACTACTTTTTCAAAATAAGCGGAATTCCTCCGATTAAACGAGAACTCCTGCCAAAATAAATTAACAGAGAAAAAATAAAAAGACACCGCAAAATACGGTGCAATTTAGTTATACATTTTTCTATTCAATTTTGAGTTTTGCGATAGGAAACGGGACCCGTTAAGTTACTCCTGCTCTTTTTTTCCGTCTTTAAGAAGAACGCTCCAATTCTTTCCGCCGTCTTTAGATTGATAAATATCATTTTTATAGGTAGTAAAGGCGATTTGATTATGATCCTTTTGATTAACCGCTAAATAAGTAATAGGATTATCATAATCTAAGAAAGGTAAAGCCAATACCCCTTGCTCGCCAGTTACAGGATTTAACGATTTCAATAAAATCTTATCGTTCTCCACACTTGAAAATAGGATAGTATTCCCGCTAAACGTAAGGGCTGTCACCATAATGGGATTAGTAATTAACTTCATCGTGTTTCCATTGTCAGAGGAATAATAAATACCCGTCCGTGTAGACATTGCCACGATATCACCATTAGTTGGGTGTACTGCTATCATTCCTAATGAGTCAGCATTAAACCCCTTAAATGCGCTCTTTGTCCACGTATCGCCATTGTTTGTAGAATAGTTGACACCATAGCTTAAACCTTCTTCCGGTGTTTCACTAATTACATAAAGCCCTCCATCTGAAAAACTGGCAGCCATAAAGTGGAAGTTTCTCTTCCCATAAAATGCCAGCTGATCAAGTGTCTTTCCTTGATCCACACTGAGCACTACACCAAGCGGGTCTTTAAAGCCTGTCCCCTTTTGAGGGTGTCCACTTCCTAAAAAACCATCTTCTACTGCTTGAAATCCTATATAATCATGTTGATTAGTGGTTGATTCATACCACTTTGAATCTTTGTATAATTTTAAACCCGTATTTGTGGCAACATACAGTGCTTGATCATTGCCTGGATAGCCAATTCCACGTATATTTTTTACGCTAAATGAACTGGCCTCAACCACTTCAAATTTAGCCTTTGATTCAGCCTTTTTTTCCTGTTGGTTCTTTTCTTGGTCCTCATTATTGTTTGTACAACCCGTTGCAATAAGTAATATTCCTATTAACATAGCCAATATCACTTTCATTTGAACTTTCACCTTGTTACCTCCTGAACATTATCTTAAACTATGAGGTTTTCGTTTACGAATCCTTATCCATCCACTTATACCCTAGTCCCCATACTGTTGTCAAATAATCGTCCACAGTGAAGCCTGATTTTCGCAATTTGTCTCGTAAATTCCGCACATGGGAATCTATGGTCCGATCCTCTGTTGCAACCGCATAACCCCATATAGTGGTCAACAAATGCTCACGGGTAAATACTTTATTTCTATTTTTTAATAAAAGAGTCAGTAAGGAAAATTCCTTGGGAGTAACCAAAACAGGATGTCCTTGATAGGAAACCTCGAAGGACTCTTCATTTAGAGATAGACCATTAAAGGATATTTTACCTGAAGGTCCTTTATTTCTTCTCAGAATAGCTTCTATTCGCGCAATCAGCTCTTCCTCATCAAAAGGCTTGGAAATATAATCATCTGCACCTAGTTTCAGCCCTTTTACAATATCCATTTTTTCGCTTCGAGCAGTAAGCATGATAATGGGTGTATCTCCCAATTTTCTTATTTCCTTACAAGTTTGCCAGCCATCCATTTCTGGCATCATTATATCTAATAAGACAAGGTCCACAGTTGCTTCACCTAGGTATTGAACCGCTTGGATAGCAGAAGTCATTTTGATGCAGTCATAACCTTTTGGTGCTAAATATAGGGAAAGTAAGTCTAACATCCGAGTTTCATCGTCAATAAGCAGTATTTTTTTCAATGGTATACCTCTCCCGGTTTCATTCTAGGTAAAATTATACTATAGAATAGATCCAATTAGGTGTGAAATATTTGTTGAATTAATGAGGACATACACATTTGCCTATACAAGCTTAAACAAGGGCTCATACCGTATTATAAAAGGATAAAGGGGGGAATCTAGATGCCTTTTGGTTATCCTAGTCCTTATGGTTTTTATGGATACCCAGCCCCATATCCAGCTTATCCAGTTCCATTTGCTGCAGGCAGTGGTTTTTGGATTGCAGTCGTCATTGTCTTATTTATTCTGTTGTTACTCTTCGGAGGCTGGTGGTGGTATACAAGAGTTTGTTAATACTTTTTTAAGAGGCTGATTTTCTCAAAGTAAACTCAGCCTCTTTTTTCTGTAGGCTGAGTTAAGGAACATTGTTGATTTTTATACCCTGTTGATTGGAGCGGAAGGCACGAAGACTTTCTGTAAAAACCAATAATATAGAATTTTTAGAAAAAGTAAATTATAATGGAATGCGGAAGTGTTATTTTTTTGACAATAATCAACCATGATTGTGGTTCATCTTTTAAGGAGGGGTACAAAGAATGACAGCGATTACATATTCAGATGTTTGGAACCTTGATGTGTTCTTTCAGGGCGGAAGCGATTCATTAGAATTCGCAAACCATTTAAATCTTACAGCAACCTTAATAGATAGTTTCCAAACAAAAGTAAACAACTGGACTCCACTCAATTCACAAGAGGATCAAACATATTTAAAAGAATTACTTGAGGATTTTGAGCATGCTGCCAAAAAACTTCGTCAAGCAGGGGCATTTGTTAGTTGCTTGCAGGCACAAAACACCGACGATAAAAAGGCCCATACACTTGATTCAAAGGTTACCAGTTTAAGCGCGGCCTTCCAAACGGCTCTTAGTACCTTTGACAGCCTATTATCTTCATTTAATGATGGAATTTGGACAGAGTTATTAAAGGATGAACAGTTACAGGTCCTTTCCTTTGTTTTAACAGAAAGACGTAATCGAGCAAAAGAGAAGCTTTCTAAAGAAGAAGAAGCATTAATCAGCGCACTTGGTGTAGATGGCTATCATAGTTGGGGGCAATTATACGATTTAATTGTGGGGAAAATAAAAGTACCAATACAAGAAAACGGCGAGGAAAAGCTCCTATCTGTCGGTCAGGCATTTAATAAGTTCTCAAGCCCCGACCGAAACGTACGAGAAAATACTTTCAGAAATTGGGAGAATGCATGGGGTGAACAGGCTGACTTTCTTGCCAAAACCCTAAATCATTTATCCGGTTTCCGTCTTAGTGTGTATCAAAAAAGAGGCTGGGAAGATGTATTAAAAGAACCTCTTAGCATTAATCGTATGGAAAAAGAGACGCTTGAAACGATGTGGGCAGTCATATCCGAAAATAAACAAAAGCTTGTTACGTATTTAGAGCGAAAAGCAGCACTCCTTGGGGTAAATAAATTAAGTTGGTATGATTTAGATGCTCCGTTTGGCAAAACAGAATCAAAGGTTTCCTATCAAGAAGGAGCCGAGTTTATCGAACAAAATTTTGCTATATTCGGTGAAAAAATGGCTTCGTTTGCCCGTAAAGCCTTTGAAGAGCAATGGATTGAAGGAGAAGATCGACCTGGTAAGGCACCTGGTGGCTTCTGTACTTTCTTTCCTGAAAGCGACCAATCTCGAATCTTTATGACCTACTCTGGAACACCATCAAACGTTTCAACTCTGGCACATGAGCTTGGTCATGGTTTCCACACATTTGCAATGAAGGGGGTTCACCATCTCAACCGAAATTATGCCATGAACGTGGCAGAAACGGCCTCTACCTTCGCTGAAATGATTGTTGCAGATGCAGCAGTTAAAAATGCAAAAGATGAAGAAGAAAAACTAGTTCTTCTTGACGATAAGGTCCAAAGAACCGTTGCCCTTTTAATGAATATACATGCACGCTTCTTATTTGAAACAAGTTTTTATGAAGAAAGAAAGCAAGGACCTGTAAATGCAGAACGTCTGAATGAACTGATGCTTGCTGCACAAAAAGAAGCCTATTGTGATGCCTTAGAAGAATATCATCCATTATTCTGGGCCTCTAAGCTTCACTTCTTTATAACTGGTGTACCATTTTATAACTTCCCATATACGTTTGGTTATCTTTTCTCATTAGGTATCTATGCGCAGGCGCTCGAGGAAGGCAAAGGCTATGAAGAAAAATACATTGCTTTGTTAAGAGATACGGCTTCCATGTCCGTTGAAGATTTAGCACAAAAACATCTACAGGTAGATCTAACAAAAAAAGATTTCTGGGAAAAAGCTGTTCATATTTGTTTAGATGACATTGATGAATTCCTTACGTTAACTGAAATGAAATAATAAAAGCATCGGCCGAAAGTTTTGGCCGATGCTTTCTAATATTATACTTCCACACTTAGTTCGGCTGAAATTACACAACCGATCGCCCCAGTAATGACGAAAGCCATCACAACCAAAAACATATTCCCCACCCCTTAGTTAGAGACTGCTATTTTCTACTTTGAATTTAACACATTTTCACAGTATCTAACTTCAGGAAATATGAACATTTTGTTAACAAACCCTTGAAGGATTATGATTCTTTTTTCTTTGATTTAAAGAGTAATGATAATAACAAAATATGAAGCGGCATATTGGTTACCTCCTATTTACATTCTTTCACAGTGGCTAGGTGGTATCTTTCATACCCCAGAAACTATTTCCTCGACCTTGCATTAGAAAAAACAACATATTAACAACCACCTTTCTCTATTTTGGTTTTTTACTTACCTATCACATAAAACGGTGCATGGAAACCTGACGATCTCTGTTTTTCTCATAAAGCTTATCAACCATTTCTTGGTGAGCAGCTTCTTCGAGGCTCATTCGACGTTTATTAATAGTTATGGTTAAAAATAAAATATTGAGGGTCATTTATTTCACTTCCTTTTTTAGTTAGTGCATGTGTATTGATTACATGAAATGATGCATGGAAATTTGACGGTCTTTGTTTTGATCATAGAGTTTCTCAACCATTTCCTGTTGAGTTGCCTTTTCAAGATCCACTTTCCGTTTTTTTATTGTGATGGAGAAAAATAATATATTCAGGGTCATGTTTCACACCTCCTTTAAAGAACTTATTTCTTACTTGTTCCAACAACATTTTCAATTTATGCATAACATATCCATCTGGCGAATAAAAAGGGCACAAAAAGGCCGCAAGAAGTTATCCCTTGCGGCAAGATTTTTAGGCACAAAAATACCGCAAGGCGTCATTCTCCCTGCGGCATGGATATGTAATGTCACTTAATTACTTAAGCAATCCATTCCAGTCTGGTCGAATGCGTGATATTCAAATATGCTGTTTGTGTGCAGGCTACAATTAAATTCATTTTCTTCGACCTCCTTTTGGAATTTTTTACTTGCTACGGTAATTATATCCATACACCTGCCATTTGTAAACCTTTTTCCAGTAATTTTTTTAAATTAATTAAAACGCCCTTTTGTCAGATAAAAAAAAAATAAGCGCTCCGCAAATGGGAGACGCTTATTTTTTCATTAAATAATCCTGCCCTTCTTCTGTCTCTGACAGCTTCATTTGGCATTGTTTGGATTGAATAAAAAACAAAATAGATAAAGCTAGGAAAGACATTGAGGATAGAACCATTATGTTAACATCCATCTCGCTTTTCGTATCGGATGGAATAATTACACCTAAATAGAAAAATACACCAACAGCCAATAAGATCGTGGCAAACCGTTTAAAATCAACCATTTTTTCATAAAGTCTTCTCGCTTGTTGCTTCACTACTTATCACCTGCTTTTCTTTTAATCTACTAGCCTACTTTAACATAAAACTTAATATGAAAGAGGATGTAAATATTAGTAAAAGAAAAGCTCAGGCACCAGGTGAGTTCACCTGGTGCCTGGATAATATCAATTATTCTAATGCTTGTGTTAAATCATCAATGAGATCCTCAACATCTTCTAGTCCAACTGATATACGGACTAATCCATCGGTAATACCTAAATCTGCACGACGCTCTGCCGGTATAGAGGCATGTGTCATTCGGGCTGGAACAGATATTAAGCTTTCGACCGCACCAAGACTTTCTGCCAAAGTAAAGTATTTAATTTTACTTAATAATTGATCTGCATTTTCAGCACTTCCTACATCAAAAGAGACCATTCCGCCAAAACCTCTTGCTTGTTTTTTAGCAATCTCATGATTTGGATGTGATTCAATCCCAGGGTAAAATACCTTTTTTACCTTTGGATGTGATTGTAAAAACTTCACAATCTCAGCAGTATTCGTTTCCGTTTCTTCCATACGGATCCCTAAAGTTTTGATCCCACGGATTAATAACCAAGAATCCTGTGGTCCTAAAACACCGCCCGTAGAATTTTGAACAAAATGAAGATCTTCTGCCAATTTATCACTATTCACAACCACTAGACCAGCCACCACATCACTATGTCCACCAATGTATTTTGTCGCACTGTGCAGGACAATATCAGCTCCTAGCTCTATTGGATTTTGCCAATATGGTGTGGAGAAGGTGTTATCTACAATGGTCAATAGCTGATGTTCTTTTGCCAGCTTTGCAGCTGCTTCAATATCCGTAATTTTTAGTAATGGGTTTGTTGGTGTTTCTAAATAAATCGCCTTTGTATTCGGTCTGATTTCACTCTTAATAGTGTCTAAATTACTAGTATCAACAAAAGTAGAGTCGATTCCAAATCGGTTTAATACCTTTGTCATCACGCGGAATGTTCCACCATAGACATCATCAGTAAGAATGACGTGATCGCCGCTATTAAATAACATGATAACCGCAGTGATTGCCGCCATACCTGAACCAAAAGCAAAACCTGCCGTACCGCCTTCAATATCTTTAATTAACACTTCAAGTGCATTCCTTGTAGGGTTTCCAGTCCTGGAATATTCAAATCCCTTATGACCCCCTACCCCTTCCTGCTTATACGTACTAACTTGGTAAATGGGAAAGGACACCGCTCCTGTTGCTGGATCTTGGCTAATTCCGCCATGAATCAATTGTGTTTTCCTTTTCATTCTAAATACCTCCTTCAAAAATCTTTTTGCTTAAATATCGTTCGCTCCCGTCTGGAAAAATAACGACGATATTGGTACCAGGCGGAGATATTTGGGCTTCTTTTAGTGCAGCGTGAAATGCAGCACCTGACGAACTACCGACAAGAAGGCCTTCTTTCACTGCTATTTCTTTAACGAGACTGAAAGCATGTTCATCCAACACGGTATAAATGGCATCAAAGTAACTTGCATCCATATATTCCGGCAAGAATTCCATTCCAATACCTTCTGTTTTATGGGGACCTGATTCACCACCGTTTAAAATGGAACCCTCAGGTTCTACAATGACTGTTTTTACTTTCTCGCTCTGTTCTTTTAAGTAACGGGCAGTACCCATGAATGTTCCACCTGTACCCGCACCAGCGACAAACACATGTAATTGTCCTTCAAGCTGCTCCCAAATTTCTGGACCAAGCGTTTTATAGTACGTTTCTGGATTTGCAGGGTTTCCGAATTGCTGAGGGCAATAGGCTCCTGGAATCTCGTTAACAAGTTCCTTTGCCTTTGCAATTGCTCCCTTCATTCCCTTTTCCGTAGGGGTATGAACAATTTTCGCCCCGAGTGCTTTCATTAATTCCTGCTTTTCTATACTAAACTTTTCAGGAACACATAAAATAACCTGTATACCTTTGTTTATGGCTGCTAGAGCTAATCCGATCCCCGTATTTCCAGCGGTTGGCTCTATGACTGTTCCGTCTTTACACAACTTTCCACTAGAAAATGCCTCATCCAGCAGTTCCATTCCAAGTCGGTCTTTGACACTACCCCCAGGATTCATAAATTCAAGTTTCGCAAAGATACGAACACCGTCGGGCAAATGAAATTGAGTGATTTCCACCATTGGTGTATGCCCAATTAATTCATGAACATTTTTATAGACCTTCATTTCCCCACTCCTATTTTAACGCTGCCACCATATTCATAACCAACGTAGCAGAATTAGTTGCCGCTTTATCAATAAATTGATCAAAAGATACTTCTGATTCTTTACCAGCAATATCAGAAAGAGAACGAATGATAACGAAAGGAACTCCAAACCGATGGGCTACTTGCGCAATCGCCGCTGCCTCCATTTCAACTGCTTGTAAATCATTAAATTTCGAACGAACAAATTCGACTCTTGCCGGGTCTTCCATAAAGGAGTCACCAGTAACAATTAAGCCTTTGACAATCTGAAACTTTTCCAGTTCCTTTGATGCTTTTTCAGCGACCGCAATTAACTTCTCTTCTGCTAAAAATGCAGCTGGAAGCTGTGGAACCTGCCCGTATTCATATCCAAAAGCTGTTACATCTACATCATGATGACGAACTTCAGTTGAAATGACTGCATCACCAACATTAAGAGCCGGGTTGAACCCACCAGCCGAACCAGTGTTTATAATATAATCAGGCTTATATTTTTCAAGTAAGATGGTTGTTGACATTGCTGCATTTACCTTGCCAATTCCTGAACGGAGCAGAATGACATCTACACCGTACATGGTTCCAAATGTAAATTCACAGCCAGCTACTGTTTCTTGTGTTTTATCTTCGATATGATCCCTTAATAATGTTACTTCCTCTTCCATTGCTCCAATTATAGCGATTTTCATAATTTGACCTCTTTCATCGTGTTTTAACGCTTTACTGCTTATAATCTTCCTCTGTTTTAAGCATCGTATCCGCAAACACTATTCTACCATCTTTTTAAAGATGCTTGCCATAGTAAGCCTGTATTCTCACACTCTCGAAAACTGCATATTAATCCTATAAGCATACTATGAATTGATTCAAAAAGATGTTATCATAGTCCTCACTTTTATTCAACAATTCGTTGCTAGCTGATAAATAAATAACTAAAATAAGAAATGAAAGGACTGATTTTATGAATTTACAATTTGATTTAATCGAAGATAAAGTGGAGTTTTTCGAAGCAACTAATCTTAAAGTTCTGCAGAAAAAAATCGAGTCACAAATTGATGAAAACCGGGCAATTATGCTTGGAGTCCACTCCGTATCACATCAAATGCATGTGAATGAAAATGGACAAACCTATTTCACAGCAGTGGTGCATTTTAAGAAAAAATAAACGAGGCTGACTCTAAGTCATCCTCGTCATCATTTATTATTTAACAATTTCAGCTAATTCCTCAACTCGTGTAGGCATCCAGCCTTCTCCGTCCACCCACTGAAGATAAACATTGTATTTTTGCTGCTTATCTTTTGATGCAACGGTAGCAAACGAGCCATTTTGTGTGGATTTATCTCTTCCCAGCCAATATACCGTCATGTTGCTGCCATCTAATCCAGTGGCATAGGATACAGCCTCCAGCATTTCCTGCCAATCGGCTGAATTTGTATCGTATACAGCGGTATGTTCACCAGATTGGGTTGTTCCTACAGGTTTCCAGCTTGGATTTTCAATCGTTTTTAGTACATTAGAAGAACTTCCACCATCAGTGACAACTTCCTGTGATTCATCTGCCTTTTCAGTTGTTGAAGCTTCCTCACTTTGCTGTTCTTCTTCAGATACTTGATCAGATGAGCTCTCATCGTCTGCCTTAGTGTTCTCTTTTTTATCTGCTTGCTTCTCTGTATGTTGAGATTCTTTTTGCTCTGTTTTTGTACTTTCTTTCTTAGGTGCTGCATGATCATTTCCTGAAGCAAAAATATTGTATGCCACAAATAATATTAGTAAGAGTACAATGATGATTAAACTATTTAAGACGAGGTTCGTTTTTTTTCTTTTCGATCGGTATCCAGACCGTGAGTTAGAATTAAAATCATTAGTCATACTTTTTCCTCCTAAAATAAAGGCTCTCAATATTCTAACATGATTTTAACAGAACATGAAGGGATAATAGTCGCACTACTCTTTTTCTGTATCTTTTTCATAGAGTGCTTTCACCATATCCGCGAACAATAAATTTACCCCGCCTTCCGAATCTATTACATCCAAATTGACTGCTACTAACGCATATTTGGGCGATTGAAATGGAAAATAACCAGCAAACCATTTATTATGCAATTGCTTCCCGTCTTTAAATTTACCAGTTTCAGCCGTACCTGATTTACCTGCTACTTCATATGGAAGATCTTTAAACCATCTTCCAGTCCCATTTGGATTAGTAATTACTTCACGTAGCAATTTTTGCAGTTTCATGGCTGTATAAGGTGAGATAGAATCCCCCTTTAAGCTTTCCTCTGGGAAATCTACCATCGTTGTCCCATTTTTATATTCTATTTTTGAAACTGCTCTTACCATTTCCTTTTTACCGCCCCTTGCAATGGTGGCCATCATGTTAGCGACAGCTAATGGGGTAGCCCGAACCTCGTGCTGCCCGATACCTGACATAGCAATAAAATTAGGATCCTTTCTTGCCTCATCAGACAAAAACACCCTCCCTTTTTCTTCATCACCTAGCTGCTTGAAGTCACTGGTATGATACACTTCACCTTGCCAGCCCACCGAACCAGTTAGAGATAATTTATCTGCATAGTCCTCGAGTAGATGCGGATCCGTCTTCTGCAATTCCTTTGCCAGTTCCCCGAACGTACGATTACAGCTTCTTGCAAAACTATTTGTAAAGTTCAACATTCCATAATTATATTTTGATTCTGGTCTTCCATTAATCTTTTTACTGCAATCAAAAAGCCGGGTTGGGTCATCTAAGTTATGATCCATAGCAGCTGCAGCAACCACCGTCTTAAAAACGGATCCCATAATCTGCTGCTTTACCATCAAATTCGTAATTCCTGCTCCATTATAGGGGTCTTTTTTATTGATAGCCGGACGTGAAACCATCGCCAACACACTATTATCCTCAATATTAAGGAGAACAAGTCCCCCCTTTTTAATCTGATACTGATCAGCTAAATCCTCGGCCTTTTGCTGCAGGTCTTTATCAATCGTAGTCCGAATATTAACAGGATAAAACGGGTTAGCAGGGTCCACATATTTTACATTTATTCCAAAAAGCGGGGCTCCCCCACCATCAACATGGTAAACAAGCTTTGACTTACCCTCTGGGAGCAGGAATTCATCAAAGCTTTCTTCAAGGCCAGATACGCCCAGCAGCGTCTTTTCCGATAGCTCTTTACTTGGATAACGTTCTTTTAATTCCTTTGCATTCTCACCTGTTAGTCCTATCAGTTGCTCAGCTGGAATGGAAGAACGTTCAAATTTCTTCTCAATGGCAAATACACCGGGTATTTTTAATTGATTAATTCTTTTCATCTGTGAGGTTGTTAATTCAATGGGCTCTGGGCCTCCGAAAGCAAATGGTTTTTTTGCAGCATCTACTGCAAATTTCAGTGAGTTAACTGATATTCCTGAAATGGTCGAAACCTTTTCGATATCCCAATCTGTCTTTTTTAGAAATGGAAATAAAACGAGCACGGACACTTTTTTATGAGTAAGCATCGTTCCATTTCGATCAAGAAAATTCCCCCTGCCATTATCAATCACTAATTCCTGTGTTCGTTGATTCACACTTTCCTCAAGCAAGTTCACATTATGCTTTGAAAAGGTTTCTGTCTCAATTAGTTGAATTTGCATTAAACGTACTAAGAGAAGTACTAATCCTGTTATACAAATGACCAGCCAGCCAATGGCTCGTTTTCTCCACATAAAAAACACCTCGTCAAAAGTTTTGACGAGGTTTTCTTATTTCAAACATTATTTAATAGAAACGATACGTACACTCATCTCGCCGCCAGGAGTTTGAACAGAAACCTGTTCTCCCACCTTCTTGCCTAATAGGCTTTTTGCAATTGGAGAATCGTTAGAAATCTTTCCTTCAAACGGATCGGCTTCAGCACTACCAACAATTGTATATGTTTCTTCTTCACCATCAGGAAGTTCAACAAAAGTAACGGAGCTTCCTAATGTAACGGAGTCGCTTGCATTTTCAACTTCAGCGATAATCTTTGCATTGCGAATCATATTTTCTAAGGTCGTAATTCTACCTTCTACAAAGGCTTGCTCTTCTTTCGCAGAATCATACTCAGAGTTTTCAGATAGATCTCCGAAGCTTCTTGCGATTTTAATTCTTTCTACCACTTCTTTACGCTTCACTGATTTTAAAAACTCAACTTCTTGTACAAGCTTATCTTTACCTGCTTGTGTCATTGGAAATACTTTCTCTGTAGCCAAAACCCTCACTCCTTCTAGTCTTCACAATCCCCCAATAGAATTGTGTATGTAATATATGTAGATATTATGCCAATCGGCATAATACATAGCAGCGCGTCCTTTTAATAAGGGCGCGCATAAAAGATATTTATCCAAACGGATTTTTAGATAGTTCTTTTGCTATTGTTTCATAAAATTGACTTTTGTTCAAGAATTGTTTGAATTTTTGTGACCATTATATCGATGGCAACATGGTTATGTCCGCCTTCTGGTATAATGACATCTGCATAACGCTTAGTTGGCTCAATAAATTGATTATGCATAGGACGAACCACATTTAAATATTGCTCGATAACTGAATCAAACGTACGTCCACGCTCACTTATATCACGAGTAAGTCGGCGGATTATTCGTAAATCCGCATCAGTGTCAACATATAGTTTGATATCCATTAAATCCCGAAGACGTTCATCCTCAAGTACGAGGATTCCCTCTAAAATGATTACATCCTTTGGCTCAACAGGAATAACTTTATCTGAACGGGTATGAATGGAATAATCATATACTGGTTTTTCAATCTGTTCATACCTTAGCAGCTGTTCAATATGTTCAATAAGTAAGTCATTATCAAAAGCAAGTGGGTGATCATAGTTAGTTTTTAATCGTTCTTCAAATGGTAGGTCGCTTTGATCTTTATAATAATAATCCTGTTCAAGAACTAATATGGAATGATCTTTTAAACTTTCATAAATGGATTTTGTTACACTGGTTTTTCCGGAGCCGGAGCCGCCGGTTACACCAATAACAACTGGCTTGCGCGTCATGCTAGTTCTCCTTTCGCATCATGTTGTTAGGGTATACCGGTTTGTCCAATTTAAATTGTACAATTTGAAGCGGATGTCTAGCTGCATCCAGTTCATTACCTTTTTCATCCCAAATTTTATCAATCACATGAGTAAAGTTTTGAATTTCTGGTCCGAAGAACTCTACTTCTTCGCCCGGTTTAAAATGATTTCTTTGTTGTAATGTAACGATTTGTGTTTCTGGATTATAATCCAACACAAGACCGACAAACTCAAACTTTGTCTTCTTGCTATGATTACCAAACATTTGCTCTTTATACCCTGGAACACCTTCAAAAAACGCAGGAGCTGTTTCACGGTTAGCACATTTGTCCAATTCTTCAAGCCATTCTCTCTGAATAACAAAGTTCTCAGGGTCCGCGCAATACGCATCAATCACTTTTCGATACACACTAACCACTGTCGCAATATAGTGAATAGATTTCATACGACCTTCGATTTTCAAGCTGTCGATTCCAAGTTCAATCATCTGTGGGATCGCTTGAATTAAATTTAAGTCTTTTGGACTCATTGCAAAAGGAGCATCTCCCTCTTCAAATAGAGCTGCTTCTTGGTCGTTTCCTTCTAACTGGTAAAGATCATAATCCCAGCGGCAGGACTGACAGCAACCACCACGGTTTGAGTCCCTTGCAGTCATATGGTTACTTAATGTGCATCTGCCGGAATAAGCAATACACATGGCGCCATGAATAAAGGTTTCGATCTCAACATCGACCTTTTCCTTCATTTCTCTGATTTCTTCCGCACTTACTTCACGAGCTAAGACGACACGCTCAGCTCCGGCTTCTTTCCAAAACTGTGCAGCTTTCCAGTTCGAAAGTGACTGCTGTGTACTTATATGAATTTCAATTTCCGGTGCTAGGCGCTGACAAGTTTCAATAATAAGCGGGTCGGCAACAATTATTCCTGCAATGCCTGTCTCTTTTAAACTTAGGATGTATTCCTCTAAGCCATCAATATTTTCATTGTGAGCAAAAATGTTTGTTGTAACATAAATTTTCGCACCGAAACGTTTGGCGAACTCTACGCCTTCCTTCATTTCTTCAAATGTAAAGTTATCAGCATTTGAACGAAGACCATACTCTTGTCCTCCGATAAAAACAGCATCCGCACCATATTGAACGGCAATCTTTAATTTTTCGAGATTACCAGCTGGAGCAAGGAGTTCTGGCTTCTTCACAATGACACGTTTTCCATCGATAATTTCAGAAATCTTATCTTTAACTGTATTCACAGATGAACTCCTCCCTTAGTATACCGTTTCTTTAAAGTAGAACCCTGTGTCTAACGGACGGTTAGCAGGCTGAATCTCTTCCAATGTAGCTAACAGCTCATCCTTTTTATCCTCATAGGCATCAGGATCTTCAACAAATAAATCAATTGCCTTACGATAGGCTTTAGTAACCGCAAGAATATATTCTGGGCTTTTTAAGATTCCATCAATTTTAAACGAATCGACACCAGCTTCTAACATTTCTTGAAGTTCGTCAATGATACAGATATCATTAGGACTCATAATATGTGTCCCATTTTCATCTTCAAAAATCGGGTATTTGTTCTCACGCTCTTTATCGTGCAAGAACATATTTTTTTGCATCTTACGGTTTTCGATTTCCATGACTTTCCCTTGGTATTCATAATAATTACCAAGAAGTGAACGCTTGGATTGGAACATACAGCTCATTCCATGAACCTGTACTTCGATTTCTACTTCTGCATTTTCCTTCGTTTCAACGATAGCATCCATATTGATTTCACGTGCAAGAACAGCTCTTTTAGCACCCTTCTTACCCCAATAGTTACATGTATACCAGTTCGTTCCTGTCGTTTCTGTTCCCCAATGTAGCTTCATTTCCGGAGCCACTTCTCTTACAGTCATTAAAACAGCAGGATCACCAAAAATAATGGCATCCGCTTTGACGTTTGCAACAAATTGAATATAATCGCTCAATTCATCTATTTTTTCATTGTGAAAAATAGCATTCATTGCAACATAGACCTTTTTCCCCTTGCTGTGAGCAAGTTCAATTGCCTTTTGGACATCGTCACGATTAAATTCACCTGCAAGTCTTAATCCATATCTTTGTTCACCAACAACAAACGCATCTGCACCAGCTTCTGCTAATGGCAAAATATCGTTGACCGTTATTGGTGTTACAAGCAATTCTGGTTTCTTCATTTGCTCTCACCTCTTCTTTTGCTAATGGCAACCCCGTCTCCCACAGGAAGAATAACGGAAATATAATCTGGATGCTTCATTAACCATTTGTTAAAATCATCAATCTTTTTAACAAGATTCCGAATCCTCTTTGATTCAATTTCTGGTTCAGCTACTAAACCTTTAAAAAGGACATTATCAGTAATGATCATTCCATCCGAACTAAGATAGCTTGAATACATTTCAAAAAATTTTTTATATTGGCCCTTCGCTGCATCAATAAAAATGGCATCAAATGGAGCATGTCCACTTATCTGTTCTTCAACCTCTAACGCGTCACCTTTAATTAAGGTAATCCGTTCCTTGTATGCTGAGCGCTCAATAAATCCGACAGCTACTTGTGCTCTTTCGTCATCCCGCTCAATCGTAACAATTTGAGCACCAGGAAGCGCTTCTGCCATCCTTAAAGAGGAATATCCTATTGCTGTCCCAACTTCAAGTATTTTTTTTGTTCCCTGAATTCGAAGTAATTGAAGCATCGTTTCAATACCTTCTAGTTCCATAATTGGTACATTATGTTCACGAGCATAAAACTCCATTTCTGTTAACAATGGATTACGCTCTAAAATAAGACCTTCAATATATGAATGCAGCTTCGCATCTAACAAGCTGCGTCACCTCTCTTTAAAAGCATTTATTGCAAAGTAAAATACTTTTAGTTTATCTATAATTATTCTTCTTTAGACATGAAAAAATAGCGTTCACAGGCACGGACGTCATAAGCTAGTAAATTTTACTCAGGACGTTTTATGGCAATACTGCCGCAAATTACCTTACTGTGAGTTACGCTATAGAGTACGTATTAAAACACTTGAACTATTTTATCACAAAAGTAGGGGGAATGCTAATGCTTCCCCCAAATTAATACATTATTTTTTATTGGAAATATACTTTGCTTTTAACTTATTATGCTCTTCTAATGTCTTTGAATAGTATATGCTTCCATCCTCAGCAGCCAAGAAATAATAAAAGTCTGTTTTCTCCGGCTCGAGGGCAGCTTCAATGGACATTTTTCCAGCATTTGCGATTGGTCCAGGCGGGAGTCCAGTATGTTTGTAGGTATTATAAGGAGAGTTCACTTCCAAATCCTCATATAAGACCCGTTCTTTGTGCTTTCCTTGTGCGTATAATACCGTAGGATCGGTTTGCAATTTCATATCCTTCTCGATACGGTTATAGAAAACACTAGCAATTCTTTTACGTTCTGTTTTTTCAGTCGCTTCCTCTTCAACTAATGAGGCCATTGTAAGTAGTTTATGAACAGATAGCTTCGCTTTTTCACTTTCTTCCGCATAGGAAGAGACAATCGATCTTGTTTTATCCAGCATGGCCGTAACCATTTCTTCCACTGTAGGATTCGGTTTATAAAAAGGATAGGTAGCAGGAAATAAATATCCCTCAAGCGGATACTTTATTTTCGAATCTAAGATTTCATCTGTTAATAAATCTGGGTATTTCTCCATTAACAGTTTGATAAATTCTTTATTATTTAATTTAGTAAGAACATCCGCTTCCTTTTGGTTGGTTGCTTTCGCAATGATTTCAGCAATTTCTGTTAGCTGCTTTCCTTCTGGAATGGTGATTTTAAAACTAGCCTTTGCCAGCACCTTTCCAGTTTTTAATCGGCTGACAATTTCAGCTACATCCATAGAAGGACTCAGTTGGTATTCCCCTGCCATAAAACCGCCTTCGTTTTTTAGCTTTACATAATACTTAAATACCTTCGCATTTTTAATAATTCCATTTGCTTCTAACTTTTCTGCAATACCTGTTACAGATGAACCAATTGGAATTTCAACTGTTTTTTGTTTCTTACTATCAGAGTCAACAGGCTTTAATGCTGACTGTATGTAAAGATATCCTCCGCCGCCGATAACAACAATTAATAATAGCAATAAGATTGAGATCACCATGACAATTTTTCTAACTACTTTTGCTTCACGGTGGTGTTCAAGCATTTTTTCTCGTACCAAATCTTTCTTCGGGTCTTTTTGATCAGTTGTCATTCTTTTCCCCCTTTCGTAATAATTTGAGCATATAGTAAGAAAAATGTCAATTTATCAATTAATTTGTCAAATTTATCCTAATTATATTAAAGGCTCTGAAACTTGCCTGTTGATTTCCGCTCCAGGCGCTTCGCTTTCCGCGGGCGTGCCGGGGAGCCTCCTCGTCGCTTTGCTCCTGCGGGGTCTCCCCTGCCCCGTCCTCCCGCAGGAGTCTTCGCGCCTTCCGCTCCAATCAACAAGTTTGCCAAATTAATTATGAACATTAACAAAGTCAAAATGAAAAAAAACCAGCCCTTTTTTATGGCCGGTTCTCTTTCATCGTTTATTTATTCTTCTTCTTCTTGGTCCTCGTTGAAGGTATTGAATACTTCTTCAACCATATCCCATTCTTCATCCGTTTCGATTTCCATTAGTTCTCCGAAACCGCCATCTTCAGTTGGAATATAAGCATATGTTAGGATATCCACTTCTTCTTCGTCATCCTCATTTGCCCCTACTGGATAAAAGAATACATATGACCTTTCAAATTCATCTGAATCGAATGTGAAAAGTATTTCAAAAAGTTGTTCGTCTCCATTTTCATCTACTAATGTAATAAAACGCTCTTCTTCATGCTCATGGTTGTGTTCCATTTCATTCACCTCATTAATTTTTGCTATCAAGATAACCTTGTAGGATCATCATTGCAGCCATCTTATCGATAACTTTCTTTCGCTTTTTGCGGCTTACATCTGCTTCAAGCAATACACGTTCAGCAGCCATTGTTGTCAACCGCTCGTCCCATAATACAGTTGGCACAGCAAATCTGCTCTCCACTTCATTCGCATATTGCTGACTGGCTTGACCACGTGGTCCAATTGTCCCGTTCATATTTTTAGGTAAGCCAATGACAACTGTATCCACTTGGTACTCTTTTATTATTTGACCAATTTCCTCAAAACCAAACTCTTGTCTTTCTTCATTGATTTTGAGTGTTTTAAGACCCTGTGCGGTCCACCCCATTTCATCGCTAAGGGCAATACCAACTGTCTTAGAGCCTACATCTAAACCCAATACGCGCATTACTTAACCTCTCGTTGTTGTTTTAGATAGGATTTGACTAATTCTTCAATTATTTCGTCCCGTTCAAGCTTGCGGATAATGTTACGGGCATCTCGATGACGTGGTATATAGGCTGGATCTCCTGATAATAGGTAGCCGACTATTTGATTTATCGGATTATATCCTTTTTCCTGCAATGCTTCATACACTTGTAAAAGAACGTCATTTACGTCATGTTCAAAGGGCTCTTCAGGAAAATTAAATCTCATCGTTTTGTCAAATGAACTCATTTCACGCACCTCGCATTTATTATAGACGAGAGAATTGTACTAATTACCTTCATTTTACACTACTTTATCCTATTATCAAACCGATTTTACCCATTCTTCAACGAATTGAAGTGCAGAATCTAGTTTTTCAGGATCTTTTCCTCCAGCTTGAGCCATATCTGGACGGCCCCCGCCACCTCCGCCACAGCGTGTAGCAACCTCTTTAATCAGTTTCCCAGCATGGTAGCCTTTGTCGATTAAATCCTTTGTAACTGCTGCGATCAGGTTTACTTTGCCTTCGTGAGCACTTCCTAGTACTAGTACCACAGAGCCCAGTTTTTGCCTTAAGTCATCAGCCATATTTCTTAAGTTATTCATATCAGCAGCTTGTACCTTTGCAACTAGGACGGTTACTCCGTCAATTTCTTTTACTTGGGAAACCAGGTTACCTGCTTCAATATTTCCAAGTTTAGCTGCAAGTGATTCATTTTCACGTTGAAGCTGTTTCATTTCGCCCATCAGACTATCGATACGTGTGACGATATCCTTTGGATTTGATTTTAATTTATCTGCCGCTTCTTTTAATAAGCCCACTTGATCATTTAATGATTTATAAGCAGCCTCACCTGTTACAGCCTCAATTCTTCGTGTCCCAGCGCCAATTCCGCCTTCTGAAGCAATTTTGAACAAACCAATAACAGATGTATTTGGAACATGGCAGCCACCACATAGCTCTAAGCTATAGTCTCCAACCTGTACCACACGAACAATATTACCATACTTCTCACCGAAAAGAGCCATAGCACCCATTGCTTTTGCTTCAGCAATCGGTTTTAAGCTAATGTTTACTTCAATATTTCTCCAAATTTTTTCGTTGACGATTTTTTCAATTTGCTCTAACTCTTCTGGTTTAATTTGACCAAAGTGTGAGAAGTCAAAGCGTAGTCGATCAGGTTCAACGAGGGAACCAGCCTGGTTAACGTGCTCGCCAAGTACATCCTTTAATGCTTGATGAAGCAAGTGAGTGGCTGTATGGTTTTTGATAATTTTCACTCGGTTTTCTGCATCCACCTTAGCAGTCACCTGTTGGTTGGTTTTGAGCGTGCCACTCTTTACCACTACTTGATGAAGGTTTTGACCATTCGGTGCCTTTTGAACGTCTTTTACAAATAAAGATACTCCTGCACCATCCATTACTCCGTGGTCAGCAATTTGTCCACCACTTTCAGCATAAAAAGGCGTAACGTCAAGAATTACCTGTACTTCCTCTCCAGCCGAAGCCTGATCAATTAGTTCACCATTTTTCACAATCGCTGCCACTGTGGAGCTTGTTTCCAGCTGATCATAGCCAACAAACTGACTTTCTACCTTCACATCTCTAAGAACTCCGCTCTGAACCTGCATGGAATCAACATCATGACGAGCTGCACGTGCACGTTCACGCTGTTGCTCCATTTCTACTTCAAAGCCTTCATGGTCCACCTTCATACCTTCTTCTTCAGCATATTCCTCAGTCAGCTCAACTGGGAATCCGTACGTATCATATAATCGGAAAACATCCGCGCCAGAAATGGTGTCACTGCCCTTTTCTTTTTCCTTTTTAATGACACTAGCTAGGATGGTTAAGCCATCATGAAGGGTTTCGTGGAAACGTTCTTCTTCATTCTTAATCACTTTTTGGACGAATTCTGTCTTTTCCTTTACTTCTGGATAGAAATCGTTCATGATTTCGCCAACGACTGGAACTAGTTCAAACATAAATGGACGATTAATGTTAATCTGCTTAGCATAGCGGACAGCACGGCGAAGCAAACGGCGTAGTACATAGCCCCGTCCTTCATTTGACGGAAGCGCACCATCACCGACAGCAAATGCAACGGTACGAATATGATCAGCAATAACTTTGAATGCTACATCAGTCTCTTTATTCACACCATATTTCTCTCCAGAGATTTCCTCTGTCGCACGGATAATAGGGATAAATAGATCTGTGTCAAAGTTGGTTGGAACATTCTGAACAACAGATGCCATACGTTCTAATCCCATACCTGTATCAATATTTTTCTTTGGCAGTGGTGTATAAGTGCCATCAGGATTATGGTTAAATTGGGAGAACACTAGGTTCCAAACTTCCAGATACCGTTCGTTTTCTCCACCTGGATATAATTCTGGATCATTTGGGTCATCCCCGTACTCTGGACCACGGTCATAGAAGATTTCAGTATTCGGTCCACTTGGTCCTTCCCCAATATCCCAGAAATTCCCCTCCAGTCGAATTATGCGTTCCTCTGGAATACCGATGGTTTTATTCCAAATTTCATATGCTTCATTGTCTTCAGGATGAACGGTAACGGATAATAGTTCAGGATCAAAGCCCATCCATTTTTGGTCCGTTAAAAACTCCCATGCCCACTCGATTGCTTCATTTTTAAAGTACTCACCAATTGAAAAGTTACCAAGCATTTCAAAGAAGGTATGGTGTCGAGCAGTTTTCCCAACATTCTCAATGTCATTTGTCCGAATGGATTTTTGGGCATTCGTGATTCTTGGGTTTTCTGGAACTACACGGCCATCAAAGTATTTCTTTAGGGTAGCTACACCACTGTTAATCCATAACAAGGATGGATCATCATGAGGGACAAGCGATGCGCTTGGCTCCACTGTGTGTCCTTTTTCTTCTTTAAAAAACTGTAAAAACATTGAACGAATTTGTGAACCAGTTAAGTTTTTCATATGTATTGACCTCCTTATTTTTTAAAAAAAGCATACAAAAAAGCCCTCATCCCAAACAGGGACGAGAGCTTAATCTCGCGGTACCACCCTGATTATGAATACTAACATTCCGTATCCATCTCTCAAAAAACCCTTAACGCAGGTATACGGCAGTGGTTAGCTGCACTCCGGATTAGCGTTCTGTCATCCTTCATCTGGAGCTTCTTTCAGCCTTGAAAGCTCCTCTCTTCCGCGCAATAAGCGTTACAGATGGACTACAACATACTCGACCCTTCAACATTTTCATTCATATTCTATATGACGAATTATATCCACCAAAAAAACGTTTGTCAATTGGCCAAGCACTTTAAGAAGAAGAATCATTTGCTTTGTCTTGAATAAAGTGATTTTTCGCATGAATAATTCCTACCTTCAATACCACAAGAACGGGGACAGCCAAGATTAACCCTAAGATTCCCCCTATTTCACCACCAGATGTCAAAGCGATCATGATTAATAATGGATGCATATGAAGACTCTTCCCGACGATATAAGGCGATAAGATATTTCCCTCAAGGAATTGCAACCCAAAAACAATAACAACCGTAATGATGACCAACTTAACCGAGGTAGTCGCAGAAATAATGACCGCTGGGATTGCCCCGATAATCGGTCCAAAATATGGAATCACATTTGTCGCACCAACGATAAGTCCTAGTAACAAGGGATATTTTAGATGGAATACCCAAAATAACAGGGCAGAGACACTTCCAATAATCACACAAACTAATAGCTGCCCTCTTATATAACTTCCGAGAGATTCGTCAACGTCTCTTAAAAATAGAGTGGCTTTTTTTCTCCATTTCTTAGGGGTCAAATACCATGCCGTCCGTTTTAACAAAGGAAAATCCTTTAACATATAAAAAGCAATAAACGGAATAATCATTAAAAGTAGGGCTGAATTTAGGAAGTCCATTAAGACATTTACAATAATAGTTAAAAGAGAATCCATCTTCTTTTCAAAAGTGTTGACCCCGTCATCTATTTTTGCTTGCAATCCATCCGGCCATGCCCTTGTATGGGTCTGAAGCTCATCAATCCAACTTCGATACTGTTCGGCAAAAACCGGTGCACTTTCAGATAGGTCTTTTAATTGCTCAATGATAGCTGGTATACCTTTATATAAAGCAAAACCAATGCCTCCAAAAAAAATAAAATAAATTAAGAAAATAGCCAACCCTCGGTGGAATCCTTTTTCATGTAATTTTTCCACAATAGGATGAAGGAGATACGTTATAAACCCTGCTATTAGAAAAGGTAAGATGATAATGACGGCAAGCCTGACAACCGGCATCCAAACAAATCTAATTTTAAGAAAAACGTAAAGGGCAATTAATAATAGGAGTATAAAACCAATTCGATACAGCCATTTCATACGAATATCCACGAGCAGTCCTCCCTCATGTTAGTGTTAGAGACAATAAGGGGAAATATTCATAAGAAAAGCGCAAGCGCCTTGATCAGCCCAACAGGCAAATGTTCTTCGGCAAGAAAAGTCGCTCTTTGACTTTACTTGCCGAAGGTTATTTGACCCGAGCTGTAACAATCATCGCTTTATCAAGCCATGATTGTTACAAGATACTCAAGGAAGATTATTCAGGTAGAAAACTGGCTAGGCGCTGGAGCTGGACAATTCTCGAAGTCGATGTTTATACATTCTGAGTAAGGGTACGTAAAAATCCCCCTAGGAATCCAAGGGGGATTTGCATTAAAACATTGCTCGTTTTACCTTTTTTTGTATTCTTTTCATATTGCGGGTGGACATCATATTATTTCGTTGGGCCATATTATATATGGCCATCCCCGCACCAAAAGCAATCATCGACGTCATCATTTTATTCATGCGTTTCACCTCTTATAATAATTATAGGGTGTAACGACGCTCTTCTTCTTCAAACAAATCGTCTAAGGAACTAAGTGAACCGTCTTCCTCCACCTGATGGGTGTTAATGAGACCTTTGTTAACAGATAGCTCAATAAAACAGCTCCAGCAATAATATTGGTTGATACCAATTTTGCCGATATCTTTGCTTTGACAGTTAGGACACTTAAACATGAAAAGACACCTCACGTATTATCTACATCTACGATAATGGCATCCTTTCCGATCGCTAAGGGCTTCCCGGATTGAATGACTTGTTTACCTTCCGTGATATCCGAAAAGAAGCCATCCGTAATTTCATACCCTACGATTGTGCCCACTTCTTCCTGAAAATATACATCCTTTAACAAACCGAGTGATTCTCCGCTTTTTGAGAGCATCATCATTCCATCTAAAGAATGCTGATGTGTCAAGGTATATTCAGGGTTATCTCCTAACTTTTCCAAGCACCCGCTATCTTCAATCATAACCCCATCCCAGCCGAAGGTAGTCACTTTTTGAATATCCAGAAAGTACGATTGTTTGAAGAAAACGCCTTTTTTAATCAATAGGCCTTTGACGATACCATTGCTTGAGATACATAGGTCACTGATATCACCAATTTTTGTTCCACTGCTCGTTTCAAAAACTGGTTGTCCTTTTAATAATGAAAATGTCCGCAAAGAGTGTCCCACCTCCCCGAACATTTATAGTTTCAGTCATTTAGCATGAAATCATAAGGTGTAAGGTTTTCCATTCCAACCATTGGATTGACTTGCATTAATTCTTCCTCATAGGATAAGCCTTGGACCGGCTCTGTGTCATTTTGAAGAGTCTGGGGCTGTACTAAAATTGTTTCTTTAAGCTTTTCACGAAGAGTGGTCTGTCTTGAAAGTTCGTCCGCTCTTTCTACACCCATTCTTAATGCATCTTCTTCTCCACATAGAATTAACGATTGTTTACTTCTTGTGATAGCTGTATAGATTAAATTTCGTCGCAACATCCGGTAATAACTTCTCGTTACAGGAAGAATAACAATAGGAAATTCACTGCCCTGGGATTTATGGACAGAACAACAATAGGCATGGGTGATTTGATTCAAATCCTGCCTTGTATATTCCACTTCATTTCCCTCAAAGGAAATATAAATCATGTCTTGTTTTTCCGTATTTTCCTTTGCATAGATAATCGAAATAATTTCACCAATATCACCGTTGAACACATTATTCTCTGGTTGATTAACAAGTTGAAGCACCTTATCACCAATTCGGTACTTTACTTCTCCAAAGGTAATTTCCTTTCGTTTACCATCAGGGTTTGGATTAAAAATCTCCTGTAGCAACACATTTAATCGGTCAATCCCTGCAGGGCCTCTATACATAGGCGCCAGTACTTGGATATCCTTTGCAGAATAACCTTTGTTTTTGGCATTTTGCGCTACTTTTTCCACGACTTGAGCCACCTGTGCAGTAGAACATCTGATAAACGAACGATCAGGCTTCTTTTGTGTTATATCCGGGGGAAGATAGCCTCTTTTTATATCATGGGCCAATTCTATGATTGATGAACCTTCCGCCTGCCGGTAAATATCGGTTAATCGAACCGTCGGAATACATTCTGAATCCAACAAGTCCTTTAAAACCTGACCAGGACCAACCGATGGCAGCTGATCCTCGTCCCCAACAAGAATAACTTGAATATTGTCTGGCAGAGCCTTAAACAATTGATTAGCAAGCCATATATCAAGCATCGAAGTTTCATCGACGATTAATATTTTTCCTTCAAGTGTATTTGAATCCTCATGGTCAATTCCTTCAGTCCCATTTAGACCAAGTAATCGATGAATCGTTACGGCAGGAAGACCGGTGGATTCACTCATTCTTTTGGCTGCTCTACCTGTTGGTGCAGCAAGCAAAAATGGAAACGGTTCACCCTTTTTATGATAATCCTTCGGCTCCAACGAACAGCCATGGAGTTCAGCGTAAAGCTCAACAATTCCTTTTATAACCGTGGTTTTACCTGTTCCAGGTCCCCCAGTTAAAATAAGCATTGGTGACATTAATGCCGTTTGAATGGCTTCTCTTTGGGTGGGCGCATATTGTACCCCAAGACGTTCTTCTAAGCCTCCCAAAGCAAGTAGGAACTCAGATTCAGGAAATTGATCCTTATATTCGGTTTGCTGTAAGATGCGGTGAATGTTAGTCACAAGTCCTTTTTCTGCAAAATAAAGAGATGGCAAGTAAATTCGTTTTTCTTCACCAATTAATTTCCCTTCTTCTTCCAACTTAATGACTTCATTCGAAATATCGAAAAACTCAATTTGGTCTCGCTTATTTTCTTCTAACAAACTTTTTACTTGTTCGAGTAATTGCTCAGCATGTATGTATACATGACCGGTCTGTAAGCTATCATTTTCTAGCGTATACAGACAGGCTGCTTTGATGCGATCAGGATGACTGCCTGATATCCCAAGCTGATAGCCAAGCTCATCCGCACGGCCAAAACCAACTCCCTCAATATCCTCAACTAATTGGTAAGGGTTCTTCTGAATAATACCAAGTGTCTCCTCTTTGTATGCTTGGTAAATTCGCATTGAAATCTGCGGCCCGAACCCATATTGGTTTAAAGCTACCATGACCTGCTCGAGTCCTTGGTGCTCCATGAGTGTGTCATACAGTGTTTTAGCCTTATCAGGAGGAAGCTTAGGAATGGAATCTAGCAGCGACGGCTGGTTAAGTATTTTTGAAATGGCGTTTTCCCCAAGCGTATCCACGATATTTTCTGCTGTCTTCTTACCAATCCCTTTGAACAGTTCACCTGACAAATAAGCAATAACCCCTTGCTTTGTCTGTGGCATATCTTTTCTGTAATGATTTGTATGAAATTGCAGACCAAACTTAGGATGATCTTTAAATTCTCCGTAAAAGATATACGTTTCCTGCTCATGTACCTTTGGAAAATAGCCAGTGACAACCGCTTCTTTGTCATCATAGGAATGGTTTGTTTCATCTACTCGTATCCGTAAAACCGTATATAGGTTTTGTTCATTATGAAAGATTGTAACGATGGGTCTTCCCTTTACAAACTTTCCTTGTTCGGCAAATAAATCAAGCGAATCCTGCTTCTCCACTCGTGTCTCCCTCCTTTCAAAAAGATCGGTATCACCTATTGCATATTTTCAATTAATTTTTTTGCATGTCCTGCAAGCAAATGGTCTGGCTGGTTTTCCAGGGCCTTATTAAACATTTCAATTGCTTTAGTAGAATTTTCTTTAAAGGCATACGAAACCCCTAAATTATAATAAGCATCTGAGTGTCCTGGATCTAGTTCAATACACTTTTCAAATTGAACCATAGATTCGTCAATGAATTCTAATTGTGCTAGACATAAACCATATTGAAACCTTGCTTCTGCATCCTCTTCATTCAGCTCAACACTTCTTTGCAGGTAAGGAAGGGCGAAGCGGTTCTTGTCTAATTGTACTAGCGTTAAACCTAACATAAAGTAATTATCGGCAGACTCCAGCCCTTTTTTCATGGCTGTTTCAAACATATTTTTCGCCTCGTCAAACTGATCATGAGTGAACATAATGTTACCGATACTATAGTAAGCTGCTGCCGCGTTTTCATCTATTTCAAGTGCCCTTTGATAAAATTTGATTGCTTTTTCATCGTCACCGACAGCTGAAAGAACGTTGCCGAAGTTAATATAAGCAACAGGGTCCGTCGGATTTTCTTCTATAGCTTCATTGAAGGCTTTAGCTGCTTCTTCGTAATTGCCTTCCTGCATGTATTGTACACCTATTTGGTTTTTATCCATTTTTTTCAGCTCCAATCCTAAGGGAAAGTATATCATATTCTTAAAAGAAAAACGCACCAAAAATAGAGTAAAAAGCCCTGACTCCAGTAGTGGAATCAGGGACTAAATTATCCTACATATGTCAACCGTTCACCATTTTTGTACACTTCGTCGATGGTACCGCCGCCAAGACATTCGTCGCCATTGTAGAATACAACCGCCTGTCCTGGGGTAACCGCCCGAATGGGCTCCTTGAAAATAACTTCTGCACGATTGCCTTCTAACAAACGTACAGTCACGCTATTATCTTCCTGGCGATAGCGGAACTTGGCCGTACATTCAAACTCAGCCGATTTTTCTTTGTTCGATACCCAACTAACGTTGGTTGCAATAATCGAGTTGGAATAAAGTTTTTCATTGTGGAAACCTTGTCCAACATAAAGGACATTTCTTTCTAAGTCCTTTCCAATGGCAAACCAAGGTTCACCTGCTCCGCCAATACCTAAACCATGACGCTGGCCAATGGTATGATACATTAGACCTTCATGTTTCCCTTTAATCTCTCCTTCAAATGTCTCCATCTTACCTGGTTGAGCGGGTAAATATTGACCTAGGAAGTCCTTAAAATTCCGTTCACCGATAAAGCAAATACCCGTACTGTCCTTTTTTGTGGCAGTAGCAAGTTCTGCTTCCTTCGCTATTTCCCTTACTCGAGATTTCTCTAAGTTTCCAATTGGGAACATGACTCTACTCAGTTGTTCCTGTGTCAATTGATTTAAGAAATACGTTTGGTCCTTATTTTCATCCAGACCACGGAGCATTTTATATTCACCATCGCGGAATTCAACTCTTGCATAATGACCCGTTGCTAAGTAATCTGCACCTAATTTAAGTGCATGTTCGAGGAATGCCTTAAATTTAATTTCTTTGTTACACATCACATCTGGGTTTGGTGTTCTACCCGCTTTATATTCTTCAAGGAAATAAGAAAATACCTTATCCCAATATTGTTTTTCAAAATTAACAGCATAATAAGGAATGCCAATTTGATTGCATACCCGAATAACATCCTCGTAGTCTTCAGTGGCTGTACACACACCATTTTCGTCTGTGTCATCCCAATTCTTCATAAAAATTCCAATTACGTCATAGCCTTGCTGCTTTAATAGGAGTGCAGCTACAGAGGAGTCTACACCACCTGACATTCCAACTACAACACGGATATCTTTTGGCTCTTTTTTCTCCATTTCTCTTTCACCTCTCTTTTAACCCTACTAGATATTACATTTATTTTTTCAGACGCATAACAACCTTTGCCGTCTCTTCAGCAGCTTTCACGACGTCCTCAGTCGTTGTGTTCAAGCCGAAACTAAAACGGATCGAATTGATCAAGCGCTCTGATTGTTTACCAAACATGGCAACCAGGACATGAGAAGGTTCTATGCTACCAGCCGTACATGCTGATCCACTCGAAACAGCAATGCCTGCCAAATCAAGATTAACAAGCATAGCCTCCACACTCGTTCCCGGAAAGCTTAAGTTTAATACATGTGGCAGTGAAGTTTCAAGCAATCCGTTTACGCTAAACTCGATATCTAATTCACGCAATTTTGCTAACATTACTTCTTTAAAACCTATATACTTTTCTCTATTAGCCGCTCTTTCTTCATTTGCAATTGTAACAGCTTCATGAAAACCAACAATAGAAGCAACATTTTCCGTTCCAGCTCGTCTCTTTCTTTCTTGGTCCCCGCCAAAGGAGCGAGGAGAGAGTTTCACATTTGAACGTGCAAAAAGAAAACCTGTTCCTTTTGGACCATTGATTTTATGAGCAGAAACGGATAATAAATCAATATGGCTTTCGTTTACATCAATCTTTTCTATACCATAGGCTTGTACCGCATCGGTATGAAAGACTGCTTGATGATCTTTTAGTAAGTGGCCGATTTCAGTAATTGGCTGAATCGAGCCAACTTCATTATTACCATACATGATGGATACTAGAATCGTATCATCCCTCAATGCTTCTTGGAATTCAGAGATGGAAACCCGTCCTATTTCATCAACAGGTAAATAGGTAACCTCATAACCCATCTTCTCTAGCTTTTTACAAGCATGCAAGACAGCATGATGTTCCACCTTAGTGGTAATAATGTGTTTGCCTTTATTCTGATAGCTTTCAGCCACACCAAACAACGCCATGTTATCGGCTTCTGTACCACCGCTTGTAAAAATAATCTCGTTTTCCTTTGCACCAATGCTGCGCGCAAGTCCAGCCCTAGCTCTATCAATTTGATGACGGGCTTCCCTTCCGAATGAGTGAATACTCGAAGGGTTACCAAAAATCGTATTCATAGCTTCGACCATTTTTCCAATTACTTTAGGATGCATGGGTGTGGTTGCTGCGTGGTCGAGATAAATTCGTTCCATCCTTACACCTTCAATCAAAATAATTCTATGTTCATACTCTTCGCCTTATATATAAAACATATAACCTTCGGTATCATTATCTTCACTGTGATTTGCCAGGTCTTCTAAAGTAGTGTTATCTAAAACACCCTTAATCGCATCCCTAATTCGAATCCACAGTTCTCTCTTTGCTGGCTCCTCATCTTCAATTCCTTCAACTGGCGTAATCGGTCCCTCCAGGACACGAATGACATCCCCAGCAGTAATTTTAGAAGGAACATTTGTAAGAATATAACCACCATATGCCCCTCTTATACTCTTAACTAAACCTGCATTCCTTAACGGAGCAACCAATTGCTCTAAATAATGTTCTGATAAATCATTTGCCTGTGCAATGGCTTTTAAAGAAGTGGGACCTTCACCATATTTTTTAGCAAGCTCAATCATAATTGTAAGACCATATCTTCCCTTTGTTGATATTTTCACTACTTCGCACCTCTATTCGAAATCTATATATTTAAATAAGTAATTCCACAGTAAATTGATAGGCATTAGAAATTATAACACATTCTCCTTTAATATGCTTTTTTCCCAAGAAAGTGGTATTGTAGGATAAAAGCTCGATTAAAAAGAAACCCTTTTGGAGAGATGATTATGCAGCAAAAGCCTTTGGCCTTTCGGATGAGGCCAAGAACGATTGACGAAGTCGTAGGCCAGCAGCATTTGGTTGGTGACGGTAAAATCATTGCTAGAATGGTGAAAGCAAAACAGCTTACATCCATGATTTTATATGGACCACCTGGAATTGGCAAAACATCGATTGCAAGTGCCATTGCTGGAAGTACCAAATATGCCTTTCGAACCTTAAACGCAGTAACAAATAATAAAAAAGATATGGAAATTGTTGCAGCTGAGGCAAAAATGTCAGGAAAAGTGATTCTTCTTCTAGATGAAGTCCATCGTTTGGACAAAGGAAAACAAGACTTTTTGCTTCCCTATTTAGAAAATGGAATGATTACGCTAATCGGAGCAACCACAAGTAATCCGTACCATGCGATTAATCCTGCGATTCGCAGCCGATGTCAAATTTTTGAGCTTAAACCACTATCACCTGATGAAGTGAAGCAAGCATTGCTCCATGCGATTGAAGACGAGGATCGCGGACTGGGCAAATTAAAGGTGAATGTGACTGACGAAGCCTTACAACATTTCGCCAATGCCTCGAACGGAGATGTCAGAAGCTCCTTAAATGCACTCGAATTAGCTGTTCTCTCAACAGACGAAGATGAAGAAGGCATTGTTTCAATCGATGTGGAATCGGCCGAGGAATGTCTGCAGAAGAAAAGCATAGCTGCAGATAAGGATGGGGACGGACACTATGATGTCCTGTCTGCCTTTCAAAAGTCCATCCGTGGTAGTGACGCCAATGCTGCCCTGCACTATCTTGGGAGGCTAATTGAAGCAGGTGACCTTGTCAGTATCAGCCGCAGACTAATCGTCATTGCCTATGAGGATATTGGACTCGCCAATCCACAAGCAGGACCACGGACGTTAGCAGCGATTGAAACGGCAGAAAGACTGGGCTTTCCTGAGGCAAGAATCCCGCTTGCCAATGCCGTTATTGAACTATGCTTATCACCCAAATCGAACTCTGCTATTTTGGCTATCGATACCGCTCTTGAAGATATCCGAAAAGGGAATGTAGGTGAAATTCCTGATCATTTAAAGGATGCCCACTACAAGGGAGCAAAAGAGCTTGGCAGAGGAATCGAATATTTATATCCACACAACTATGAAAATGGCTGGGTTCCGCAGCAATACTTGCCGAACCGGCTAAAAAACAAACAATACTACCAGCCGAAGAAAACCGGGAAATTTGAACAAGCACTCGCAATCGTTTATGAAAAACTAATACGAAAAAGCTAATAAAGGTGTCAGGCACCCATAAGTATGGTGCCTGACACCTTTTTCTTAGGCAGCAATATCTCGTTTTTGAAAGACAAAAAAAGCGAGAAATTGGAATAGGGCAAAGTAGGCCAACAGCATAAGCACGGAGAAGGACAGGGTCATTCCTTCCACCAATGGCGCTCCTTCCACATATTGCATTAAATCCGTATTAGCAAACAGGATGTATTTTGCCCAGGTAAATTTCATGGCCAGTAGAGTAGTAAACTGACCCCCAGTGAACAATAGAAATAGGGATAAACCAATGGCAAGCGAACTATTACGGAAGACTGAAGAAATCATAAATGCCATTGTAACCAGCATAATCATATCAATTGAGCTTAAACCGTAATAGATTAATAAATGGACAACGATATTTTGCTCCGTTACTTGACCATTATTATAATTTAAATACGAAACCGCTTCGTCTGGCATGCCGAACAGGATGGCACCAAGTATAGTTGAAAAGACAAATAGGATGGACAGCATGAATATAGCGTACAGCAATACCGTCAAATATTTAGATAGTAAAATTTTCGTTCGGTTGATAGGCCTAATCAATAATAGCTTGATTGTTCCCCAGTTAAACTCACTGGCCACAATTCCAGCAGCCACAATAATGATGAATAACCCAGCTAACACAATGAGCTGTGATGAATCTTTTACAAATGACCAAACCGAATATTTTTCTCTTGGCGGAATATGATGCTTGATTCGGTAATCATTAATCGCTATTTCTTTTTTAAAATACTGCTTTTTGATTTTTGTCCGGCTTTGGTCCATCTGCTGCTTTAATGCATTATTTTCTTCTTGTAGGACTTGTTCCCATTTGGGATCCTCGGACACATCCATCCCATTTTGTTGATACTTTACTACAAAACCTACTATTGCTATAGAAATGACTAGGATGGCAACCATCACATAGGTTCCAGGACGTCTAAAAATTTTCATCCATTCATTTTTGATTAAATTACCCACGTGTTACCGCCTCCTTTTCAGCCGTTACTTCTAGGAAGCGATCTTCTAGTGTTTTTGCTACTTCTTTGATTCCGTAAACTTGTATATCTTCTGCAACAAAAGCTTTTACAAGGTTAGGTATTTCTTCCTTAGAAAGCTCTACCGATATCCCATTTCTAGAGCGGTTCGCTCGGATACTTGAATAGTGGTTTTGGACAATTAACAAAGCTTTATCGCTTGGAACTACTTCTAACTCATAGGTAGTTTCCGTTCCATGGACAAACTCCTTTACGAGTTGCACATCGATTAGCTGCCCGTTTTGAATAATCCCAATCCTGTCGCACATCATTTCCATTTCGGATAGCAAGTGACTGGAAACAATGACTGCCATATTTTTTTCACGTGCCAGTAAACGAATATAGTCACGGATTTCTCGTATTCCTGCAGGATCTAAACCGTTGGTAGGCTCATCCAGGATTAACACATTTGGATCATGTAAAAGACATTGAGCTAACCCCAATCTTTGTCTCATACCAAGCGAATAGGTTTTGACCTTATCATTAATGCGTTCTGTTAACCCAACCAGTTCCACCGTTTCAGCGATTTTTTCCTTTGTAATCCCTTTAGCCATCCGCGCATAGTGGACGAGGTTTTGGTAACCGGTTAAAAATTTATACATTTCCGGATTTTCGACGATAGCACCCACATGTCCCACAGCATTCTCAAAATCAGCTTTGATGCTCGATCCACCGACGATGATATCTCCTGAGGTGATCCCCATTAAACCGACAATCATTCGGATAGTCGTTGTTTTCCCAGCACCATTCGGGCCAAGGAAGCCGAAAACTTCGCCTTTATTCACTTTAAAACTAATATTATCAATGATAGTTCTTCCTTTAATCACTTTAGTTACGTCTTTTAACTCTACGATTGTTTCCAATTTCCCTCTCCTCTCATTAGCCGTCCACTATAGTGTACATTATTTTAGAAAAATTCTCCTAAACAAAGCATAAAAAAACCCTAAACTTCTGATAAGCCTAGGGTCTAAGGATTATTTTTCATCAGATACACGTGTGATTTTAATATCCTTTAATAACTCACGAACAACGTAGCTGGCCATGATCAGACCGGCTGCTGATGGGACAAATGCGTTCGATGCAGGCGGCATTTTCGCCTTACGAATTGGCGCATTTTCTTTCCCTACAACTTTTACAACTTCTTCACGAACCACAATTGGACTTTCATCCGAAAATACAACTGGAATCCCTTTATGAATGCGTTCCTTACGAAGCTTTGTACGAATCACCTTTGCAATTGGATCCGTATGTGTTTTAGATATATCCGCAATTTGGAACCGCGTTGGGTCCATCTTGTTGGCTGCTCCCATACTTGAAATAATCGGGATATTTCGCTTTAAACATTCCTTCATTAAATGAATCTTATACATAATCGTATCAGAAGCATCCACAACAAAATCTAACTTATGGCCGAAAATCTCTTCGTACGTTTCTTCTGTATAGAACATCTTAAGGGCAATCACTTCACAGTCAGGATTTATATCTTTAATCCGTTCCTGCATAATCTCTACTTTTGGTCTACCTACAGTTGAAAGCAGGGCAATTAGCTGGCGGTTGACGTTTGTAATATCCACATCGTCCTTATCAATTAAGACTAAGCGGCCAACGCCAGAACGGGCAAGAGCTTCAGCAGCAAATGAACCGACACCCCCGATTCCCAAAACAGCAACCGTACTATTTTTCATGATATCGAGGCCTTCTTTACCAATGGCAAGCTCATTACGGGAAAATTGATGCAGCATGATGTTCCTCCAAAAATAAATTTCATTTTTATCTTTTATTATCTTTTACCCTAAAAAATATAACATACAATCCTATAAAAACAAGTATTTAGATAGGAATTATGAAGATAAAGAGCAAAAGAAAACCTCCATAGCAATTTTGCTGGAGGTTGTTGTTAAACAAATAAATAGAAGAGTCCCAATGATGCCGTCGCTTATGTCCATCGTTTTGAAACCCGCACTCAGCAGGTGGGTTCCCTGTTCCCGGTATTGTAAGTCCCCTAACCCGTCAAAGGGTGAGGCATTTACGCAATCAGAAAAACTCCGGATTCCCGAATAAATAATGTTCGGTCAAAACTTCAGGTAACACAACGTACATTTCAGGACTCTTCTCGATTGACTTAATCATATCATATTTAAAAGTCTGCTTCAAGGATTCATGAAAGCGAATTCTTGTTATTTATTAACATTTAATGACAAATTCAGTTCCTTTAATTGAGCTTCTGAAACTTCACCTGGTGCATTTGTTAACAAGCAGCTTGCACTTGCTGTCTTAGGAAATGCAATAGTATCACGTAGGTTTGTGCTGCCAGCAAGAAGCATAACCAAGCGGTCAAGACCAAGGGCAATACCACCATGTGGCGGAGTACCGTATTCAAATGCATTCAATAAGAAACCGAATTGTTCTTTTGCTTCTTCAGGAGTAAATCCAAGGATGCTGAACATCTTCTCTTGAATATCACGCTCAAAAATTCTCAGTGATCCGCCGCCAAGCTCATATCCATTTAACACAAGGTCATATGCTTGAGCACGTACTTTTCCAGGATCAGAGTCTAACAATTCAAGGTCTTCCCTAAATGGCATTGTAAATGGATGATGGGCAGCATAATAACGGCCTTCTTCTTCATCGTACTCTAACAATGGCCAGTCTGTGACCCATAAGAAATTGAACACACTTTGATCAATTAGATTTAACTCTTTTCCAAGCTTTGAGCGAAGCGCCCCTAGAGAATCAGCAACTACACTCTTTTTATCAGCAACAAACAAAAGTAAATCACCTTCAGAGGCTTCAAGACTTGCTGTCAGTGCTTGCACATCTTCCTCAGAGAAGAATTTCGCAATTGGTCCTTTTAGTCCTTCAGCATCTACTTTAAGCCAAGCCAGCCCTTTCGCACCATATACAGCTACGAACTCAGTTAAAGCATCAATGTCTTTACGTGAATATTTTTCTGCTGCACCTTTAACATTAATCGCTTTTACTTGTCCACCATTAGCAACAGCTGCAGCAAATACTTTAAAGCCAGAATCCTTCACAATCTCAGAAAGGTCAACTAGTTCTAGTCCAAATCGTGTATCTGGCTTATCGGAACCGTAACGGCTCATCGCTTCATCATAAGTCATACGTGGGAAGGCTGCTGGAATGTCTACGCCTTTTACTTCTTTCATAAGCTTTGACATCATTGTTTCCATCATTCCCATGATATCCTCTTGGCTTAGGAAGCTTGTTTCAATATCAATTTGGGTAAATTCTGGTTGACGGTCTGCACGTAAATCCTCGTCACGGAAACAACGGGCAATTTGATAGTAACGCTCCACTCCACCAACCATGAGCAATTGTTTAAACAGCTGTGGTGATTGTGGCAGTGCATAGAATTCACCAGGGTGAACACGGCTTGGTACTAAATAGTCACGTGCACCCTCGGGAGTACTTTTGGTTAAGATTGGTGTTTCAATATCTAAGAATCCTTCAGAGTCTAAGAAATCTCTAATTTGTTTTGTTACCTGATGACGCATTTTTAAGGTTTCAAAAATAACTGGTCTACGGAAATCTAGGTATCGGTATTTTAAACGAACATCCTCAGATGCATCTGTTTTATCAGAAATCATAAATGGAGGTGTCTTTGCCTCATTGATAATCGTTACTTTTTCTGCCTGTACTTCAATCTTTCCTGTTTTCAGGTTTTCATTAATTGTTCCAGCTTCACGGCTGACAACTGTTCCAACAATATCGAGAACATATTCATTACGAATCTTTTCAGCTGTTTGTAGTGCTTCCGTTGATAAATCCGGGTTGAACACTACCTGAACAATTCCAGAGCGGTCGCGAAGATCAATAAAGATTAAACCACCTAGATCACGTCTTTTTTGAACCCATCCTTTTAATGTTACCTTTTCGCCAACGGCTGTTTCTGGAACTTCACCACAAAAATACGATCTTCCATACATTGAATATATCCCCCTTTAAGCTTGCAATTCTTTAAATTGTGCAACGAAAGAATGTAAGTCTAATTCTACCTGTTCACCTGTCGCCATGTTTTTCACATTGATTTTATTGTTTTTTAGTTCCTCATCCCCGAGAATAGCAACAAACTTTGCTTGAAGACGGTCAGCTGCCTTAAATTGCGCTTTGATTTTACGGTTTAGATAATCTCTCTCAGCAGAAAAACCAGCCATTCTAAGCTGCTGTAAAAGTCCTACTGTATAATCTTTTGCTTCGTCACCTAGTGCAGCTAAGAAACAATCAATTCCCTGATTCACTTCTAGTTCAATTCCTTCAGCCTGAAGTGCAGCGATAAACCGTTCAATACTTAAGGCAAATCCAATTCCTGGCGTTTCAGGTCCACCAATTTCTTCAGCAAGTCCATTGTAGCGGCCGCCCCCACATAAGGTAGTAATGGCTCCAAATCCCTCGGAATTGCTCATAATTTCAAACGCCGTGTGATTATAATAATCAAGACCTCTAACTAGATTAGCATCGACTTCAAATGGAATATCAAGCTGTGTTAAATACTGCTGTAATTTTTCAAAATAAGACTTTGAATAATCATTGAGATATTCCAAAATGGAAGGCGCCGTTTTCATTAGTTCGTGATCACGGTCCTGTTTACAATCAAGGATTCTTAATGGATTCTTCTCAAGACGGTTTTGACAGTCATGGCAAAACTCACCGATTCGTGGTTTAAAGTGGTTTACTAACGCTTCACGATGGGCCGTTCGGCTCTCCTTGTCACCAAGGCTGTTAATGATCAATTTCAGCTGTTTTAAGCCCATTTCTTTATACAAGTTCATCGCTAAGGAGATGACTTCTGCATCAATGGCAGGGTCGTTACTGCCTAATGCTTCCACTCCAAACTGAACAAATTGACGGAATCGACCGGCCTGTGGACGTTCATATCGGAACATCGGTCCCATATAGTAGAGTTTGACTGGCTGGTTGGCATAGCCAAACATCTTTTTTTCAACAAAGGACCGAACGACTGCTGCAGTTCCTTCTGGTCTTAGTGTGAGGCTGCGTTTTCCACGATCTTCAAATGTGTACATTTCTTTCTGAACGATATCTGTACTATCGCCCACACCTCTTGAAAAAAGGTCAGTATGTTCAAAAATCGGTGTACGAATCTCTTGATATTGATATTTCTCACAAAGTTCTCTTGCCTTCGCTTCAATTAGCTGCCACTTCTCTACTTCACCAGGCAAAATATCCTGTGTTCCTCTAGGGATGCTTATAGACATAGTGGATTACCTCCTCTTCACATTCACAAGTATGTAATTTTTTTCCTCTTAACAAAACAAAAAAACTCTCGTCCCTTGTATACAAAATATACAAGGGACGAGAGTTTGTATCCCGCGGTGCCACCCTAGTTGAAGTGCACATGAATCGTATTCCATGCCCTTCCTCTTTTACAGTTAACGCCTGTAACGTTCATCTCCTACTAAAAGTACTTTTTTCAGAGAGAAGCCTACGGAGTGTTCATTCATTAAGACTCATGTAGAAATGCTTTCAGCCTAGGGCATTTCCTCTCTTTTCATGGGTTTGCTTAATTACTATGCTCCATCATTGGTTATACCATGTATGTGTTTTATATTTATATAATAATACGGAGCATTGATAGTAATGTCAAGAGAGTTTTAGGATCTCTCTAAATGTTTTTTTAACTTTCTGACATCCCCGATCGTTAATCCAAATTCTGATGCAAGCTCAAACGAAGTGGCATTCTGTTCTTTTTGGATAAAATCGTGGAAATCAACACCGAAAATCCTGCCATCCATGGATTGGATGTTCATTCCTTTTTCACTTGACCTCATAATCAATCACCCCTGCCTATTCTTCAATATTTCTATTATCTCCACCATTGATGAAAAACTTGCATCAATGAAAGGAAATTCACACATATACTGGTCAATTTTAGTAAATAAGGAATGATTTTCAGTTCTAATTACGATAAAATATAATTTAACACTAGAAAAGGAGGGTGTGGATGGTTAAGAAATTTAGTTTCCTGTTATTATCTATCATTCTTATTTTCGGAGCCTTCCTGCCACAAGGAAAAAGTAGTGCTGCAACCGGGACGGTAACCGTTTCTTCTGATTCGGTGAATGTACGGGGTGGACCTGGATTAAGCTATCCTCTTGTAAAAGTTGCCAAGCGAGGCGAGAAATATTCAATTGTAAAAGAAAAAGGCGATTGGATTGAAGTTGAGTTGTCTTTTGGTAATACAGGCTGGGTCGTTAATTGGCTGGTTACAAAGGAAAACATGCCAAAACCATCTAGTACTACTACATCCAGTGGTTCAAAAGGAACGATTGCAAAGGCTAACACCGATCAATTAAGAATTCGTTCAGGTCCTGGGACAAGCTTCCGTATTGTCGGTTTCTTAAATAGAGGGCAAGAAGTGAGCATACTGGACCAAAATGAAAACTGGTACAAAGTTTCCTCCTCATTTGGCGAAGGTTGGGTTACGAGGGATTTTTTAGTCTTAAAAACCGAACCTGCAGATCAACCTAAAGCTACTAGTAATCAAACAAGTTCTGGAATAGTAAATGCGGACACACTTAATATCCGAAAAGAATCGTCTGCAACTGGAACTGTTATTGGAAAGCTAACAAAAGGAACGATTGTATCCATTTATTCTAAAGAAAAGAATTGGCTTGAAATTGGATTCGCCCATTTAAAAGGTTGGGTAAGTGCAGAATTTATTGATACTGATGGAAAAGCAGGGAAGGATACATCTAAGAACGAACCAATCGGTATGAATGGTACCGTCACTGCCAACAGTTTAAGTGTCCGCTCAGGATCATCCTTAAATGCAGTCATTATTGGAACTGTAACGGTGGGACAAAGCTTTCCGATTTTAGAAGAGAATAACAATTGGGCAAAAATAGAATATAAATCTGGCAAATTCGGTTGGGTTGCCGGGTGGTACCTTGAGAAATCTAAAGCATCCACCCAATCTGGACAAGCTGTCAAAGATCGTAACGTTACCATCTTACATAATGGAACAAATATCAGAGCATCAGCCAATGTACAAGCCGATGTAATCGAACGGGCAAATGAAGGTACTTCCTATCCTGTTCAAAACGTTGTGAATGATTGGTATGAAGTTAAATTGAAGAATGGCAAAACGGGATTTGTAGCAGGTTGGATTGTTTCTATCAACAATTCCAAGACACAGATTGAGAAATCGGGTGGAGAAGGTTACCTTAAAAATAAAACAATTGTTTTAGACCCTGGGCATGGCGGCGGTGATAACGGCACTACAGGAGCAAGCGGCACTCTTGAGAAGGAACTGACACTTCGGACGGCTCGATTGTTGTATGATAAATTAAGAGCTGCAGGTGCAGATGTCTACTTAACCAGGAATAGTGATTCCTTTATTCCTCTTCCCTCGCGTGTAAGTACGGCCCAATCTTACAATGCCGATGCATTTATCAGCCTGCATTACGACAGTAATTTAGATCGAAGTGTTCGTGGAATGACTGGCTATTATTATCATAACTATCAAAAATCACTTGCTGATACTCTTTATGCGTCCACTGTGGCACAAACAAAACTAAAAGATCGTGGAGTACGATTTGGTGATTTCCATGTTGTTCGAGAGAATAATCAGAAAGCTGTGTTAATGGAGCTTGGATATTTAAGTAATCCTGAGGAAGAAATGACTGTGAAATCAGGTGTATTCCAAGAAAATGCTGCATCAGGTTTATTTAATGGCCTGGCAAGATTTTTCAAAGGAAATTAGAAAAAGCTTGGCACAAAATTTGTGCCAAGCTTTTCTTATGCTTTACTTTCAACAATCAATGTTACTGGACCATCATTAATTAATTCTACATCCATCATGGCACCAAAAACACCCGTCTCCACATGGATGCCTTTTTCACGGAGCAGGTTGTTAAACGCTTCGTAAAGCTCAACTGCCTGCTCTGGTTTTGCAGCATCCATAAAGTTAGGTCTTCTACCCTTTCGGCAATCTCCATATAAGGTAAATTGCGAAACAGATAGAATCTCTCCCCCAACATCTAATAAAGAATAATTCATCTTTTCATCTGCATCTTCAAAAATTCTAAGGTTTGCAATTTTGTCGGCTAAGTAGGCAGCATCCTCTTGCTTGTCGTCATGTGTAACACCTACTAGCAGAACCAGCCCTTTGGTGATTTGCCCCGCCACTTTTCCTTCAACGGTGACCTTGGCCGCTTTGCTCCGTTGAACAACTACTCTCATGATAAACTCCTTAATTCATAATTCGGCGAACCGAATAAATATCTGGGATTTGCTTAATTCGGTCGACTACCTTTTGCAGGTGGCTGACATTGTGAATCGCAATAGACATACTAATGGTAGCCATTTTATTGCGGTCAGATTTCCCTGTTACTGCTGAGATATTTGTTTTTGTCTCATTAACAGCTTGTAGGACTTCGTTCAGTAGACCTCTACGATCATACCCGCTAATTTCAATGTCTACATTATATTCCTTCCGGTCATTCAAGGATGATTCCCACTCTACCGGAATTAATCTAGACTGGGCATCATTGGAATCTATATTCGTACAATCAGAGCGGTGGACAGAAACACCACGCCCTTTTGTAATAAAGCCAACAATTTCATCGCCAGGTACTGGATTACAGCATCTGGACAAACGGATTAATAAATTATCAATTCCTTGTACTCGAACGCCTGATTCGCGTTTTTTTGTTGAAGGAAAAGCTTTTAAATCCGTAATCGCGTTGGCAATGTTCGCCGACTGTTCCTTGTCACGCTTTTTACGCCATTTCTCAGTTAAACGGTTTGCCACTTGTAAAGCAGTGACACCGTTATAACCCACTGCTGCATACATATCCTCTTCATTTGAAAAATTAAACTTCTCTACGACTTTTTTCAGGTTATCCGGAGTTAAAATTTCCTTAATATCAAACTCCATGTTACGGATTTCCTTTTCGACAAGCTCTTTACCCTTATCGACATTTTCATCGCGGCGCTGTTTCTTAAAGAAAGCGCGAATCTTATTTTTCGCTTGAGAGGTTTGCGCAAGCTTCAACCAATCCTGACTTGGTCCATAGGAATGTTTGGAGGTAAGAATTTCAATGATATCACCTGTTTTTAGACGATAGTCTAAGGTAACCATCTTGCCGTTTACTTTTGCCCCAATCGTTTTATTCCCAATCTCAGAGTGTATCCGATAGGCAAAATCAATCGGAACAGAGCCTGAAGGCAATTCAATGACATCACCTTTTGGCGTAAACACAAAAACCATATCTGAGAACAAGTCAATCTTTAACGATTCCATAAACTCTTCAGCATTTGCCGTATCGTTCTGGAACTCAAGAATTTCCCTAAACCATGTTAACTTTTGCTCAAATGTGGAGCTATCACTAATCGCTTTTCCTTCTTTATAAGCCCAGTGGGCCGCAACCCCGAACTCGGCAATACGGTGCATCTCATACGTTCTGATTTGGACTTCAAGCGGATCACCCTTTGGTCCAATTACCGTAGTATGCAAGGATTGATACATATTTGGCTTTGGCATCGCAATATAATCTTTAAATCGACCTGGCATAGGCTTCCAGCACGTATGAATGATTCCTAAGACCGCATAACAATCCTTAATGCTATTGACTACGATTCGAACGGCAAGCAAATCATAGATTTCGCTGAATTGCTTATTTTGCAAAGCCATTTTACGATAAATGCTGTAAATATGCTTTGGCCGGCCTGACAACTCTGCTTTAATGGAGACTTCACCCATACGGTTTTTTACTTCATCGATAACATCTTCTAAATATTGCTCTCGTTCCGCACGTTTCTTTTTCATTAAGTTAACAATCCGATAATATTGCTGCGGATTTAAATATCTTAATGCGGTATCCTCCAACTCCCACTTAATCTTAGAAATACCAAGACGATGTGCTAAAGGTGCAAAAATTTCAAGTGTCTCATTTGAAATCCGACGTTGTTTTTCCAGCGGAAGATGCTTTAGTGTCCGCATATTATGCAGACGATCAGCCAGCTTAATCAGGATGACACGGATGTCTTGAGCCATAGCAACAAACATTTTCCGGTGGTTTTCGGCCTGCTGTTCCTCGTGCGATTTATATTTAATTTTCCCTAATTTTGTTACACCGTCGACAAGCATCGCCACTTCGCCGTTGAAAGCTACTTCTATATCCTTTAAGGACACAGTCGTATCTTCAACAACATCATGAAGAAAACCCGCTGCCACCGTTGCAGGATCCATCTCCAGGTCAGCTAATATTCCAGCTACCTGTATGGGATGAATAATGTACGGTTCCCCTGATTTTCTATATTGTTCACGGTGAGCATGTTTGGCGAATTCATACGCCTTCCTAACTAACGCAACATGCTCCTCATTTAAATAGTTGCGGGTC
The DNA here is from genome assembly GCF_057656715.1 of Neobacillus sp. Soil_C_43. NCBI lineage: Bacteria > Bacillati > Bacillota > Bacilli > Caryophanales > Bacillaceae > Neobacillus > Neobacillus sp. Soil_C_43. The sequence continues at coordinate 631,010 of NZ_JBDGJV010000001.1, forward strand.
TTGTCGATGACTTGGTCGGCTGTTAACACTTGATCATTCGCCATGAAATCACCTTTATTTTCATCTCATTTTATTTATTCAATGTTATTCGTATAAAATTGTTACTAATTTAGAATGATTGTTTCTATTATCAGAAAAAATCACGAAGATGTAAAGAGATTGAAAGCTTTTTTCCAAAATTTAAAGAAATATGTCGAAAAAAATGAAGCGGAAGTTCCGAAATTATATAAAGAGAGCACTCGTTTTCGGAGTGCCCTCTAGCAGGTTTAATAGTGCATTAATGTTAATATATCATAACCGTCGAGTTTTTTACGTCCATCTAAGTAACTTAACTCAACTAAGAAAGCGATACCAGCAACAACTCCACCAAGCTGTTCCACTAATTGGATGGTTGCTTCAATCGTGCCGCCTGTCGCTAACAAATCATCTGTGATTAGTACACGCTGACCAGGTTTGATAGCGTCTTGATGGATTGTTAGAACATCTTTACCATATTCAAGGCCATAGCTTACTTTTATTGTTTCTCTAGGTAATTTACCCTCTTTACGAACAGGGGCAAACCCCAAACCAAGTGAATAAGCCACAGGACAACCGATAATGAATCCACGAGCTTCAGGTCCTACAATCAAGTCGATTTGCCTATCTTTTGCATATTCAACGATTTGGTCTGTTGCATATCTATATGCATCACCATTATTCATTAAAGGGGTAATGTCTTTAAATTTAATTCCTGGCTTAGGCCAATCAGGTACAATTGTAATAAATTCCTTTAAGTCCATTCTTTAATTGCCTCCTCAGTCTCAACTGACTCATGAATCATTTGATCGAACCAGTTTTTTAATTCCTGGAAGGATGAAAACAGTAAATCCTTTTCAAGAGCGTACTGTTTCTGTTTGATTTGATAAGTTCTTGAGTCAGTTAATTCACGCTTCTGCGTTTGATTATTCAAAGTGATAAATCCATTGTTTATTGTAACAAAATCCAGTTCAGAAAACACCTTTGACATAAAGATAATTGTTTCCTGCGACCAGCCGCGGTGCTTGGCAATGACATCTCCGTGACGATTAAGGTCTAATGGTCCCTTTTTTAACAAATATGCATAGAACCATTTAAAATGATCACGAGTCGGTACAGTACTGAAAAAATCACTGGATTCTTTATAAAAATAGGCATAAATCCTTGCCGGTTGTTTCCCTTTAAACAAATCAGATAGGATTTCCATTGATGGCGGGAAGTCCACCAGGACGATATTTGCATGATGTCCGTCAAAGGCCTCTGCTTCTTCTTTTGTTTGAATGAAGGTGATGTCCGGCAGGAAGCTTGCGTTTATTTTATCAAGATGCTCCTTATTGAACACAATAAGCTTTCTGTTTTCGGAAGGTACCGTTTGGGCGATATGGTTGATTCGCTTTTGCCCGCGATAGTCAAATAACTGCCACGATTCAACTGCGAGATCGTGGATAAAGATTTGTGGTTTACGTATATTGTTCCATTCATTAATAGATAATTCTCCAATTAATGAAATTTTTGAGGCAGGAGAGATTTGATCTACTAAAGCTCCTAGTCCAAAGCCAATCCCATCTAGATTGGAACCATCCTCATTTACCAAAACCTTAAGATGATTTTGTTCACTACCAATTTTTCTCATACTGGCAATATCAACATTATTTATTAAAACTTTTGGTTTGGGGTTGTCCATTCCAAAAGGAGAAAGTAAGTTCATTTCATCTAATGAAGATAGATGAACATCTTCAAGACGAACTTCTTCGTCTAGATAGGTGACCGGGATAAGGTGCTTATCCGTTAGCTGGTCTTCTGCAAGGCTATTAAGCCGCTCTCGAAGGTCTGCTACATTATCGAGATTTAAAGTCATTCCAGCAGCCATTGGATGTCCGCCAAAATGAGGCAGAATATCTCTACATGTCGATAAATTTTTAAAAAGGTCAAAACCCTCTATACTTCGGGCTGAACCTTTTGCAATGCCCTTTTCTGAGTCAAAGCATAAAATAATGGTTGGACGATAATACTTATCAACCAGTCTGGATGCAACAATTCCTACTACTCCTGCATTCCAGCCTTCCTTCCCAATGACAAGGACTTTATTGCTGTCAACCGGGTAATTTTTTTCAACGATTTCAATCGCTTCAGCAGTGATTTCATTTACGATGGATTGCCTTGTCTTGTTCAACGCATCCATTTCTACCGCTAGCTGGTGAGCTTCTTCAGGATCATCTGTCAGAATCAGTTGAACTGCCATATCGGCATCTTCTAATCTCCCAACTGCATTAATCCTTGGGGCGAGTGTAAAACCTATCGTTTCTTCATTAATAGCTGTAGGGTCTACTCCAGCTAATTTAAAAATAGCTTTAAGTCCAACATTTTGCGTTACTTTCAGCTTTTCTAAGCCCTTTTTTGCAATGAGGCGGTTTTCATCCGTTAAGGATACTAAGTCGGCAATCGTACCGATGACGGCAATTTCAAATAAATGCTCCGGCACTTCACCATACAATGCATGGGCAAGTTTAAATGCAACCCCTACCCCGGCCAGTTCCCGGAAAGGATAAATGCTATCAGGCAGCTTCGGATGAATGATTGCGAGGGCTTCTGGTAGAACAGGACCCGGCTCATGGTGATCCGTAATAATAAGGTCCATACCAAGCTCTTTTGCTATCGACGCTTCATGCACAGCTGATATTCCTGTATCCACAGTTATAATTAAGTTTATTCCAGATTCCGCAGCATGACGGAATGCACGTTCATTCGGTCCATATCCCTCTGTAAAACGATTCGGGATATAAAATTGTACATTTGCACCAAGGTCACGCAGTGTCATCATTAACACCGAGGTGCTGCTTACACCATCCGCGTCATAGTCGCCGAAAATGAGAATAGGTTCTTGTTTTTCAATCGCATCACGAATTCTATTAACCGCGATATCCATTCCTTTTAAGAGAAAAGGATCATGAAATTCTTCCTTACCAAATAAAAAATACCGTGCAGATTCTACGGTATCTAAACCACGATTGACAAGTAGTGACGCAACTAGAGGTGTTATCTTTAATTCATTTTCCAGTTGTTTAACTAGATGGTCATCAGATCTACGAACAATCCATCTTGTTTTCGACTTTAACATACGTGTGTTCACCCCTCAGACTTTACTATTATACAGGAGGAACAATTCTGTTTCAATCAAAAGAAAAAACCGCAGACCGTCTGCGGTTTTTAAATTATTAAACTTGTGGTTGATCAGAGTATTTTTTCTTTTCTTTTACCGTTTTAATGACGCCTTTTTTATTTAATTCTCTAGCTTTAAACACAACCCATAAAGAAGCTGCAATAAATACAGAAGAGTAAACACCTACAATTAGTCCTACAAACAAAGCAATATTGAAGTTACGAATGGATTCTCCACCAAATATCATCATTGCTAAAACTGTAATTAAAACAGTTAATACTGTGTTAAAGGAGCGAGTTAATGTTTGGCGAATACTTACATTCACAACATCAGCAATGTCTTGGAATGTTCTTAGGCGTTTTTTCTTATGCATGTTTTCACGCATACGGTCAAAGGTAACAATTGTATCGTTGATTGAGTAACCAACAATCGTTAGAACAGCTGCAATAAACGTTAAATCCACTTCTAGTCTCGTGATACTAAAGAAAGCAACCATAAAGAATGCATCGTGCAGTAACGAAGCAATCGCAGCAATCGCCATCGCCAATTCAAAGCGAATGCTTACATAAATAATAATCCCTATTGAAGCGATTAGCAGAGCAATAAGTGCGTTCTTGGCCAATTCTTTACCAACTGTAGGAGAAACTGTACTAACATTTGGCTCAGAACCAAATTCCTTTTTAAAATCTGATTTCAACTCGGCAATTTCATCTTTTGATAAAACACCAATCATTCTTGCCGCGCCAATTTCCTTTTTGTCTCCAGAGATAACGATATCATCAGGTTTCAAGTCATGCTTTTTAAAAGCACTTTCTACTTTCTCTACAGTAAGAGGATTATCAGATAGTACTTCTACGCGCGTACCGCTTGAAAAGTCAATTGAAAGATTCAAACGGAAAACTAAAAGTATAATAACACCTGCAGCAAGAAGAACACCTGATAAAATGAAAAACTTCTTGCGATTCTTAACAAAATCGATTTTGTCAAATCGAGTTGGAAGATCTAACGTATCATAGTTTTCAGCTATATTTTTAATATTTGATTGTTTAACACCAAACCAGCTTGGTTTCTTTTTAAAGATTCCACTGTGAACCCATAGCCCAAGTAGTAATCGTGAACCGTAAACGGCGGTTAAGAAACTCATTAGGATACTGACAATTAACATCGTCGCAAAGCCTTTTACAGAGCTTGTCCCGTAGAAGAAAAGCACTCCGGCTGTGAGGATGGTAGTCAAGTTTGAGTCAAGAATGGATGTAAATGCATTTTTTTCACCAGCTTGGAAAGCTGATTTAATAGATTTACCAACCTTAATCTCTTCCTTAATTCGCTCATAGGTAATAATATTGGCATCGACAGCCATACCCACCCCTAGAATAATCGCGGCAATCCCCGGTAGGGTAAGAACACCATTCATCCAATCAAAAATTAATAAAACTAAATAAATATAAATGGATAATGTAACAGTAGCGATGAAACCAGGGAAACGATAGTAGAAAATCATAAATAGGTAAATAATTGCAATACCAATGATTCCTGCTAAAATCGTATCATTTAACGCTTGCTCACCAAACTTCGCTCCTACAGAAGTGGAATACACTTCCTTAAGCTTGACTGGTAATGAACCTGCATTTAATAGCGAAGCCAATGTTTTAGCTTCTTCAGCTGTGAAGCTACCAACAATGGAAACTGAATCTTGGTTAAATATTTGCTTTACTGTTGGAGCTGACAAATATGTTGGATTTGGTTTTGTTACCTCATTTTTAAAGGAATCTTTTCCTTCTTGAAAATCAAGCCAAATAACTAGGACGTTATTTGGAGCCATATTCATAATTTCTTCTGATACTTTTCGGAACTTATCAGCGCTCTTTAATGATAGAGAAACACTTGGTGCTCCGTTTTCGTCAAATGTCTGCTTAGCTCCACCCTGCTTTAAATCTGATCCGTCCATCATTAGACGATCATTGGCATCGCGGAAGGTTAAGTTCGCTTGTGTTGACAGAATTTCACGGGCCTTGTTTTGATCCTTAACGCCAGCAAGTTGAACACGAATCCGGTTATTTCCTTCAATTTGAATACTTGGTTCACTTACACCCAGAACATTAATACGCTTGTCCAGCGCTTCAGCGGTACTGGCCAATACTTCCTTGTCAATTTTTTGACCTTTCTTCGCTGGCTTAACCTCGTACAAAACCTCAAATCCACCTTGAAGGTCCAGTCCAAGCTTAATATTGTTTAAAATGTTCTTTGCTGTTGCTCCCATTGTGCTTCCAATAATAAGGACCACAAGAAAGAAAGCAATAATTCTACTACGTTTTACCATTATGTATTGTTCCTCCTTAGTGCATGTGCATTTGCACTGTTACGTAAAAACTCTTACAAGCCTTATATAATAATAACAATAAAGTCACTGCTACCATTATGGAATAACTAAGAAAAGCTGTCAATTTGAAAAACGTGGGATTATTTCAATAACTCTTTCAATTCATTCTCATCATCAAAAGAAAACTCCACAGTTTTATATGCCTCAATGGTTGCATAGCTCATATAATCACTTACTCTCACAGAAAGAATTTCTTGGATAATCTCGTATAGTTTCATTTCATCCTTTATTTTTTTCCACTTTTTCTTTATTAAGAAATTCCAAAGCTCATTCTCCGATACAGAATCATATCCAAGCAAGTGAAATTCAGAGAGTTTACTTGCTAATGCGGGTTGTACTTGGATACGAAAATGATCGTATAGCTGGCTATTATCCATTCAAACTGCCCCCTTGGGGAAACCCCCTGATTAATTGAACCTTGCAAAAAGCTCTTACTACTTGTCATGCTTTGTCCACCCTTAGGCATATAGTTAATTGTATATGAATTCTTCTTTTTTGAGAAGGTGGGAATCAGCATGTCGAAGTTTTTAAAAGGGACGTTTATCCTATTAATTGCAGGATTTATTACAAGGATACTTGGTTTTATTTATCGAATCGTTCTAGCGCGCAGTATTGGTGAAGAAGGCGTCGGTTTATATATGATGGCATATCCCACGTTTATTCTTGTGGTCACGATTACACAACTCGGGCTTCCAGTAGCTATTTCTAAAAATATTGCAGAGGCAGAGGCAAGGCGGGATTATGCGGAAATAAAAAAAATACTTGTAGTCTCCCTTGCCATAACCATTGGATTATCAATTATTATCACACCTGCTTTGATTTTACTGGCGCCATTTTTATCCACTACGCTTTTTACCGACCCAAGAACGTATTATCCACTCATGGCGATTGCACCAGCACTACCTATTATTGCGGTCTCTTCTGTTTTACGAGGATACTTTCAGGGACGCCAAAATATGCGCCCGTCAGCCATCTCTCAAGTATTAGAACAATTTGTAAGAATATCCATCATCGCAACAGCAACAAAAACATTCCTGCCTTATGGAGTTGAATACGCTGCAGCGGCAGCAATGGGGGCTTCGGTTTTAGGGGAATTACTATCACTCATTTATCTTTTAACTATGTTTAAATTAAAAAAACGATTCAAGCTCAGAAAGGATTTCTTTCAATTTATCCATAAGGGAAAACGAACCTTTAAGGATTTAATGGAGATTGCCATTCCAACTATGGGAAGCCGAATGATTGGTTCGATTGCATGGTTCTTTGAACCGATTGTAGTAGCACATAGTTTAGCTCTTGCAGGGGTAGTTGCCGTGAATGCAACGAAACAATACGGTGCCTTAACCGGCTATGCCATGCCGTTATTAATGCTTCCTTCTTTTGTTACCTTTTCATTAGCTACTTCCCTTGTCCCGGCAATCAGTGAGGCAAATTCGAAAAATAATCATAAATTAATTGAGTATCGCCTCCAGCAAGCATTAAGGTTCGTCTTTTTAACAGGAGGACTTGCTGTGATTGTACTTTACGTACTCGCTAACCCGCTCATGCAGCTTATGTACGGTTCTGCCAAAGGATCTTACTTCATTCAGATTATGGCACCATTTTTCCTTTTTTATTACTATCAAGGCCCACTACAAGCCGTACTACAAGCACTAAACCTTGCAAGAGCAGCAATGATTAATAGTTTAATTGGTGCGGTGGTTAAAACAGCCGTCATTTTCCTACTCGCTTCCCAGCCTTCCTTTGGCATTACCGGGGCAGCACTAGGAATTATCGTTGGCTTTGTCCTTGTTACGGGTCTACATTTCGCGACAGTTTTAAAAAAGGTTTCATTTTCCTTTTATATCCGGGACTATGTGAAGGGATTCATAGCAATGGGAGTAGCTGCTTGGTGCGGCTACTGGCTTTTCGAAAATATCTTATTAGAGACACATTTGGTGATACGTGTCGCTTTCGCAGCCTTTTCTATGACCTTATCTTATTCAATCCTGCTCCTTATTTTTGGTTTAATCAAAAAGGATGAGCTTAAACGAATTCCGTGGATAGGAAAGTTTATTAACTTATAAAAACAGAAAAGGTTGACCCAATCTAAAGGGTCAGCCTCTTCTTAGTCTTCATCCTGTAAGTCAATGTAGAATTCTCCATTCTCATAGCTACAAAAGGAAATTTTCTTAACATCACGGTATCCTTTTTTCTTCAGTTCTTGGCGCAGCCATAAATTTGTCTTATTAATTCTTTTTAAGTTTTCTTCTTCAATCGTCCCATCTAAGATTAATGGGACAGTAATATCCCCTTGCTTTTGCTGTTCCTTACTATTCTTTAATTTTTCAATTACTGACAAACTACCTGAGGATTCTAATATCGCAAATTCCACATCCGCAATGCTGCGAATATCCTTCTCCCTTAATTGGGTCATTAAATCATCAAAATTGTAGCGTTGCTTCCGCATTGCATTTTCATCAATTTTCCCTCGATTAATTATAATGCTGGGCTGGCCATCTACTATATCCCGAAATCTTTTACTTTTTAAAGAAATCAAGGCGAGTGAAATTTGGATAACCATGAGTATAACCATCGGTAAGATCGCATGAGAAATACGTACATTTGGCCTTTCAATGGCAACGACCGCAAGTTCACCAATCATGATAAAGACGACAAGATCGAGGATACTTAGCTCCCCAATTTCCCTCTTTCCCATGAAGCGAAAAATAAGCAAGATGAGGAAATAAAAGAATAGCGTTCGAACTACAATTGTTATAAAATCTTCCACATTTGTCTCCCCTTTTTTCCATTCAATTTCATTGTTTGCATTTTTTTAAAAAAAATAAGGAGAATTATTTTCCAACACTTTTAAAATGAGGAAAATCATAAAATTTTAATTCTACTTTTCTTCTTCCACGAATACGCTTGTACTAGGTAAAAAACTGTTTCTAAGGCCTGAGACATAACCAAGTAGAGAGTCAGGCCTAAGGCAACTGAAGGAGGAGAGCTAAAATCGAATCAAAAAGCTTTGGTACATCCATTTTGTACGGATTAATTTTCATCTTTGCCTTTGCAGTGATTTCAAGCCTTATTTTTGCGTTTATTCTAAGGTATACCTCTGCTAAAGAAGGATCACTTCAATATGTAATTACGGCCTTATCCTTTATTGGGCTTTTTGGAGGAGGATTTCTTTCAGGAGGAAAGCGGAAAGAAAAAGGCTGGCTAATTGGGGGATTAACTGGTCTAATTTACTCCATTGTTGTTTTCTTATTTCAATACTTAGGCTATGATCGCCTCTTTAGCGCAGAGCAAGTCATTTATCATACTTGCTATACACTTATCGCCATGATGGGTGGAATTTTAGGGGTTAATATTTCAGCTGGCAATACAAGGTCTGCGTAACCAAAAATGAAAAAAGGAAGCCATTTTGTAAAAGGCTTCCTTTTTGTGTACGATTATTTTGTTAAACTAACGCTTCCCTCACCAGCTTCAGTGACTTCACGAATAGCAGAACGATCGTATGTAAGACGGCTGCCGTCTCCACACTTAATGACTACTTTATTATCATCGATTGAGTCAACAAAACCGTGTAATCCACCAATCGTAACGATTTTATCACCCTTTTTCAATTCGTTTTGCATGCTCGCAACCGCTTTTTGACGCTTTTGCTGTGGGCGAATTAATAGGAAATAAAATAACACAAACATTAATATTAATGGAATGATTGTACTAATTCCTTGCATCTTGTTTCCCTCCTTTCAAAAAGGTTCTATTAGAAATTTTTCGCGTTCGGTTTATTAAAACCATAACGTTCAAAAAACTCTTCGCGGAAATCACCAAGCCTGTCTTCCATGATGGCTTGTCTGACCTGCTCCATTAATCTTAACAGAAAATAAAGATTATGGTAAGACGTTAAACGAATTCCGAATGTTTCATCACATTTAATCAAGTGGCGAATATAGGCTCTACTATAATTTCGGCAAGTATAGCAATCACAATTTTCATCAAGCGGTCCAAAATCTCTTGCGAATTGTGCATTTTTTACAACAAGTCTACCTGTACTTGTCATTAAGGTACCATTTCTGGCTATTCGGGTTGGCAATACGCAATCAAACATATCAATTCCACGAATGGAGCCATCAATTAATGAATCTGGTGAACCCACACCCATTAAATACCTTGGTTTATCAGATGGTAAAAGCGGAGTTGTGAACTCAAGCACACGATTCATCACGTCTTTTGGTTCCCCTACCGATAAACCACCAACCGCATAACCAGGGAAATCAAGGGACGTAAGATCTTTGGCACTTTGCTTACGTAGTTCCTCAAATTCTCCACCCTGTACGATTCCAAATAATCCTTGATCTTGCGGGCGTTGGTGGGCATTTAAACAACGTTCAGCCCATCTCGAAGTACGTTCGACTGATTTCTTCATATACTCAAAGGTAGCAGGAAATGGCGGGCACTCATCAAAGGCCATCATAATATCCGAACCTAAAGCATTTTGAATTTCCATTGCTTTTTCAGGTGATAGGAACAGTTTCTCCCCGCTCATATGGTTCCTAAAATGAACCCCTTCTTCTTCAATCTTTCGGAACTCACTTAAACTGAAAACCTGAAAACCGCCGGAATCTGTTAAAATAGCCCGGTCCCAGTTCATAAACTTATGAAGGCCGCCAGCCTCCCTAATGATTTCGTGTCCTGGTCTTAACCAAAGGTGATAGGTATTACTTAATATAATCCCGGCACCCATTTCTTTTAGATCTTCAGGTGACATGGTTTTCACGGTTGCAAGTGTTCCAACCGGCATAAAAGCTGGTGTATCAAACGAACCGTGCGGTGTGTGCACCCTTCCTAAGCGTGCTCCTGTTTGTTTACATGTTTTAATTAACTCATAACGAATTGCAGTCAAATTTATATCTCCTTCCGTGTGCATAAACTTAGATGAGCAACATTGCATCCCCAAAACTGAAGAAACGATATCGTTCTGAAACAGCCGTCTCGTAGGCATGCAAAATATTCTCTCTTCCAGCTAATGCACTAACAAGCATAATCAAGGTTGATTTAGGTAGATGGAAGTTAGTAATCATCCCATCGATGGCCTTAAAGGTATAGCCTGGGTAAATAAAGATATTCGTCCAGCCACTACCTTCAACAAATCGACCATCATTTGCAGACGCAATGGTCTCCAATGTCCTTGTTGAGGTAGTTCCGACTGATATAATCCTTCCCCCGTTGCTTTTTACTTCGTTTAGTAATCGGGCAGTTCCATCTGTCATCATATAAAATTCAGAATGCATATCATGCTCCAACACATCCTCGACATTCACAGGACGGAAGGTGCCAAGTCCCACATGAAGCGTAATAAACGCTATGTGGACACCTTTTTCTCTTATTTCGTCCAATAAGCTTTCTGTAAAATGAAGGCCAGCTGTTGGCGCTGCTGCTGATCCAGGCTCACGGGCAAATACCGTTTGGTATCTTTCCCGATCATCGAGCTGTTCTTTTATGTAAGGCGGCAAAGGCATTTCACCCAATTGATCAAGAACCTCGTAAAAAATACCTTCGTATTTGAATTCCAATACTCTTCCACCATGTTCAGAGGTGGCTGTACAAACAGCGGAAAGAAGACCGTCACCAAAGTCGATAACTGTTCCTTCTTTTACTCTTTTTGCAGGTTTTATTAGTGTTTCCCACTGGTCTCCTTCCAGTTGTTTTAACAGGAGGACTTCAATTTTAGCACCAGTGTCTGTTTTAACACCAAAAAGGCGTGCAGGCAATACCCTTGTGTCATTTAAGACAAGGCAGTCCCCTTCACGCAAATACTCTGTAATATTTTTGAATACTTCATGCTTAATTTCGCCTGTTTCCTTATTTAAGACCATTAATCGGCTGTCTGTCCGATTTAATAATGGAACTTGTGCGATTAATTCTTCAGGCAAATGAAAATCAAATAAATCTACTTTCATATTATGACATCCCTAATCTGTTTAAAATGAGTTACCTATTGTTGAGTGGGTACTTCCATACCAAAATGTTGATAGACCGCTGATGTAACCATTCTGCCTCTTGGGGTTCTCTGTAGAAAGCCTATTTGCAGCAGGTACGGTTCATACACGTCTTCAATCGTTTCTGCTTCTTCACCAATCGAAGCGGCGATGGTATCAAGGCCGACTGGGCCGCCGCGAAACTTTTCGATAATTCCTTTTAGTAATTTGTGATCTATATGATCGAGGCCAAGCCTATCTACCTGAAGCAACTCCAATGCTTCTCTAGCAAGAAGTAGGTTTATTGTACCATTACCCTTTACTTGAGCAAAATCCCGCACTCTTCTAAGGAGGCGGTTCGCAATCCGTGGGGTTCCTCTTGATCTTCGAGCAATTTCTGCTGCAGAAAGCTCGTCAATTTCTGTGTCAAACAACTCAGCTGTACGTAAAACAATGTTTTTTAGCTGATCTTCCTTATAATACTCGAGCCTGCTTAAAACTCCAAATCGATCGCGTAATGGAGCTGATAAAGAACCCGCCCTTGTTGTCGCCCCCACTAGGGTAAATGGAGGAAGGTCAAGCCGAACAGAGCGTGCACTAGGTCCTTTACCAATCACGATATCAAGGCAAAAGTCTTCCATTGCTGGATACAAAACCTCTTCAATTGTTCGCGGCAGTCGGTGGATTTCATCTATAAATAGCACATCCCCGGGCTCAAGTGCAGTCAGAATGGCTGCAAGGTCCCCAGGTCTCTCAATGGCAGGTCCAGCAGTGGTTCGAATGTTTACGCCCATCTCATTGGCAATAATCACGGCCAGTGTCGTCTTCCCTAAACCTGGAGGTCCATAAAGGAGAACATGGTCTAAGGTTTCGTTTCGAAGCTTGGCTGCCTTAATAAAAATTTCTAGGTTTTCCTTTACCTGGTTCTGCCCAATATATTGCCTTAAGGTCTGGGGTCTCAAGCTTTGTTCAATATTTATTTCGCTCTCATTCACTTCACTTGAAATAATCCGCTCTTCCATCCATCATCACCACCTATTTTAAAAGCCGCTTTAGTGCATTTTTAATGTATTGGTCTGTTGACAGTTGTTCTTTTCTTAATTCAGGTGAAATCTTTTTAATTTCCTTTTCTGAATAACCGAGAGCCTTTAAAGCAAGAATAGCTTCTTCAAAAGCTGAATTGGTTCCTTCTGTATGTATAGGAAGTTGATCCGCATTGAATAAATTCGGGAAAAAGTCTGGAACGATATCCTGTAATTTCCCTTTTAAATCAAGAATCATTTGACGGGCTGTCTTTTTACCAACACCTGGGAATTTCACAAGGAAACTTTCATCCTCATTTTCAATGGCTGTTACCACTTGTTGTACCTCACCTGAAGCAAGAATCGCGAGTGCTCCTTTGGGCCCGATTCCAGATACATTTAATAATTTAGTAAACAACCTTTTTTCTTCTCGGGTTTCAAACCCGTACAGGGCCATAATATCTTCTCGTACATAATGATACGTGTAGACAGTAACCATTGTCTCCAATTTACCAGAATAAATAAACGGATTGGGTGTGAAGATTTGATAGCCAACCCCATTGTTTTCCACCACGATATATTCTGGACTAATAAATTCAACAGTCCCTTTTATAAATTCATACAATACCATTCTCTCCTCTAGTTTCCTGTTGCTCTCATATGCACTGTCTTTCATTTTAACATAAGAATGAAATGGAATTGAAGAAAATAGGTCATAGAAAGAAAAAATCAGGCTGAATGCCACTCAGTCTGATTGAAAAAGAACTATTCTTTTTTTATAGAGTACGGCTTGAAGGTTTCTAACACTTCAACATAATGATCTTTTGATTTAATAGGTATTCCTTGGATCAAATCTTCTTGAGTTTTACTTTCTAGCCTCTTAATATCTATTTGAAAAAAGGATTGTATGATTTTTGAACGGTCTGGTCTACCATTGAAAATAGTCAACACCCCGTCTTCAGTGATTCCAAAAAAGCCATTTGCTTTTAAAAGTGGGGAGATATCATCTACTTGTCTTCTAAATACCATAGTGTACTCATCCATATCAACCATCTGCCACTGGTCATATTTTGCCCAAAAATTCTCCATTGACCAGCAAGTCTCGTGAACTACTTCTTGGCTAATCTCTCCATCTAAATAGACTCTTTCTAAAATCACCGTCATGTGCAGTGGTTCTTTCTTCTGTTGATTTAGCGGGGGTTCTTGTTGTGCAGCGGAGCCTGTGATTCCCGGTGCCCAGCCACTAAACATGAAGAGAGTAACAGCAAAAACGGCTATTCCAAACCGGTACATTGCTACCCAAGTGAACCTCATGCTCCTCACCTCTTATTGTTAAAAATTGAACATAATTTACATTCCTAGTTTAGCCTTAAATTGGCTTTTTATCCGTCCTATGTTTTTCACATAAAAAGAGCAAAGCCCGAAGCTTTGCTCTTTCCCTTATTGTCCCCATTTATGAGGTTGACTATCGTTATGCTTGTTGCGATCGCGTCCCATGGTTCCCTCATCTGTTAACACGGTAACCTTTCTTCCCTTTGTGTAAGGCATAACGGCTTTCTTAATCGCTTTTTTTGTATCGGCTGCCTTGTTGTTATCAGCTAACTTCACTGAAACAATTACCGTATTCCCATAGGCAACTGACCGTACGTCCTGTACATTATTAACCGATGCGACCTTCCTTCTGATTTTTGCCGTAACATTATCTTGAAAATTAGAATCGGTAGCTACGCCCGTGTTTCCAGTATTTTTACTTAAATGACCGTGATAATTCATATCACTGGTACTGAATCGATTATCACGTTGAAAAAAATTCCGATCCTTAGCTGCTAACGGTTTCGTTGGATTAATCGGATTGCCATTTTCGTCCCTATTCTGAAGGACCTTTCTGTTATGCTCCGTTGTCTGCTGGTCCTCATTCCCAATCGTATGATCCATTATTTCTGTTACTCCACCATCATTATCACCAAATAGATTATCTTGTGATGGATGGTTTTCATTGGAGTAATATCCCATCGGCTGTGCTACGTTATTTTTCCCATTAACCCCTGCACGATTATTATTATCCCCATTACATCCTGCCAGCCCAATTGTCATGATGGCTGAAAGAGGAATTATCCACTGTTTCTTGTTCAAGCGAAAAACCCCCTAAAATAACATCCTGAGAGTGACCCCTTTTTGAGTCCATCTCATTTATAGGTTGTTATTTTATAGGGGATTTCATTCTGGCAAAATCATTTTACTATTTCCTGTATTTGGTCAACAAATCTTTTTCTTGCATAATACTGTTTAATCGATAAATCGGTTACTTGCTTTAATTTTACAGAATCAGTGTACGACTTTTCTCTAATTAACCGGTTCCATTCCCGAAAAATATCAGCTGGATAGGCTAGTGCATACAGAAAGGCCTCTTCATGAGCATATTTTTTCATTTGGTTATGCTTGATAAGCTTTTCAAATGACCAATCTATTGAAGGAAGAATTCGGTTTGCGTATTGTAAATAATCAAAAGCAGGTGGACCTATACAGATTAAATCAAAATCAATTAAATGCAAACTCCCCCTGTGATCGCGTAAAAAATTATGATGCGCTACATCACCGTGTAAAATCACGAAGGGGTCCTTGAAAAAATGACGATACTTTTTTTCCATTCCAGCAAGAGCCCATTTGGCCCAAGAAACCATATCCGCTAAGACTAACTCATTGATAAAATACTTTATAAAAGGAAAATTAGCGGTGAACATATTGAACCGATCTGTCCACTTTTCAAGTAGATGTCCTTTAGGAAGTAAGGTACGATATCTGGCCTCAAAGAGACTCGTGGTTTGATGGAATTGTTCTAGAAGTTCCAGTCCTTCTTGCCGATTCTTTTCAGTATGGAAAGAAAACGCTGTTTTATGTGGAAGCAGATATTCAATACATCCAAAATAAGTCCCTTCAAAAAATAGCTGTTCCTTTACTAAAGGGGTTAAATAGGAATAGGTTTTTGTAAATCCTTCCTTTTTCAGTGTATCGGTAAAGACTTCTTGAAGTCTAAGTCTGCTATTGGTGGAATAGCCTTTTATAATGTAAGTATTTTGCTCCGTTTTCAAAAAAATAACGGTTTTTCGGAGCGGTACAAACTGGGTAATCCTTTCATAAAACTGGGACTGAAAATAAGAGAAGAGACGATCATAATACTCATCGTCTCCTTTTTTGTTGGCTGACATATTAATTGCTTTCATCACGGTAACCAGGCATACCGTAAGGAGCGCTTCCTGGTACTCCCATTCCATAAGGATTCATATATGGTGGCTGAGCGACATTCATTGGACCCGTATAAGGAGCACTGTAAATAGGTGGAGTTGGTGGTACAAATGTTGACGGCATTGCTGCAGGAGCACTTTCAGCGGCAGGCATGGCACCCATATAAGGTGTTGGCACAGGACCACCACAACCACAGTCACCCATTGCACCTGTACTTACCGGAAACCCTTGAGTTGGATAAGGGTTTTGCATGTAAGGCATTTGACTGCCTGCAACAGGCATCATCATTTCTGGTGATTCAAAATCAGTTACCCCATATGGGTTCATACCGCCCATTTGTGGATATCCGTAAGACATTTGGCCACCCATACCATAAGGATTTGTCATTCCTGGGTTACCGTACATCGTTCCCGGCATCATTGGAGCCGCTGTCATGGATTCTCCCGGGTTCTGTGATGGCATTGTAGTTGGAGCGGACCCCATTGGCATTTGACCATATCCTGCTGGCATCTGGCCGTAGCCCATTGGCATTTGACCCATTCCTGTTGGCATCTGACCATAGTCCATTGGCATTTGACCCATTCCTGTTGGCATCTGGCCATAGTCCATTGGCATTTGACCCATTCCTGCTGGCATCTGGCCATAGTCCATTGGCATTTGGCCCATTCCTGTTGGCATCTGACCATAGTTCATTGGCATTTGGCCCATTCCTGTCGGCACTTGACCATAGCCTGCTGGCATTTCTCCCATTCCTGTCGGCATCTGACCGTAGCCCGCTGGCATTTGGCTATATCCAGCTGGCGCTGGCATTTGACCGAATGCTGCTGGGTCCATGTAAGGATTTTGCATCTGCTGCTGGAATCCTGGGTTCTGTGCACCCATCATTGCTCCTGGGTTGTATGCTGGATTCATGACAGGCAATTGTGGCATAAAGGACGATGATTCATCATCATGGAAGTACGGACTTGCCATACCTGGTGCAGCCGCTGTCATTGGTGCTATGCCTGGATTTCCTGGAACCATACCTGGTGCAGGCATACCCATACCCTGCATTTGCGGATATGGCGTCATTGGCATCATCGGGAATCCACCAAATGGTGGGCAAAAACCCGGACCTGGCATGACTGGTGTCATAGGAACACATTGTTCTTGAACCGGCATTTCCGCAATAGGGGCTTCAACTGGCGGCGGTGCAGGAACAAAGTTCTCTTTAATTGGCATTTCTTTCATAGGCACTTCTTTTATAGGCATTTCTTTCTTCGGAACCTCTTTTACTTCTGGAAGGATATTGGCTGGTTTAGGCGGCAGCTGAGGTTGCTGAACCGTCATATTTTGCATATTCATCATGTAATAATTGTTAATATCAATTTCTGGGACGATTTGTAGAGGCATTTTGGGAGTATAAGGTGTTTTCGGTACTTCTTTTACGATCGGTTTTTCCTTGGCAATTGGCACTTCTTTTATAGGTGCTTCTTTTTTAATTGGTGCCTCCACCATCGGCATTGGCACAGGTTTCTCTTTGGCGAACGGTTGCTCAGCAATCGGCTTTTCTTTCTTTACACCTAAATTGATTGTTGTTTCCGGTTTCGTTCCCATAGGGGCTTCTTTCTTTATGCTTCCTCCTGTTGTTGGAACTTTTATTTTCATACCGGGCATAATCATATCAGGGTTGCTGAGCTGTGAATTAAGCTTCTTCAGCTCTTCAAAATTCACGCCGTACTTCTTGGCGATCTTCCAAAGAGTATCCCCTTTCTGTACGATATGGATCTTCACTCTGATTTCCCTCCTATGCATAAGTCCATATAGTGTATGTGAAAATGGGCAAAGTGCTATCATTCTTCAAAAAAACTTATGCTGCTTTTTGAAAAAATATGTATAAGGTCGTAAGAAAGGACAGATACCTTGTTTTTTGCTACATGCATAAGGCACCATAATCTGTCTGTTGATTTCCGCTCCAGGAGCGAGCGGTTCGTGGGTGTTTCGGCGAGCCTCCTCGGCGAAAAGCGCCTGCGGGGTCTCCCCTGAACCATACTCCCACAGGAGTCTACGCTCCTTCCGCTCCAATCAACAGGTGTTTCAATTCAGCATAAGTCTTTAAACAGGCATATAAAAAAGATGCCATCTTAGAAAATGACATCTTTTTTTACGTGGATTATGAATTTTGCAGCATTTTTTCAAGTGCCAGTTTTGCATTTTGGGCAATTTCTGGACTAACTTTAATAATATTTTGTGTTTCTTCCAAGGTATCCAGGCTCCAAAGTAAATGGGGCAGATCGATTCGGTTCATAGTCAGACAAGGGCACATATGTGGATTCAATGAAATGATTTTTTTATCCGGGTGATTTTTTATTAGTCGATTAACTAGATTCATTTCTGTTCCAATCGCCCAAGCTGTTCCAGGCTTAGCATTCTCAATAGCATGTATAATATAACTAGTTGAGCCCGCCATATCCGCTAGCTCGACTACCTCTCGGCGGCATTCTGGATGAACAATGATATTCATATTGGAGTATTGGTATCTAGTATCAATCACATTTTGAACAGTAAAATTTTCATGAACTGAGCAATGCCCTTTCCAAAGAATGACTTTAATTACAGAAATATCACCATCGAACTCCAACGCATTGGTTATTGGATTCCAAATAGCCATCTCGTCTAAGCCTATTCCTAAATCAGCCGCAGTATTTCTGCCCAAATGTTGATCAGGCAGGAAAAGAATTCGTTCTTTTTTCTCAAATGCCCATTTAACCATTTTCTCCGCATTCGAAGAGGTTACCGTGGCTCCTCCATGGGCACCTACAAATCCCTTGATGGCTGCTGTTGAATTCACGTAGGTTAAAGGAAGAATCGTGTCACCAAAAAGTTCCTGAAGCCGTTCCCAGGCTCGTTCTGTTTGCTGGATATCCGCCATATCAGCCATTGAACATCCTGCGCGCATATCTGGCAAGATTACCTTTTGGTTTTCAGATGTTAAAATATCAGCTGTTTCTGCCATAAAATGAACACCACAGAAAACAATAAATTCGGCCTCGGTGTTTTTCGCTGATAATTGTGCAAGCTGTAGGGAATCACCAGTCGCATCAGCAAACTGAACGACTTCATCTTTTTGATAATGATGCCCTGGAATAAACAAACGGGACCCTAGCTGTCTCTTTATCTCCATTACCCGACTTTCGAGTTCTTCACGTGTCATTTGCTTATATTTTTCAGGAATTATATTATTTTTTTCTAACGCCGCTAAAAAATTCACCTTACTCCTCTCCTTTGTTCCATCGGACTTTTACACTTATGTCTAATGCTTTATATGAATGAGTTAAGTAGCCAAGCGAGATAAAATCCACACCGGTTTCTCGGTAATCAGCGATATTTGTTAATTGAATTCCACCGGAGGCTTCGGTGATGATAGAAGGCGGAACTAATTTAATCAATTCCTTAATTTCATCAGGTGTACGATTATCAAACATAATGACATCTGCGCCTGCATTTACTGCTTCAAGCACTTGTTCTTCCGACTCAACCTCGACCTCCACCTTTACCATGTGACCAGCATTTTTTCTGATTGCATCTACTGCCTTTGTTATAGAACCAGCAAAGGAGATGTGATTGTCTTTAATCATGACTCCATCGTATAATCCGAAACGATGATTAAAACCGCCTCCACAACGCACAGCATATTTTTCAAGCATACGCAGGCCTGGCGTCGTTTTCCGTGTGTCACAAATTTTCGTATGACCACTGTCAAGCGTATTAACTGTTTTTCGAGTTAATGTGGCAATCCCACTCATCCGTTGAACAAGATTTAGGATGACTCTCTCTCCCTTTAATAAATCAGCAATTTTCCCTGAAACGTGTGCAAGCTCTTGTCCAATTTCGAATGTCTGGCCATCTTTTACAAATACCTGTGCTGAAATAGTAGTATTTAATAACTGGAACCCCGTTTTAATAATCTCTTCACCGCAAAAAATTCCAGCTTCTTTTGCCAGAAAAACAATTTCCCCATTTGTATCATCTGTAAAAATTAAATCTGTGGTAATATCTTGTTCGCCGATGTCTTCAATAAAATATTGCTCAAGTAGCGAGCGCAGTTTTAGTGTGTTCATTGGGTTTCTCCACTCCATGTATATATTTATGAATAATTGATTTCCTTAACCACATTTTGTCATCTTCCATTGGATAATCACTCCTAAAATGACCACCCCTGCTTTCGGTCCTCTTTAATGCGGACTCTGTAATCAGCTTGGAAATAATCAGCATATAAACCTTTGTCATTTCCACTGAAGAACAAGCATCTAAATTGATTTCTTCCGGCTTGTATTGGTCGATCCAGGCTAGCTGCTTCATAAGATTACCTTCATTTCTAACAATACCAACCCGCTCCATCATTAAATCCCTTATCTGTTGAACATCTGGTAGATCAAGGCTCTCTTTTTTAAAAGGAGGATAGAATGGCTTCGAATCTAAAGATTGAGTTTCTTTTTTGCCTTCATTGATCCATTTTGATAATTGGTCGCCTTGATATAATCCTTCTAAAAGGGAGTTGCTGGCTAAACGATTGGCACCATGTAATCCCGTGCAGGAGGCTTCTCCAATCGCATATAGTCCCATAATGGAAGACCTGCCGATTAAGTCTGTTTTAATTCCTCCCATTAAAAAATGGCTTCCTGGAGCGACAGGGATTTTTCCATCCGAAATACGGATTCCATTTTCCTCGCAAATCTTTGTAACCGAAGGAAATCTCTTTTCAAATTCAGCAATTTTACTGATATCTAAATAAACCTGGTAACCTTTTTTCAGACATTCATATATTCTTTGTGAGACAACGTGTCTTGGGCCTAGGTCCTTTAAAGGATGAACTCCCTCCATAATAGGAGTCCCGTCCTCCGTGATTAGGGTTGCCCCTTCCCCTCTAACAGCTTCCGATATTAATCCTTTTGTTTCTCCGTTTACATATAAGAGTGTAGGGTGAAATTGAACAAATTCCATATCCACAATTTCCGCTCCTGCTAAATAGGCCATCGCAATCCCATCACCACTTACCGTCTTCGCGTTTGATGTGTAGCTATATAGTTGACCGCAGCCTCCTGAAGCGATAATACAATAGGTGCCATAGAAGCTTCTTATTGACCCATCTAAGGCTTTAGCTTTAACCCCAATACAGCGGTTTTTTCTTGTATTTAGGAGTAATTCATAGGCGAAGACATTCTCTTCTACGATGACATTGTTCTTAAGCTTACTAATCAGATGCTCCATGACATTTTTACCAGTGGCATCACCGCCGCCATGAACAATTCTCTTTTCGCTATGTGCCCCTTCCATCCCAAGAAAAAGTTCACCCCGTTGATTTTTATCAAAAATATCGCCTTGTTGTGCCATCTTCTTTATTAGTAAAGGTGCGGCATGAATGACTTGTTGAACCACATCTGAATGGTTGTGAAATCTCCCTGCCTCTAGCGTATCGACCATATGTTTCGTTGGGTGGTCGTTTGCACTCAAGGCTGCTGCAATCCCACCCTGGGCAAGATAGGAATTTGCGGTTCTTATCTTTTCTTTTGTGAGTATCCTCACATTTAAATCCAGTTTTAATTGATTGGCGAGCTGCAATGCCGCTACTCCACTTCCAATGATTAATACATCATCTTTTGTCATGTTCTGACCCTCCTGACATAACAGGTGTCTTGACATATATATTTACATACAATTAAACTAAAAACAAGTACTTTAATAGAAAAATAGAAGGACAGTTAACTAGAGCTTTAGATTCTTAGGCTTAACCAAAAAATGAGTATGGGAGAAGTTTCATGATATATTGTGATTTTGCAGCCACAACGCCTATCGATCCAGAAGTAGCGCAGGTATATACAAAAGTTGCAACAGAATACTATGGCAATTCCAGCAGTCTTCATGATCTCGGTGGACTTTCACATTCATTACTTGAAAATTGTCGAGAAGAATTAGCCAATCTAATCGGGATTGATAAAAATGGGCTTTTTTTTACCAGTGGCGGATCGGAAGCAAACTTTTTAGCGATTGAGGCATTGTTGTCCTCCCCTAAAAAAGAAGGAAAACATATTATTGCTGGAATAGCGGAGCATTCATCTGTCCATGGAACGCTTAACAGGTTAAAAAAGGCTGGCTATGAAATCACTCTAGTACCTTTTAATTCAGCAGGACTGATTGATCATGAACAGCTATTGAATGCTATAAAATCTGATACGATTTTGATGATCCTGCAACATGTGAATTCAGAGATTGGAACAATCCAGCCTATCGTAGAAATGGCTAGAGTATGTAACGCTAACAACATCCACCTGCACAGCGATGTTGTTCAATCCTTTGGTAAAATAGATATTAAACCCATCGCACCTTTTGTCAGTAGTTTATCTTTTTCTGGTCATAAAATTTATGGACCAAAAGGGATCGGGGGAGCATATGTCGATCCCCGAATTAAGTGGGAACCCTTTTTTCCTGGAGCATCTCATGAAAAGGGATTCCGCCCAGGAACATTAAATATCCCAGCCATAGCTGCCATGACAGTAGCCGCACAGAAAATTCACGCAAGGCTCAGTGAGGATACCATTCACTTTCAGTCGTTGAGGCGTAATTTTATCGAGGCACTTGGTCCCATAAAAGACAGAATAAAGCTTTACCAAGCTGGCGAGGGGTCTCAGCTTCCTTCTATCATTGGATTTGGATTTAGTGGCATACAGGGACAATGGTTGATGCTTGAGTGTAATCGATTAGGCTTTGCTATTTCCACAGGAAGCGCCTGTCAGATTGGGATGCAGCAACCCGCAAAGGTCACTCAGGCACTTGGGCTAAATTTGGAAGAAGCAAAGGAGTTTATACGAGTCTCATTTGGTCAAAGCACCTCCCTTGAGGATGTTGTCCGTCTTGGGGAAACGATTGTTACTATTGTAAAAACATTTTGAGTTGTTCCCTTATTAAATCAAACGAAACTATGCTAGAATGATAAAACAGAATTAGATGTAGGAGGAATTATATGGTAGAGCAAAAGAAAATATTGGGAGAGGAAAGGAGGTCGCTCATTCTTCAACAACTAAAGGATAGCCCCATACCGTTAACAGGCAGCGAGCTAGCAAGTAGAACAAATGTCAGTAGACAGGTGATTGTAGGGGATATAACACTGCTTAAAGCAAAAAATGAACCAATTATCGCTACCAGTCAAGGGTATATTTATTTACAGCAAAACTCTAGTAAAAGTACGTTTGAAAGAACGATTGCGTGCCGACATTCACCAGAGGACACTGAAAGGGAACTTAATTTACTCGTTGACCATGGAGTATTAGTGAAAGATGTCAAAATCGAACACACGGTTTATGGAGATTTAACTGCATCGATTATGGTTTCTAATCGTCAAGAGGTTAAACAGTTTATGCAAAACATCCAGAATACAGGGGCTTCATTATTATCTCAATTAACAGATGGAATCCATCTTCATACCATTTCAGCCTCAAGTATTGATATCTTAGATAAAGCCGAAGCCGCGTTAAAAGATGAAGGCTATCTCATTGAATCATAAAAGGACTCGCTACATGCAGCGGGTCCTTTATTTTTAATCTAGTTTTACCATTATGGACGGATAACTACCTAATAATGTTACACCGCAGCCTAACGCTTCTAACTCCGCCATAGCGCCCGGAATCAAAACCTCATCAAGTTTCATTTCAATGTCAATAATGAAAAAGTAATTGCCTATTCCTGTCTTCATCGGTCTTGATTCAATTTTTGAAAGGTTTAATTTTCTCCACGCAAAGGCAGATAACACTTGATGAAGTGCCCCAGCTCGGTCATCTGCAGGAAGCGTCACCATCAACGTTGTTTTGTAATGAGTCGAACCACTTAATGCTGAAAAATCAAAATCTGCTTCAGTTAAAACCACAAAACGAGTATGGTTGTAGTCAAAATCATGAATGTTCCTTTTGACAATGGCCAGCCCATATTCTTTTGCAGCCAGTTCATTCGCAATCGCAGCAGATTTTAATTCAGGTCGTTCCATTACAAACTGAGCAGCGGCTGCCGTTGAAGATACAGCCTCATACGGGATGCCTTTAAATTGATTATGTAAGAATTTATGGCATTGAGCAATGGCGTGAGAATGGCTGTAGATTTTGGAAACCTCGATCCAATTTTCTGCATTAGATGGATGGACCATTAGATGCTGCTTAATGGGTAATGTAATTTCCCCGACAATCGGAACCTGAACCATATGTGTTAAATAATCAAGTGTAATATTAACGGACCCTTCAAGGGCATTTTCAATCGGTACCACAGCAAGGTCTACTTCCTTTTCTACTAAGGCATCCATGCTTTCAGGAATGGTTCGATACGGCATAAGATCAAATCCTGAAAAAACCTTCTTAACTGCGAGTTCTGTAAACGTAGCTTTTGGTCCTAAAAAACCAACCTTCATTCTTCCCCACCCCCAAAAATATAAAAAGAAGGCTGAAAACAGCCAAGCATAATGAACAATCGGTTCATTTACGCACCTGTTCCCAGCACTTCTACTTTCTCGACAAATTCAAGCTTTCTTAACTCAGAAAGCACTTCATCGAATCCCAAAGTCAAGTTCGATGTGTTTAATGACAACGTCACGTTAGCTCTGCCCTGAAGTGGAATCGTTTGATGAATAGTTAAGACATTACAGCCAGACGATGCAACTACTCCTAAAAGTTTGGAGAGAGTGCCGGAGCGATCCTCTAAATGGAAAAATAGGGTGATAAGCCTTTCCTTTGTAATCGTTGAAAAAGGAAATACCGTATCTCTGTATTTATAATAGGCGCTTCTGCTTAAATCGACCTTTTGAACGGCATCTGCCACCGATTCTGCTTTGCCACGTTCAAGCATATCCTTCACATCTATGGTTTTTTTCATCGCTTCAGGCAACACATCTTCACGGACCAGATAAAATTTTTTATCAACGTTATCCATCTTCATCTCTCTACCTCGATCTCTTACAGGAACTAATCAACAAACTCAAATTCAAATTCCATCAACTTAACGATATCCCCGTCTTTTGCTCCTCTTTGTCTTAACGCTTCATCTACCCCAAGAGTACGAAGCTGGCGTGAGAAACGGCGAACAGATTCTTCTGTTTGGAAATTAGTCATTTTAAACATTTTTTCAATCTTTTCACCAGAAATAACAAACGAACCATCTGGCTCTCTCGTAATATAAAAAGCCTCTGGGTCTGCTTCGTGCTTATAAAGAACACGATGTACGCCTGTATCCTCTTCTTCATGGTCAAGCGGGAATTCTGGAGTTTGCTCAATCTTATCTGCAATAGAGAATAAAAGTTCCCTTAGTCCCTTTCTAGTAATTGCTGAGATTGGGAATATTGGATAATCCTCTTCGAGACGTTCTTTGAATTTTTGTAAATTCTCTTCCGCTTCCGGAATGTCCATCTTATTCGCAACAATAATTTGTGGACGCTCTGTAAGTCGGAGATTATATTCTTCTAATTCTTTATTAATACTCAAATAATCTTCAAATGGATCCCGGCCTTCTATTGCTGCCATATCGATGACATGAACAATGACCCTAGTCCGTTCAATATGTCGTAAAAATTGATGTCCTAGACCTACTCCTTCAGAGGCACCTTCAATGAGGCCTGGTAGGTCTGCCATAACAAAGCTTCGATTATCTTCTGTTTCGACCATACCTAGGTTAGGAACAATCGTTGTAAAATGATATTCAGCAATTTTTGGTCTAGCGGATGAAACCACTGATAATAAGGTTGATTTCCCTACACTTGGATAGCCTACAAGACCAACATCAGCAAGAAGCTTAAGTTCTAATATGACTTCGCGCTCTTGTCCAGGTTCACCATTTTCAGCGATCTCTGGAGCCGGATTTGCCGGAGTAGCGAATCGAGAATTACCTCTACCTCCGCGACCACCTTTAGCAATAATTGCACGCTGACCATGTTCAACAAGATCGGCTAGAACTTCTTTTGTCTCAGCGTCAATGATTACCGTACCCGGTGGAACTTTAACGAGCATATCCTTCGCGTTTCTACCGTGTTGATTTTTTGACATTCCATGTTCACCACGTGGCGCCTTGAAATGACGTTGGTAGCGGAAATCCATTAAGGTACGGAGTCCTTCATTTACTTCAAAGATCACATCTGCCCCTTTACCGCCATCACCGCCAGCTGGACCGCCTTTTGGTACATATTTTTCACGGCGATAAGCGACAATCCCGTTGCCACCATCTCCACCTTTTACATATATCTTCGTTTGATCGACAAACATCTTATTCCTCCCGACTTGCACTTTTAAATAAACTGATATAACGAAAACGCCTTCAAGCCCTTATAAAGCAGGCATAAATATTTCTACAGAGAGTTCGTTTTCAGTGAATTCCTTCACCTCTAGCTCTAATGGCTTCTTCTGGTCAGAAAGGCATTCTTCAATCAGTTCCCTTTTTAGTATTATCCCGCTAAAATCAAAAAAGAAACGAACTCCTTCTGATTGCGGTTCAATTGTTATTGATAAATGATTTTCCTGGAATGCTTCAATTGCCTTATTTAAACATGAAAAAAAGGAATTTGTCCAACTTGTAATCATTATGTCATCAATTTTTGTTGACTCAGTGTCTTGAAAGACCTCATATTCCAGTTTAAATGAAGGGTTCACCCAATTGGATTTTAATAGTAAGGAAGCAAACAAAGGCATATGTAAATTTGAAAGCTTTGTCTCATGCTGTGCCTCAATCACAATTTCATCAATTACTGCTTTTGCTCGGTCCATTCGATTTAAATCCAAGTTTCCCTTTATTAATTGCAGTTTGTTTAACCAATCGTGTCGTGAGTGCCGCAACACTTCAACGATATCCCATTCTCTCTCCATACGCACACTCCTACATAAATGCGGAACATTGTTTGCTGTTAGTATATCAAAAAAATTTCCAAGAGTAAGCATTTTTATCTGAATGATTTGGTTTGTGGTAAAAAATGAGCTTGACGAAGTAGTTTCCTTGAAGAGTTTTGATGGAAGGTGTACTTTCGCAGCAAAAAGAAAACTCTAACCAAACAGGTTAGAGTTTTCAAAGTAATCCTTAAGCTTCTTGAGCTACTGGATAAACGCTCACTTTTTTGCGATCACGACCGAAACGTTCAAATTTCACAACGCCGTCAACTTTTGCAAAAAGAGTGTCGTCGCCTCCACGGCCAACGTTTTCACCTGGGTAAATCTTTGTACCGCGTTGACGGTAAAGGATTGAACCACCAGTTACAAATTGTCCGTCTGCACGCTTAGCACCAAGGCGCTTTGCGATAGAGTCACGTCCGTTCTTTGTAGAACCTACACCCTTTTTAGATGCAAACAACTGAAGATCTAATTTTAATAACATTTATTCCACCTCCTGCTTTTTGAAGGTAATTTTTATGTGCTCTCCGTATGTTTCTTCAATCGATCGTAATGAGACAGCCATTCCTTCGAGAAGAATCTGGATTTTCTCATAAACGTCTTCCGGAAGTTCTTCCGGGATAACGCAGCGGAGAAAGCCATCTGCCCGATGTTCAAGGTCTGGAGTAACGCCGGTAAGCTCGTGCACCGCATTGATAGCACCAATGGACACGGCGGATACGCCTGCACAGACGATATCTTTTCCACGATCCGCGAACAAGGCATGACCGCTTAGTTCGAATGATTGAATTTTTCCGGATTCAGTACGATAAATAGTAATACCTATCATCTTTTTTCAACACCTTACGCGTTGATTTTTTCGATGATTACTTTAGTGTAAGGTTGACGATGACCTTGCTTCTTACGATTGTTTTTCTTCGCTTTGTACTTGAAAACAATGATTTTCTTCGCACGGCCTTGTTTTTCAACTTTAGCTGTAACAGTAGCGCCTGCAACAACAGGACTTCCAACTTTTACAGTTTCACCGCCAACGAAAAGAACTTTGTCAAAAGTAACAGTCTCACCAGCTTCAACATCTAATTTCTCGATGTAGATAGCTTGGCCTTCTTCGACTTTCAATTGCTTACCGCCAGTTTCGATAATTGCGTACATGAACTGCACCTCCTTATAAACTCAGACTCGCCAATTACAGGCGCTCCTGCAAATCTGCAGAAATCTTATTACCTGTTCTGTGCGGTTGTAGCACGGGTGCGCTACAAACATAACATTAAAATCATACATAATTTAATCGAAAGTGTCAACCTATTATTTAGGTTCCTTACGAATAATCCATTACTCGTTGAGAAATCTCCTGAATCGTACCGAACTGCTTTAATTGATAATAATGCCGTTCAGAGGGCTGTAT
This sequence comes from Neobacillus sp. Soil_C_43, assembly GCF_057656715.1. Classification (NCBI taxonomy): domain Bacteria; kingdom Bacillati; phylum Bacillota; class Bacilli; order Caryophanales; family Bacillaceae; genus Neobacillus; species Neobacillus sp. Soil_C_43. The sequence goes on from NZ_JBDGJV010000001.1 coordinate 659,090, forward strand.
AGAAAAATATAAGGTAACCCGTAACAGGTCTTCTAACACTTCTCTATGCGCCTCATTTTCACCTAAGAGTGCGTCCTGCACCTCTTGCGTTACCTCAACTAGAATGGCTTCAAAATCAGCATGACGGTGCTCTAACAGCTCTCTTTCTAATCGGAAAGCCACCGTTTCAGCACTTAGGAGCCGCCCCGTCCCTTCACAAACCGGACATTTCACTTGTAACGCCTCAGAAATGCTTACCTTCGTCTTCTTCCTGGTGATTTGAAGAATGCCAAGTGGAGTAAAGCCGATCATCTTTGTTCTTTTTTCATCCCTTGACAGCTCGGATTCCATTAAGGAGAGAATGGATTGCTTGTCCTTTTCACGCTTCATATCAATAAAATCGATTAGAACAATTCCACCGATATCACGGAGTCGCAGTTGTCTGACAATTTCTTTAGCGGCGAGCTGATTCGTTTTTAACACCGTATCTTGATAATCCGTTTTTCCAGAAAACTTCCCCGTATTTACATCAATAATGGTTAGAGCTTCGGCTTCGTCAAAAATAAGATAGGAACCATGATCTAGCCAGACAATCCGTTTGAGTGCTTTGTCAATTTCGTGCTCTATCTTATTAACGGAGAAAATATTTTCTTTTCCATTGTAAAAAGTAATTTTAAGGTGCGGGTTGTTCTGTTCAAGCGTCTTCTTAACGTTCAAATCGTCTACCATTATTTCACCCGTCTCCATGGCAGCCACACGGTCTAGGACCATTTCCATAAAGGTATCTTTTTGGGATATGAGCCTTGGCTTCTTAAGGTGTGATGTTTGCTGGAGCAATTCCTGGTGTTGTTGACGTAGTACCATCAATTCCTCTTCAATCTCCGCCTTTGTACAGGTCATGCTGGACGTCCGAAAAATGATCCCCTCTTCTTCCGTTTTCAGGGTGCTGCCTATTTTTCGGAGGGTAATGTTTTGCTTTTCATCTGCAATTTTTTTACTAACTGCCACATAGCGTCCTGTAGGCATATAAATCAGATGGTTTCCATGAATTTCAATAATCCCCGTCACTTTAGGACCTTTTGTTCCTGTTGCATCCTTATCCACCTGAACGAGCATTTTCTCTCCCTGGTGAACAAAAGAGGTGACGTTCTGTTGTTTTTCAGATGACTGTACATACGAAGGCAGCTGATCCCGGTGCAAATAGGCATTTTTTTCCTCACCAATATCGATGAACACTGCATTCATGCCCGGAAGTACCTTCGTAACGGTCCCAAAATAAATATTACCGACCAGCGAGCGATGTTCTGGTCGGTCAAATACGATATTTTCGACACGGTTATTTCGAAGGTACGCAAATCTTTTTTCCCGTGACGTATAGTTGACAATTAATGTTTCCAATCCAGCTTCCTCACTTTTTCCATAGATGCTTTCATTATAACCATAATCAATATAAAAATAGAAGGTCGCTGATTTTATCTGTTAATCGTTTTTCTGTAAAGTACGCATGTAAAAGTTCATTTTCATCTAAGATTCCTTTTTCTTTTCCCGCTGCTTCCACTATAATTGGATGTTTGCAGCCTCGTTGAAATTTTTCTAAAACGTGAATCAATAAATCATGCTCATTCGCCTGTATAGGCTTTAAGGCACTTGGATTCGATTTTTTTCCATAATAGCGTTCTAATAAAAATCTCATAAAAATAAAGCGCCGCTGCTTCCATTCATGGTAAAGGGAAAAAGCTAGGAAGGCGATAATAACCCATACGTTGATATGCGATGGCGCAATTAATAGGATTAGGAATGAAAAAAGACCCAAACTTAAAAAGGAAAGGATAAGTGTCAGCCTGTGGGCACTCGGAAAGGAGTGTTTTAATGAGAGCAGTAAAAATATCAGCTTCCCCCCATCAAGCGGCCAAACTGGAAAAAGATTAAATATAAAAATCATTAAGTTGTAGTTGATAAAGAGCTGAAATAGGTCTTCAGAAATCAACGAGAACGATAGTAATAGGTAAGCTGCTCCCATCATCCAAAGATGCTGAAGCGGTCCAGCTACCACCACAATTAATTCTTCCTTTAATGGGCGATTCCCGTGTTCATCCATCTCTGCAACCCCGCCAAAGGGAAGAAGGGAGATTTTTTTGATTCTCCATGAAAAAAAAGAAGCTGCCGCTGCATGCCCCATTTCATGTATAAAAATGATCCCTAGCAGCAAGCAAACTTCAAGGAAATGTGCGGTCGCGATAGATATAGCAATGATAATCCACAGCAAGGGGTGGATATGAACTTGTCTGAGTAATGAAATGGCTCTATTCAAAACGGATCACCTGGATAGGGTCAATAAAATCATCGCCTTTTTTTATGGCAAAGTAATATTTCCCTTTTGTTTTATCTTCACCCGTTGAAGTGGAAACTGTTCCAACGACGGTTCTCTTGTCGATATATTCGTATAGGTTTACTTTTATTTCGTCTAAGTTTCCATACCATGTTTCCGTTTCATCTGAATGCTGGATGATGACGGTTTTTCCAATTCCCTCTTTTACTCCTGCAAAGGTGACTACACCACCGTTAATGGATTGGACTGGCGCTCCTTTACCTGTTTCAATCATGATGCCTTGCCCATTTTTTTCAAAGTTTTCGAGGATCTTCCCCATGGCTGGAACAGAAAATTCTGTTTGGACCACTTCTTCTTTTTTATCTGTTTTATCTCCCTCTGAGAAAGGCAGAAGTGCCAAGGGTTTGCCAAACTTATCTTCGTACCAATTTGAAACAGTGGCAAATTTAAAATCCTTGTCCATTGCACTGGTCACATAATCCCTTACTGGATCAAAGGTCGCTGTCTGGTTGCGAAACAGAATGGCTACCACGAGAAAAAGGAGGATGGAAGCCAATATTTTGAAGAAGAACACTTCTTTTTTAAATAACGGATGTCCGTCGTCTCCGTTGCTACTTTTGGAGCTACCCGTATAGTTAAATCTATATTTGTCATCATCATCCCCAGGCCAAGCGATTTGACGTTCTGGACGTTCTGGACTTTTTGTTGCTGTTGTTGAACCCATATCTTTTTTTCTTTTAGCGATTCGTCGCCGTATTTCCTCCGGTGTAGACCGCGCCATTCCCATCAACCCTTTTCCCACTTTTTTGTACAAGTCTATGTGAGAATTTTTAAGAGTATGACTGAATTTAATTTACAAAAAAAAGCCTGTCCACGGATAATCGTGAACAGGCTTGTATTTATCTAACTCCGAAGAACTTCTTAAGTTTGGTGAAGACGCCTTTGTTTACTTCATCTAGTGGTTGCAGTGGAATCGATTCGCCTAGAATTCTTCTAGCAATATTTCGATAGGCAATCGATGCTTTGCTGTTTGGATTCAGGGCAATCGGTTCACCGTGATTTGATGCTTTAATTACCTCTTCATCATCCGCAACAATCCCTATCAACTCAATAGATAAATGCTGGGTAATTTCATCAATTTCCAGCATGTCCCCGCTCTTCATCATATGATTACGAATACGGTTGACCACTAATTTTGGAGGCTCCATGTTTCTTTGTTTTTCTAAGAGACCAATAATACGGTCCGCGTCACGTACCGCAGACACTTCTGGTGTTGTGACAACAATCGCCTTATCTGCTCCTGCCACTGCATTCTGGAATCCTTGTTCGATACCAGCAGGGCAATCAATAATAATATAATCATAGTCCTGCTTTAATTCTGTAATAAGCTCTTTCATTTGTTCTGGTTTAACCGCCGATTTATCAACGGTTTGCGCAGCTGGAAGTAGATATAATAATCCATCAAATCGTTTGTCCTTTACTAAGGCCTGATGAATCTTACATCTTTTTTCTACTACATCGACTAGATCATAAATAATTCTGTTTTCAAGCCCCATTACGACATCTAAGTTTCGAAGACCGATGTCTGTATCCACTAAGCATACTTTTTTTCCTTGAAGGGCCAAAGACGTCCCAATATTTGCGGATGTCGTTGTTTTACCAACGCCGCCCTTGCCAGAAGTAATTACTATTGCTTCTCCCACTTTAATGTCCCCCTTCTAATCTAGTTAAATCTGGCCTTAAATGAATTAAAGCTTGTAATCTATCAACGATAATTTGTCGGTTATCATCTATATAAGCACATTCCATTTCGCGATTTTCGCTAGTTTTTACGGAATCAGGTGAACGATTGATGCAATCGCTAATTCTAAGCTGCGATGGTTTCATGCTTGATGCCGCAATCACGGCTTGTTCATTTCCATAACAACCTGCATGAGCCACACCCTTTAAGGTCCCCATAATGAAGATATTACCGCCTGCAACGACGGTCCCACCAGGATTCACATCACCAATCAACAGCAGATCGCCTGAAGTTTCAAGAACTTGGCCCGAACGAATGATTCTAGATACAGTCATAATCCCCGCTTCTGCCTTTAAACGTTCTGCTTCCACTTTTGTGATGACATTTGAAATAATATCATCCACAACTAAATTCTTTTTCTGTCGAATTAAGTGCTTTAGTTCTTCTCGTTGTTCTTCCGTAATATACCGATTCCCAATTTCAACTTTAACAGAAATTAAGTGGCGGTCATCTTGTGTTCTTAAATTCGCCGAAAGCTTCTGATCCAGTTCTTTTTTTAGGTCGTCGTAAGAACACTTATCATCAAGATGAAGGACAAGACCTTCCTTCGTTCCTTTTATTGTAACATTTTGCCGTTTTTTCATGGAGAATTTTCACCTCATAATTAAGAAAGCCGTCTAGAAACGTGCAATTCCCGTAAATTCCAAGGAATTTTGCACGTCTTTACACTAGTTCTGAATCGAAAGTACAGACTATCTGATAATAATTCGACATGATGCGTCCATTCTCCTCTTTTTTTAAATGAAAACTTAAGTAGCAAGGAACCTAAAAACGGTAAGCTGAAACTCATTATTCATCTCGTAAAGATTCCAAATGATTTTCAAATAATCTCTTTAAAGGATAGCCTGCTAGGATAATAAAAGCCGCATTTAATACAAGGGTTGGATAAAAACGCAAAGTAAGAAAACTCATAAAATCAAGGTTTGTGACATGGATTAAATAATCCATTTCATAGACACCCACTTCTAATAATGCAACAGCGAAAAGGGAAACGAGGAAAGCAATGATAAAATTCGCCTGCATGATATGCATGATTTTAGAAACAAGATACGAAATGAATGGATAGAGAAATAAATAAATTCCAATTATTTCTACGTAAATCACATCAAACAACAGCCCGAAAATAGCGGCATAAATGACACCTTTCTTTTTACCCACAAAAATCGTTAAAAACAACAGTGCTACAAAAAGAAAGTGCGGTACAAGGATTCGATCCTTACCCAAAATGCCATCTGGTAAGTATTGAACAAAGATACTTTCAAAAATCAATAAAAATAGAAACAAAAGAGGAAGAAGGAATTTTTTCATGATCCTTCCTCCTTCCCACCGGTTAAATCATTTTGATCTGGCTCGGCCATAAGTCTCTTCGTTACCATCACTGACTTGATGTCATAGAAATCGGCACCTGGTTTGACTAGTGCAGTTTGGTTTAGTCCATACTGGTCCGGCTTTACCTCTACTACTTTCCCTATCATTAATCCTTTAGGGAAAATCCCACCTAAACCAGAAGTAATTACCGTCTGGCCTTTTTCAATTTTCGCACTAGAAGGAATCGCCTTCACCATGAGTAGTTTTTTCTCTTTGTCATAGCCTTCAACAAGTCCGTACACATCGGTAGTTCCTTGAACAATAGCAGAAATCCGATTCTTAGGGTCCATTGCACTTAACAGCTGTACGGTTGAACTGAATTGAGTTACACTCTTAACCTTTCCAATCAATCCGCTTGCCGTAACAACAGCCATATTTTTCTTAACTCCTTGTAGATTACCTTTGTCGATAATAATCATTTCATGCCAACGATCAGGATTTCTACCAATAACTGTAGCTGGAAGTGGTTTCAAATCTCTCAGGGTCTCTTTTTCACCGAGAATGTCACGCAATTCTTTGTTGTCTTTTTTCAGTTCTTGAACTTCTGCTTCAAGGCTGACAAGATTTTCAATCCGTGATTTTAATTCTTTATTCTCTTCATATGTATTGGTTAAGTCCTGGAGATTTTCAAAAAAGCCGGCAACATAGTTGGTAGGCTTTGAAACCAGGGATTGAACCCAGCCGGCTGTATCTTTAATAAATTGTTCCGGCCAGGTAAGCTTCTCTCTCTCCCTTAAAGAAAACCCAATCAATGCCACGAGAACAATAATGCTGACAAGCAAAATAATCAGTCGTTTATTCAAGAAGAACTGTGGCATGATTATACACCTCTATTTTTTCTAGATAAAATTGCGTCGCCTAAAAAGAAGCTTCCTCTTTTTATCTTGAGTCTTTCGCTTTGTTTTTAAATAAATGAATATGATCTAACGCTTTTCCAGTCCCAATTGCAACGCAATCGAGTGGATTTTCAGCAATAAGGACTGGCATTTTGGTCTCTTCACTAATAACCCTGTCCAAATTTCGCAGAAGCGCGCCTCCACCCGTTAATACAATACCGCGGTCCATAATATCCGCTGCAAGCTCAGGTGGTGTTTTTTCTAATGTGTTTTTTACAGCCTCTACAATCGCGTAGACCGTGTCATTTAATGCGGTGGCAATTTCTTTTGCCGTGATTTCAATGGTTTTCGGCAGACCTGTTAATAAATCACGTCCGCGAATTTCCATGTTGTCGATTCCTTCCGGTATACCCGCTGAACCAATTTCCATTTTGATGGATTCCGCAGTGCGCTCCCCAATCATTAAATTATAATTCTTGCGGATATACGAAATAATGCTATCATCCATTTCGTCTCCAGCCACGCGAATCGATTGGCTAGTCACAATTCCGCCTAAAGAAATAATCGCAACTTCAGTGGTACCTCCACCAATATCAACGACCATACTACCAGTTGGCTCCCAAACAGGTAGGTTTGCACCAATCGCAGCTGCGAATGGTTCTTCAATGGTGTAAGCATCCTTCGCACCAGCTTGTCTTGTCGCGTCAATCACAGCCCGCTCCTCAACCGCAGTTATACCTGAAGGCACACAAACCATAACATATGGCTTTCCTGAAAAAGGATTATTACTTTTTTGGGCCTGACGAATATGGTGCTTCATCATTGATGCCGTTGTTTCAAAATCAGCAATGACCCCGTCCTTCATCGGTCTTAGAGCAACCACATTCCCAGGTGTCCGTCCGATCATATTTTTAGCATCATTACCAACTGCGACGATATTTTTTGTATCTGTCTGCATGGCAACTACTGATGGCTCACGCAAAACAATTCCTTTTCCTTTTACATATACGAGGGTATTCGCTGTACCCAGGTCAATTCCAAGGTCTCTTGATCTAATTCCAAACATAGTGTTGTATCTCCCTTTCTACACTTACAAAATGCAAAATAGCAATAGGCAGGTAATCGCCTTACTTATCATGTCTATTTCCTAATTAATTATTGGCCCTTTCACAGGCAGTCCTAAAAAATCATAACTAATATTATATCGTATCGTCAAATAAAACAATAGTGTTATAAATACCCTTTTTCCTTTAAACTCACAAACTTATTTTCACCGATGATTAGATGGTCAAGAAGGTCAATGCCAATAATTTTCCCACACTCGACCAATCTCTTAGTCACTTCAATATCCTCGCGGCTTGGTGTGGGGTCACCGGAAGGATGGTTATGAAGGGCTATGATGCTCGCAGCGGAACGCTTTAAGGCCTCGCGAAAGACCTCGCGTGGATGAACAATCGAGGCATTTAAGCTGCCGATAAAAACCGTTTGTTTATGAATGACCTGATTTTTTGTATTTAAATATAAACAAACAAAATGTTCCTGCGATAAAAAGCGCATATCATTCATGACATACTTGGCTCCATCCTCTGGGGAGCGGATCACATAGCGATCATTAAAGGATAGGTTGGAAATCCGCCTGCCAATTTCTACCGCTGCTAAAATTTGAATGGCCTTTGCTGAGCCTATTCCTTTAATTTCGGTTATTTCTTCTAACGTAGCGCCTTTTAATAGCCGTAAGCCTTCAAAATGGTTCAGCAGACGATTCGATAATTGTAGGACAGATTCATCCTTTGTTCCTGTCCGCAATAGAATTGCAATTAGTTCATGATTAGATAAACTTTGTGGTCCGTGTTGAATAAATCGTTCCCTTGGCCTTTCGTCTTGTGGAAAATCGCGAATCATCAATGTATCAGTTGACATTTTTTTCCTCCCTATATTCGGGAGTTAAGGCACAAAAAAGTTAATACGGTAACTGGTAGCCTGCCTTTCTTAATTCTCTGATCGTCCTTGCTACTGGCAGACCGACAACCGCAAAATAATCTCCATTTATTTTTTTGACAAGCATACTTCCGAGCTGTTGAATTCCATAGGCACCTGCTTTATCAAGCGGTTCACCACTTTGCACATATGAACGGATTTCGTCCTCCGTTAACTCCCAAAACCATACTTCTGTTTTTTCATAGAAACGGGTCTTGCTCGTTGGAGACACTATTGAAACACCTGTAAACACTTCATGCTGACACCCTGAAAGAGTTTTCAACATACGAACGGCTTCTGCTTCATCAGCTGGCTTTCCTAAAATTTGATTATTCGCAAAAACAATCGTGTCCGAACCGATAACAAAAGCTTCTTGATGGTCCTTAAACACAGCTTGTGCCTTTCGTTCGGCTAACTCCATTACTACCTCCTCAGGAGAGAGTGTGGGGTCAAAGCTTTCGTCTACTTCACTGCTTGAGACTGCGAATGTTAAGCGGAGATTTTCTAGAAGTTCTTTTCGCCGTGGAGAAGAAGAGGCTAAAATGAGGTTCTGCATTCAATCACCTTACCTTTTTTGCTTCATTAGGGAGATACAATTCAATCCTATCAGAAATTGTAGAAGCAAACAATTTTTATATAACTAAATTTTGAAGAAATCTGTCAAATTATGCATTTGAATTTGAAATCTATCACTTATTATGACGACGAAAAGCCTGCCCTATTTGGACAAGCTTTATGTTATTATTCATTTCCCGGAAAATATGTTTTTTTGTCGATTACATGGAATAGTAGACTGATAAAAAGTTTAATAAGTGCTGTTGGGCTGCACTTAAGCTTTTCTCGTCTTTTGATTTTTGAAAGTCCTTAATTTTAGCGTCTGCACCAACTAATTCAGCATGTAGCTTTTTTACATTTTCATTTTTTAATCCACTTACCTTTAACTGCTCGCCTAAAGCTGTTAATGTCTTCGTGGATTCCTCGGGAATTGACTTCGTAACCATGGCGCCAGAAGTTACAATAGACAACGCCTGATAGATGGTAGGTGCCCCTTCTAAAAAGGCCTTTTCCTTCTCAGATACGTCAGCCACCTTCTTTTCATCTACTAATAGCGGCTTGGCAAATACCTCTTCAACCCCATGTTCTTTGTACTGGGTTCCAAGGGATTTAGCCATTTCAATGGTATCCGCTACACCAAGAAATAAGTATTGCTTTCCGCTCATTTCAACTAATTGCGAGGGGATTCCCTTTTCTGTGATCTGATCTGCGGTTGCCTTTGCACCATCTTTTGACGAAAAAACTCCGCCTTGGATAACATAGGCTGTTAATTGCTCAATCACAGCAGTAGTTGTTTTCCCAGTAGTTGTTGTTGTCGTTCCTGTTCCACCTGTTTCTTCGACCACAGCGGGTACAGTTGCCACCTTCTTACTTGGTTCTGTAACCATCTTCAGCATAAAAATGCCAATGGTTAGACCGATGAGGATGGCAAAGGTCGCTGAAACAAAGATAGAGCCTAGCGGCCTACCATTCTTCTTTATGCTGTTTGAAGAAAAAGATGTGTTATTTTTAGGGCTGTTTTTCTTCGTATTAGTAGTAGTGGCAATTTTATATTCCACAAGATCATTGTCAGAGGATTCAGGAATGATCCAGTCAAAGCTCTCATCGACAGACTCCTGTGCAGCAGCTGTCTCTAAATAGCTGTCCGATTCTGTTGTGGCTGGGTTTATTTTGATCACTTTTGTTGCTGTGTTTGAGCTGACTTCTGGCTCCATTTTTGGAGCTTCTTCCTCAAACTTTGTATTTTCTCCATTTAATTTAATCTTAATTGTATTGCCTTTGTTAGGCTTGTCCACTATTCGTACTCCTCTCTTCCGCTAGCTCATTGGATTCATCCTAACATACAGGCAAAAAAAAATAACAAGACTTTTGTCGTCTTGTTATCGTAGACTTTCGTCAAATTATTTGTAAGTTCGCAGTGTTGTTAATTACGGCTGTGTTTGTGCGGTTGAAGGAAACTGACTTAATGGGTTATCCTTATCCGCTGGTGCCGGTGCATCGATCGTTGGCTGTTCTGCAGCTAAATCAGCTAAAGTTGGCATATAAAAAGCTGAAACTGTTAGGCTATAACTAATAGGTGTATCTTCTTGGCTTAGACTTGTAATTTCTTGTCCACCAGAATAGGTTATGGCCTCAACTACCACTAATCGCTGTAAGGATTCCAACGTTTCGATAAATTTTTCTAAATCCTCATATTTTGGTGATTTCACGCTCAACTGGACAGTCATTTTTTTTAATCCTGTAGGTACAGGAGTGGCCGACTGTTGAGTTTGCGCAGCATTTGGGTCTGCCGCAGTTGTTTGTGCAGTGTTTGTTGTTGTTGCTTGGGCAGCATTTGGATCAGTAGCTGCTTGGTCACTTGTAAGCGCAACATCTGCATCCTTACTAAATCCCATAGATGTAATCTGACTGTTCGATACATTTTCTGCTTTTTCAAGGTCTAGAATAAACTGTTCCTGAAGTGGACCAACAGGAAGCTTTTTCTGGAGCTCCTTTGTGTCAACCGTTGTCGTTTTAGTGGAAGCCGCCTTTTTTTGGCTGACAATATCCAACAGCTTTTGCTCTGACTTTAATTCCTGCTGCTTAATGCCTAAGTCAGACTTCAAAGGTGTTAACGAAAAGAATTGAGCATAGACGATGAGTAACACAAGCAAAAGAACACCGACGGCTACAATCAACTTGTGTTTTTTAGAGAGATAAAGCCTCATGAGCCCTTCGCTCCTTCCCCATCCTTCTTGCTTTTCTTGATCTCTTCCTTGTTGAACTTGATTTCAAACTGTCCTGTATAGCGAGGAAGATAGTTGGTTGACTTCTTTATTGTTGAACTGGTTGTAGCAGTTGTTATATTTGTTTGACTGGTTGTAGCTGTCGTGTTACTTTGATTTGTCTGATTTGTTGTTGTACCAACCGTTGTATTGTTTTGGTTATCAACACTATTTGGGTCAGTTGTCGTTTGGCTATTGGAAGCTGCAGTATCAGTAGCAGCATTGGTTTCTGTTTCAGGTTGAGTAGTTGAGAGCGAATTTAGACTCGCCTCTTCTATCCATTTAGATTCATGGAGACTATCTAAAAAGTAGGCTGCCTCTCTAGCACTATCAAATTGAACCGTAAGCGTAACAGTTCCAGCCTCAGTATAAGCAAAGGATTGGATAAATCCACGTTCTGGCAACAATGATGTTAAGTGCTTCATGACTGGTACTGTTTGAAGAGGATAGTCACTTGCCCACTCAATGGCACTTTTTAGTTGACTTACAGAACTAGTAGATGCCACTGTATCACTGTTTTGCTGTTCTTTATCAGCAATCTTTTTGGTCATCGTAATTTGTTTATCTAAGGATGCTATCTCGTCATTTATGGATTGGGTTTGCCAAAAATAATAGCCGCCAATGAGAATGAATAACGCAAGTAGTCCTGCAATCAGTATGATAAAGCTAAATTTTTTCGGTTCCTTCTGTGGAAGCAGGTTAATTTCAACTAGCATTGCATTAATTCACCTCTTTTAAAGCGAGACCTAGTGATAGTAATAGATTTGCCGGTACGCTTCCTGTTTTTCCTTTATTAGTAGAATCAACAAGTAGCCTCTCAACTGGAGCTTCAAATCTTTCTTTCATTTCATCCGTTACTGCTTGAAGCATAGGATGATCTCCTGCTATTAGAAACTTAGAAATTTCATTTTTCTCATTGTTAAGAGCATAACGATAAAAGTCTATTAATTTACTTATCTCTTTAAAAATATCTTCAAACTCAATGACCAGTTCATCTGCTTCACCTGTGTATTTCAAGTTTATTAATCCCAAATCGTCTCTTTTAATTTCCCATTGTTCTAAGTTGAAAGGTAAGGCGAAAGGACGCATAACAACAGGGACTGTCCGCTCAAAAATACAAAAATTCACACTTGTTAAATCAAGTTGAATAGTAAAAAGGTTTTCGTTTTCACTATGGTGACCAATCTGATGGTATAACCGGTATAATGCTAGAGGAGAAATATCCGCAGCAATTGGTGTTAATTTTAGACTTGAAAATAAATTAGCATATTCCATTACATATTGTTCAGGTGCTGCAAACAAAAGAAGATCTATTGTTTTATCATTGCTTGTAAGAGGATAAAAATCAAAAATTGGCTCTTCAAAAGGTAAATGAATACTAGAGCCGAGTTCTAGATACAAATAACCCTTCATCTCATCATCTTGAATTTCTACAGGAACAGATACTTTACGGATGATGACTAATTGGTCAGGAACAATAAATCGAATAGTACGCCGTTGGATTTTCCATTCGTCAATACACTCTTCTAAAATGTTCGCTAACGAATCAATATCGACGATTTTCCCGTCAGAAATGATGCCAGGTGGTAAGAAGCGCTCTCCCCACTTTTGGGGTCTAGGAGGATTGGCTTGCTTCAATTCCAGATAGCGAATGGAATGATCATTTAGTACTAGATTAATTATTCGATTTTTGGATGAAAAGAGGGAAAAAGCCATTTAAAAAACCCCTTAGTTAAAATCCTTGATTAAGAAAACGTAAATAAAAATCGATCATTTCCGATCCCCAATAATATGCGGACAAGGTCCCCGCAGCGATAAATGGGCCAAAAGGTATAGGTTGTCGCCTTTTGAAGATTCTAAATAACAGTGCTAATCCACCGATAACAGCACCGTACAATGTTGAAAGGAAGAACGATAAGAGCACCAATTTAAATCCAAGGATAAACCCTAGTAATGCATACAGTTTTACATCTCCAAAACCCATGCCGCCTTTGCTGACAAGTGCGATGACTAAGAGAAGAGTAAAACCTACAACTGCACCTAATAGGCTGTCCCACCAGGGGATTAATGGCCAAATTAATCGTTCCAATAAAAAAATCCCTGCAAACCAGATGAGAATTTTATCAGGGATGATCATATAGTGAATATCCGAAACGATGATAATAATAAACATTGAAATTAATGATAAGGCAACAACTAATTCACCAGACCATCCAACCACTAATGGAGCTGTTACAAACAGAATACCTGTTAGCAGTTCCATAGTCGGATATATAGGAGAAATCCGCGACTGACAGCCGCGGCATTTGCCTTTTTGAATTATATAAGAAAATACTGGAATTAATTCATAGGCTTTAAGTTGATGACCGCATGTTGGACATGCAGATCTCGGAGCTACGATTGATTTTTTTAATGGAATTCGCAGGCCAACTACATTGTAGAATGATCCTAGTATTATTCCATAAAGAAAAAATAACAGTTGGAGCAAAGAAATCATATTCTTACTTAACAGCACTGCGTTTTAATAATTTTTCTGCTACAGGCTTTGTTCTTTCTCCAATAGATTTTTTGCTGCCTACAAGAACAACAGAATACGTATATTTTCCAGTAACATCCAACTCTATTCGAACATAAGAATCTCCCTCCGCTGGTTCAGTAGTGAAGGCAGTACTTGCAGTTGCAGTATTAGCAGCAGTTGCAGCCGTATATGCAGTTCCTGTATCAGGATCCTTAATAGTTTCTAGAAAACCCTTCTCTTCCAAATATTTCAAGTTAACATAAGTATAGCTTGATGTACTTGTTTTTTGAACTGGGCGAAGATCCTCATCCCCTGCGACAGCTAATTTTGTTGCGCTAATCATTTGTTGTGCATTTGCCACATGTGCATCTTTTTTACTATTGTCTATTAATCCTAAAATACTTGGTACTGCAATTGCTGCTATGATACCTAAAATAACTACAACAGCAAGTAGTTCAATTAATGTTAAACCTTGTTGGTCTTTAAGCTTGTTTTTTAACATTCGAATCATGATTTTCTCTCCCTCTAATAGGTCTATGAACCTAGTAATATTTTCTCTTGTAGTATACATTAATTTACAATGCTTAGAAAAGAAGATTTTTGTTGGAATTTATCATTTCCAAAAAATAATTTTGCTTTTTTGTTTAATTTTGTTGCTGAAATTGATTAAACATGTCAAACATTGGTAGCATTATTGCCGTAACTATCGTTCCCACTAGCGCTGCTAAGACAACAATCATTAAGGGCTCTATTAACGACTTTAACCTGTCAGTTCCTGTGTCAACTTCTTTTTCATAAAACTCTGCAATCTTAGATAGCATTGCATCTAATGCACCAGTTTCTTCTCCTATTGCAATCATTTGTGTAACTAGTGGTGGAAAAGTCCAGTGTTTCTTCATTGGTTCTGTCATCGAACGACCTTTTTCTAGTGAATCCCTTGATTCCCGAATAACCTTTGCAAGCACTTCATTTTCAACGACTTTTTCAACTATCGCCATTGCTTGGAGAATTGGGACAGAGCTTGAAAATAAAGAGCTCAGAGTTCGCATCATGCGTGCCAAGGCCGCCTTTTGAAACAAGTTTCCGAAAATCGGCATTCTTAATATCATATAATCTAAGTAATACTTCGTTTTTATATTACTTTTAAGGTAAGTAATTATAAAAAAGAAAGATAAAATAAATAAAGCTACAAACCACCAAAATGACTGCATAAAACTACTAGACGCTAAGACCAATCTTGTAATTGCTGGGAGTTGAGCATCCAAGTCATTAAACATCGTTACGAACGTCGGTACTACTGCCACTAACAAAAATATAACAACTGCAATAGCAATAATACCAACAACTACTGGATAAGCAAGTGCTGAAACAATTTTTTGCCTTGTATAATGCTGCTTCTCAAAATGGTCTGCCAAGCGATCTAGCGTCTCATCTAAGTTCCCGCTCACTTCCCCTGCTTTGACCATATTAATAAACATTGGGGTAAAAATTTTTTTGTGCTTAGACACAGCTTCCGAAAGTGGATTCCCTTCTCGTAAGTCTTCTTCTACGCTGAGTAGGGCCTTTTTAAGTGCTTTACTCTCTGTTTGAGCAGAAAGTATAGCTGTTGCTTCGACAACGGTTACTCCCGCCTTGATTAATGTAGAGAATTGTCTAAGATAGATCACAAAATGTTGAAGTTTCACAGGATTCCCAAAAGAAATATCCTTTGTCAGCAAGGTCTCTGGAACCTCCGTCATCTCAATAACCCGGATTCCCTCATCCTTCAACTTAATCATTGCCTCGCGTTTAGATCCAGCGGAAACGGTGCCCTGCCGTTTTCCTTTTCTGTCGCGCCCTTCATATTTAAATCTAGCCATTTAATAACATCTTTTCTTGCAAGTATTGTGACGCAGCTTCCTTCAGAATCACATTTCGATCAATTAGATCTCTAATACTCATTTCAAGTGTATGCATTCCCTGGGCTCTGGACGTTTGCATCGTACTTTGTATTTGGTGTATTTTCTCATTTCGAATTAAGTTAGCGATTGCCGCATTGTTCACTAGTATTTCTGTTGCAGCTTTTCTGCCTTGTTTATCCACAGTCGGAAATAAACGCTGAGAGATAACACCAACTAGGACTGAAGCAAGCTGTATACGTATTTGTGGCTGTTGTGCGGATGGAAAAACGTCAATAATCCTGTTAATCGTTGTTGGTGCACTTGAGGTATGGAGTGTTCCGAGTACAAGATGTCCGGTTTCTGCTGCTGTGATGGCAATGGACATCGTCTCTAGATCCCTCATCTCTCCCACAAGAATGACATCCGGGTCCTGGCGAAGCGCAGCCTTTAAACCACTTGCATAATTGCTGGTGTCAAATCCCACTTCTCGTTGATCAATAATTGAATTTCCATGACGATGTAGATACTCAATTGGATCCTCTAGAGTAATAATGTGCTTTCGCATTGTGCGGTTCATATAATCAATCATGGAAGCTAATGTTGTTGATTTTCCACTTCCTGTTGGACCGGTTACAAGAATAAGCCCTTGTGGCTTCTCTACTAACTTTAAGACAATCTCAGGAAGGTCTAAATCTTCTATGGATGGAACCTTAGAAGCAACAACCCTTAAGGCTAGAGAGACACTTTTCCGTTGATGATAGGCATTCACACGGAACCGAGAACTACCTGGAACACCATACGAGAAATCCAACTCCCCTTTTTCCCTAAAAATGTCCCACATATTATCAGGGATAATGGCTTTTGCCATGCCTTCTGTGTCAGCAGGGAGCAAATTATCAGCCCCATACCTTCTTAAGTCACCATTAATCCGCATGACTGGCGGGACCCCGACGGTTAAATGAACATCGGATGCTTTATATTCAATCGCAGCCCTTAGTATGGAATCTATTTTATCTCTCATGTTCATTTACTCCTACTCCAAAATTGCTACACGTAGTACTTCTTCTGTCGTTGTTAAACCTTGTTTAATTTTTAATAGGCCATCATCAATCAAAAAGATGGTTTTATTTTTATTGGCTAGTTCCTTTAGCTTTTGGAAAGACTCCCCATTCATCATTGCCCGACTCATTTCATCATTGATCACCAGTACTTCATGAAGGGCAATCCGTCCCTTATAACCGGTCATATTACAAGAGGAACAACCATTCCCGCGTGTAATATGTTCAATTTTCATCCCGCGTCTTGCAAAAATTTCTTTCTCACGCTTGGATGGTTCCTGTACTTCTTGGCAATCACGACAAACCTTACGTACAAGCCGTTGAGATACAATTCCACTTAAAGATGAGGCAAGTAAAAAGGGTTCGACTCCCATATCCATCAATCTGGTTACGGTACCGATTGAATCATTGGTATGAAGGGTGCTCAAAACTAAGTGACCAGTTAGCGAGGCACGGATAGCAACTTCGGCTGTTTCTTTATCACGGATTTCACCGACCATGATAATATTTGGATCCTGCCGAAGAATCGATCTTAAGCCAGCCGCAAAAGTCATCCCTACATTGGTGTTCACCTGTATCTGATTAATTCCTTCCAGTTGATACTCAACGGGATCTTCAATGGTAATAATGTTGACCTCTTCACTATTTAATTTATTTAAGGCTGCATAAAGTGTAGAAGATTTCCCTGAGCCGGTGGGACCAGTAATCAGCACAATTCCAGTTGGTTTTTCAATCATTTCATTAAATCGTTTCATATTCAGTGCGTTAAATCCTAGCTTATTTAGGTCATTTAATGTTGAACCCATATCAAGAAGGCGCATAACGATTTTTTCACCATATACCGTGGGCAATGTTGCAACACGTAGGTCCACGGGATGAAAATCGAGATTCATTTTAATCCTGCCATCCTGAGGTATCCTGTGTTCAGTAATATCTAGATTAGACATAATTTTTATTCTAGCTGTCAGTACCCCTTGCATGTGGCGAGGCAAAACTCGTTCAACCCGTAAAACACCGTCAACACGATATCGAACAACAACCTTCGTCTCCTGGGGATCAATATGAACATCACTCGCCTTTTGAACAGCGGCATTCGCTAGAATCTGGTTCACAAGACGGACAATTGGCGAATCAAGGTCTGTAACATCCTCTGACCGACCCTTTTCCGTTTGCTTTAATTCACCCAGGAGTTCGTCTAACCCTTCATCCACATTATAATATTTATTGATTGAGCGAAGAATATCATCCTTTGTAGCAATTGCAGGCTGGATTTGAAATCCTGTAGATAATCGTAAATCATCAATGACGATAAAATCCATTGGATTTGCCATTGCGACAAAGAGCTTATTCCCCTCTCGCTTAAGTGGAATAATCAAATTTCTTCTGGCCGATTCTTTAGAGATAAGGGAAAAAAGATTTGTATCAAAAGGATAATTAAATAAACTGATGTGTGGGATACCAAGCTGGAATTCGAGTACTTCAATTAATTGTTGTTCAGTAATAAATCCCCTTTGGAGGAGCGCCTCACCAATTTTTTGATTCTTCGACTTTTCCTCCAGTGTTAGTTGGAGCTGCTCTGAGGTTATTAGTCCCACTTCAATTAATAAATCGCCAAGTCTTTTTCTAACTTGCTTCATAGTTTATCCCTGCTTTATTTTGGTTGTTCATTCGGATTTCCCCAAATGTCACTTTCAGAAGTTGTGTCCCCGTTGGTTGTTGATGTATTTCCTGTTGAGTCGGATGGAGTCGTAGTCTGACTACTATTCTCAGTAGTTGTCTGGCTTGTAGTTACAGCAGGTTGGCTTTGAACATTATCTCCTAGTCCATGAATCTCAACCTGATAGGTGGCAGGATAGTAATCTTCCGAGATTAATTCACTTTTAATAAATGCTTCTCCTTCAAACACATCTCTGTATACCTTAATAATTTGACCCTCTGTCCCTTTTGTTTGAACCTTTGTTTTTCCTGGCAGGAGTAAGGGGCTATATTGAACAATCACTTTAGGCTTAAGCTTTTGTTCGTCTTTTGTACTAATTTTATAGTTGTAAGCAAACTTTTCACCCTTTAGGGTAACCTTTAATTGACTATTGGTTAATTGCAGTTCTAGATTATACTTTGCCTTATTAGGGTTAGATATAACTAAATCTGTGTTCTTACTTTGATTTACTTTCGCTTCAAAGCCTAATAATGCGTATTCTGGTAATGAACTGCTGATGTTTCTTTCGATAATGTTAAAGTTCGATGGTAGCACTGCTTGATAAATTCCTGTCGCTAAAACATCTAATGCATAACTATCTTTTATATTATGCTTTTTCGCTAAGTCTAGGAGTGAGAAAGTGGTTTCCTCTTGAAGTTCGATTGTGGGATTTTTCTCTACTAAGGACTGAAGATCAAACGGAACATTGTCTAAATCAATTACAACAGAATTTAAAATAGCCTCTTTTTTGCTCGCAGCTAGTAGAAAGTCATTATAGATATTAAAAGTATGAGACCCTTCTTCAAAAAGTGAAGCCATTTTATTTAAACTAAGGGTGAGCTTGTCCACGTCAAGATCACTGCTTTTTAATTGTGGAAATAGAATTCCTACTTGTTCTACTATCTGAGCTTTGTCGATTGTAATTACAGCTTTATTTTTTCGACCATCTTTAACCGAATTTATGGTCTTATTCGCATCTAAATGAAATTGACTTAAATCAATAGAAGCAGTTGTTTCTCCATATTGCAGTTGAATAGTAGTTTCCTTTGGCCAGTTTGCATATTTCTGTTCTATAAGACTAATAGCTTCTTTCTTCGTTTTGCCTGACAGGTCAATGGTTCCAATAATCGTTCCATCCGAAAACTTTCCGTCAGCATTTGTTAATTTATCGAAAGCTTTCGCACCATAATGGGAGAAGCTAAAAATAAATGTTGTACCAAATAGTAAAACAACAAACAGCTTAATAATTTGTTGACTCTTATTCAAATTTCTTCCCCCCTCAGATTACTTTTGTAAGATTAAATTTTTCTTAACTTCCTTTTCATCTTGAGCTGATGCCACCTCTTTATTTGAATAAAGCATTTCTGACGCATTATCTATTAAACTTTCTAACTCGTTCAATATTGGCATTCCTTCTGAATTCTCTTCTTGTAACGGTAGTAATCCGTCCATTTTATCCAATAAATGGTTATTCATATAATTTTTCTCTACTGTTAAATCTCCATCTAACAAACTCTCTATCTCAGATAAATAACCGATTTCTGGTGTGACCTCAACTGTTTTTTGTTCGTCGTTAACAGTAATTCTATTCCGCTCTAATAAAAATGAAATATCTTCTTCTAAGATATTACTTTCTACATTGAATGTTTTTTCCATTACTTGTAGGACTGCACCCTGACCTTGCAGGTTAATGTCAGAAACAAAAGGTAAATCTATGTTTAGCTCAGTAAGCTCTACAGTAGTGGTTTCTTTTTCTATTTTTGAATTTCGGACAGGAGTGGTATATTCTGCACTTGGAACTTCTTTTTCAACAGTGTTTCCCTTAAATAACATGGCCCCACTACGGTTCCCCATAAAGTATGCTAGTAAAAGAATAAGTAAAATTAGCATTAATGCAGTTTCCCAGAGTGGCAACACTGGAACGGCTGCTAGTCCTCCTAACGCTAACAAAAAACTAGTTATTACAACATATATCTTACCTTTACTAGTAAACCCTATAGGTAAGAAGGTTATAATTAACATAAGTAAAAGCATAGAACTAAAGGCCCACACCATTGATACCATTTATCCACTCCCTCTCCTATAGTTCATATATACTAAAAACAACATTTTTCCATCAAAGTTTCTTAGTTTTTGTCCTTTTCTACAAAAATTAGACAAAAATCGCCTACTAAATATTGTATAATACTATTAAGTATTTTTAAAGCAGAAGGCGGGGAATTTTTATGAAGGACAGTTTCCATAGCCAAAAAGGACTAACCTTGGTAGAAGTCCTTGTTTCTATTGTATTACTGGCAATTATTTTAACCTCTTTTATAAGCTTTTTTACCCAGTCAGCATTATTTACCAAGAAAAACGACCAAAAATTAGATACTATGCAAACTGCACAAAAAGTAGTTAACTTAGTTGAAATAGAAATTACAAAGCAGGATTTAATTGACAATTTCATTATCAATTCCTCGGAACAGGTAATTAAAACATCATTAACAAAAACAGAAATAGAAGGATTAATTAACGATAATATTGATCCACGATATGATGTAAGAGTGGAAATTTCAAAAAACAGCTCCCAGAGTTTAATCATGTTTAAAATCATTGTCCAAGATCCTACGAATACTGGTAATAAATCTGAAACATACACTTATATACGAAGGTGAGACATGAAAAATCAAAAAGGAATCACATTAGTTGAGGTTTTAGCTGCCCTTTCGATCCTTTTAATTATTTCTTCAGTCATTTATGGAGTACTCATTAATTCAAAAAATAACTACAATAATATTTCAGAAAAGGTAAATTTAAACCAGGAAGCTAATTTAATATTAGCTACAATAAAGAATTACCATCAAAAAGAGTCGTTACATTCCCTTGATGTTAATTTAAAAGAATTTTATATTATTAAATTTGATGATAGCAAACACGTATATATCGGAAAGTCCTCTTCAAACATGGTCCCACTACAAAAAGAAGGTTTAAGTCTGAATATTAAAATTGATGATGCCGAATTTACAGGTGACAAGGTGATTTATCCTTCAGATGCACTCACTATATATGTAAAGGTTGTTAATCAACAAGGTCAGTCTTATGAAGTAAACACAGTTATTAAACAGTATTAGGGGTGATTGTTATAAAGAGTGAGAAAGGTTACACGTTAATTCTTGTTATGATTGTTATGACAGTTGTAATGATCTTGGGTTTAGCATTAAGTGGAGCAGCATTAAACGCTAGAACCCTAGTAAAAAAAACTGATTTTCGTAACAAAGCCACTGACCTAGCAGAAATGGGTATAACCTATTATCAGCCCATAGTTACTAATTTAGTTACCACAGCTAAAGCAACTGCTACAGCAAAAAAAGCTATTTCAACTAATACTAAGTCCTATGACTATTATTTCCATGAAGCATTATTAACATCGTTAAGGAATAGTATAACTCCTGTAGAGGTTGACACTTCTAACAATAAATTTGAAATCACCTTTAAAAGCATAGACCCACCTAATTCTGATGCTGTTTCAAATAAGATCATTATTAACTTTGAGAGTAAAGGAACTGCATCAGGTGAACCCGCAACAGTTAATGGTTTTTTCACAATCGATAAAATTTCACAATCGAATAAAGTAGGGCAGCCAAAACCAGCACCATCCTCTTATAAAACGAATGAAACACAACAAGTTTTATTACTGAATAGCTCAAAAGATAAAAATAAAGATAAACCTTATGATTATTCAACTTATTTTAGTAATGATATCGTTATTGAAGGTAAACGTTCTGTAACAGTTAAAGGGGATGCATACATTACTAAATTAACCTTGCAAGGGTCTGCAAGAATTAATATTTACGGGGATGCTATTTTTGCTAACAACATTATAAATATTGGGGAAGCGTATGGGGTTTGTATTACAGGTAAAACATACAAGCTAGATTCCAATTTTAAACTTGTTGACTATCCTATTTCAAAAAATACTTGCTCCACTCCTTCGGTTAATGAATGGCTATTTAATGCGGATAAAGGAACAAAAGTTAAATACTAAGAAAACCGCAGGTCCCAAAGTGGAACCTGCGATTTTTTGTATTATTATCTTTAACATGAGGAATACTCCGCAACCCTGTTCCTTCCTGCCCGCTTAGCCCCTACATAAAGCGCCCGGTCTGCATGGCGGATTAAGGCTAATGCATCTTCAGCATCCTCTGGTGCGGTTGCCACACCGATGGAAGCCGTGATTCTGACTTGCTGATGCTTTTGGTCTAACGACTGGCTTATGCTGAAAGGCCAGTTGGCGATGGATTGACGGATGAGTTCAGCCATTTGATAGGCATCTTCTTTTGATACATCTGGTAAAAGGACCACAAATTCCTCGCCACCATACCGGGCAACAGTTCCTCTGCCTCCTACCAGCTTATTTAACCTGTTAGCCAGTTCGCATAGAATTTCATTTCCACTTTGATGGCCATACGTGTCATTCACGTTTTTAAAATGGTCAATGTCGAGAATAATTAATGAAAGCATTTTGCGTTCGAAACGAGTAAGTTTTTCAAATTCCTCTGTTAGCATATTCTCAAAGTAACGATAATTATATAGACTCGTTAAGGCACAACGCTCGCTCTGTCTCTTGGTTTGCTCATAATGGCGTGCATTTTCAATTGCGACGGCAAAATGAGAACAAAGAATATCGATAATCATTAGCTGCGATTTTTCATAAGCTCGTTTTCTTCTTGATGCTAATAGTAAGACACCAATTAACTTTTTACTTCGAATGATAGGTACACCCAGAATACTTTCGGCATCCTTCGGAATGTAGCCATTCGAATACTCAATCCAATCCTTCTTTGTTTTGAATAGGAAGGCCTTTCGGCTTGCCCAAACCATTCCGCTGATTCCTTCATGGATACTCATAGACTGCTGATCATTTGGTAACGCATTTCCTGATTCAATGCGGCGAATCAATTTCAGTTCGTCGCCGCTTGCCTCAAGGATATAAGCATAATCCACCGGCAGCATTTCACTTAATTTTTGAATAAATAAGTCAACAACATCATTAATATACAAACGCTCAGCCAACTGATGGCCAATTTCTGCTGCCTTTTGAAGATATTCATTTATTTTTTCACTTGAATAATAGAGATTAAAAATAATAGATAAACTGACAAACGGAACACCCACAAATAGGAGAGCTAATATGCCTACCCCATCTTGGTTATAAAGAATGTATAGGATAAACCCAATTGGGAATGTAACTAATGTTGTAATTGTCTCGGCAAAGAACTCCTTCCCGAAGTAAGGTTCCTTGCTTTTATATATTACATACAGATTAAACGCTAAAATAACTTGATTTAAAGTGTAACTTAAGACCGCATACATGACTGCTAGCCACAGGGAACTTGAATCATGTGTAAAGTCGGGAGTTGGATTACCACCTAATAAATAATAGAAAGCACCACTCAAGAAAGAAACAAGAAAAAACATAATTAAATTGAGAGGCAGTCGGAAAATCTCACCCTTGCGAAGAATCCTTAGCTTAAGTAGTAATACAACGACAGCAATTTGAGCAAAGATAATTTCAACAAATAAGCCAAATCGCAAAAAGGTAGCCAAGGCCACCCATTGAATTAAAAAGATGTACATCTGATTTATGACTATAGGCATGGAAGCCACCACGGAGGTTAACAGCAAAAAGGCTAATAGATCTATCCAATGCCCATTAATCTTAGGAGGATGCGTATGATAGGTAAACCAGAGTCCTGCAGGTACTAATAAAAACCATACAAGAAAAATGGCTTGTTTTGTTAGCGGTTTAACCATCTTACCTACCTCCCCCTTCATATTATTATTAATTCAAGATAAAATCATTTTACCACTATTACTATAGCTTGTCACAAAGATATTTTTATATTTTTCAAATATTTACATAAATGTGGTTTTATCTCAGAGATAAAATAGAGAGATCCAGTAATAACAAGCATACTAGATGAATCTAGAGCCTGAATCTCCTCTAAAAGGTAGGACTCCCAGTTGGTTACTGCCACCTTATTGGTAGACTGACTGATCTTCAATAACTCTTCCGCTGCAGCTGCCCGTGGAAAATCAAAGCTGACAAATGAGAGTTGATTCGCTACCTGGTCCAGCTTTGCAATCATTTCATCCAACTTCTTATCCTTTAATGCAGCAAATACAATATGGATATGTTGCTCTTTATATCTTGTTGATAATTCTTGTACAAGGGCTGTAATCCCTTCCTCATTGTGAGCTCCATCGATAATGACTAACGGCTTTTCAGATAGAATTTCAAATCTGCCTGGCCAGTATGCCTTTTTCAAGCCTTCTCTAATGGCTTGGTCACTGATAGGAAACGAACCCTCTTGATTTAAGTATTGTGCTGCACAGACTGCAAGGGCCGCATTTTCCGTTTGATGCTGACCGATCATACTGATTTCAACATCAATGAAGGCTTGTGATGGTGTAGATAAAGTAAACTTTTCACCTTTAGTCAATGATTGGTGCTCAGAAATTGAAAATTCCTGGTTCAGTCGATAAATCGGTGCCTTCATTTTTTCTGCCTGATTCTCGATTACTTTAAGAGCTCCTGGATGTTTCACCGCCGTAAAAATCGGAATATGCTCCTTGATGATTCCTGCTTTTTCAAAAGCGATTTCCTCATACGAGTTTCCGAGAATGTTCGTGTGGTCCAATCCGATATTTGTAATAATAGAAGCTAGTGGATGAAGAATGTTGGTGGAGTCAAATCGTCCTCCTAATCCCACTTCATAAACAACCACGTCCACCTTGCCCATTTCTGCAAAATAATAAAACGACATAGCGGTGATCACTTCAAACTCAGTCGGTCCCCCAAGCTCTGTTTCTTCCAATTCATCTGCTAATGGTCGAATGACATTGGCCAGGTGTAAAAGCTCTTCATCCGTAATCGGTTTTCCATTCACACTAATACGCTCATTAAATTGCTCGATATAGGGGGAGGTAAAGGTACCCACCTTATAGCCTGCTGCTTGTAAAATATTACGAAGGTAGGTGACGGTCGAGCCTTTTCCGTTTGTCCCCCCCACATGGATCGTTTGGATCTTCTTTTCAGGGGAACCCAGCTTGTCCATTATCCATTCCATTCGTTTCAAACCAGGCTTAATCCCAAGCCGTAATCTCGCGTGGATCCAGTCTAGGGCTTCTTTATATGAAGTAAACATTTCGTGACACCCCGTCCATATTTGATTAATAAGAAAAAGGGGTCAGACCCCACAGTTATATTAGTGGGGTCTGACCTCTTTAAATAAAGGTTACCCTCTTAATTCTTTAATGCGTGCTTCCACGATGCTTCTTTTTTCAAGATAGTCATTTTCCTTTGCACGCTCTTCAGTAACAACACTTTCAGGTGCTTTCTTCATAAATCCTTCATTGCTTAATTTCTTTTGAACGCGCTCTACTTCTTTATTTAACTTTTCGTATTCCTTCTCAAGACGAGTAATTTCTTCGTCAATGTTAATTAAGCCTTCAAGCGGAAGAATGATTTCCAAGCCTGTAATCACCGCTGTCATTGCTTTTTCAGGTGATTCAATATCGATACCCATTTGTAATTCCTCTGGATTACAGAAGCGCTCGATATAGCTGCGGTTTGTTTCGATGGCCTTCAGGATTGATTCGTCCTTCGCTTTAACCAACATTTTAATTTTCTTACTCATTGGCGTATTCACTTCCGCACGAATATTACGTACCGCGCGAATCATTTCCATAAGAAGCTTCATATCCTGTGCTGCCTTGTCATCGGAAAGCTCCGGTTTCACCTCTGGCCATGCAGCTGTAGTAATAGATTCACCAGCATGTGGGAGGTTTTGCCAAATTTCCTCGGTAATGAATGGCATAAACGGATGTAACAAACGCATCGTTTGATCTAATACATAAGCAAGGATGGAACGAGTCGTTTTTTTAGCTGCTTCATCTTCACCATATAATGGAAGCTTTGCCATTTCAATGTACCAATCACAGAAGTCATCCCAAATGAAGTTGTATAATGCACGGCCTACTTCACCGAATTCATAGCGGTCTGAAAGCTTGGTAACATGGTCAATCGTTTCATTTAATCTTGTTAAAATCCATTTATCCGCAACGGATTTTTCACCACTGAAATCAATTTCTTCGTAAGTCATGCCGTCCATATTCATTAAAGCAAAGCGTGATGCATTCCAAATTTTATTAGCAAAATTCCAGGTAGCTTCAACTTTTTCTGTGCTGTAGCGTAAATCCTGACCTGGAGATGATCCAGTCGATAAGAAGTATCGTAAGGAGTCTGCCCCATATTGATCTATGACATCCATTGGGTCCACACCGTTACCAAGTGATTTACTCATTTTACGTCCTTGTTCATCACGAACAAGACCATGGATCAGAACATCTTTAAAGGGACGTTCACCTGTAAATTCGATGCTTTGGAAAATCATTCTGGATACCCAGAA
The DNA here is from genome assembly GCF_057656715.1 of Neobacillus sp. Soil_C_43. Taxonomy (NCBI): domain Bacteria; kingdom Bacillati; phylum Bacillota; class Bacilli; order Caryophanales; family Bacillaceae; genus Neobacillus; species Neobacillus sp. Soil_C_43. The sequence continues at coordinate 685,804 of NZ_JBDGJV010000001.1, forward strand.
GAAAATGATATCGTAGCCTGTTACCAAAACGTCTGTTGGGAAGTAACGTTTAAAATCAGCTGCTTCCTTGTTCGGCCAGCCCATGGTTGAGAACGGCCATAATGCTGAGCTGAACCATGTATCTAATACGTCTTTGTCCTGCTCCCAGTTTTCAGCGTCTGCTGGTGCTTCATGACCTACAAATACTTCACCTGTTTCTTTGTGGTACCATGCAGGAATTCGGTGTCCCCACCAAAGCTGACGTGAAATACACCAATCACGGATATTTCCCATCCAACGCAAGTAGGTTTTCTCAAAGCGGTCAGGAACAAAGTTGACTTTGTTTTCTTTATTTTGAAGGGCAATTGCTTCATCTGCCAGGGGTTGCATCTTAACGAACCATTGAGTAGATAGGTATGGTTCAACAACTGCACCACTACGTTCGGAATGGCCTACGGAATGAAGATGCTCTTCAATTTTGAAAAGAACGCCTTGTTCTTGAAGGTCTTTAACGATTTGCTTACGGCAGTCGAAGCGATCCATACCTTTATATTTTCCTGCTTTGTCATTCATCGAGCCGTCTTCGTTCATAACGAGGATACGTTCAAGATTATGGCGGTTGCCAAGTTCAAAGTCGTTCGGATCGTGTGCAGGGGTAATTTTAACCGCTCCAGAACCGAATTCCATATCTACATAATCATCTGCTACAATTGGAATTTCGCGGCCAACGATTGGCAGAATAACGGTTTTGCCAATTAAGTGCTTGTAGCGCTCATCTTCAGGATGAACCGCAACAGCTGTATCACCGAGCATCGTTTCTGGACGAGTTGTCGCAACCTCAATGGATCCAGTGCCATCTGCTAAAGGATATCTCAGGTGGTAAAACGCACCCTGAACATCTTTATAGATTACTTCAATGTCAGATAATGCTGTTTTCGTGGAAGGATCCCAGTTAATAATATATTCGCCGCGGTAAATTAAGCCTTTATTATAAAGGGTAACGAATACTTCGCGAACCGCATCTGATAGGCCTTCATCCAAAGTGAACCGCTCACGGCTGTAATCTAAGCCTAATCCTAGCTTCGACCATTGCTGACGGATGTGTGAAGCATATTCATCCTTCCACTTCCATGTCTCCTCAACAAACTTTTCACGGCCTAAATCGTAACGGCTTTTGCCTTCACTGCGAAGCTTCTCTTCTACCTTCGCCTGTGTGGCAATTCCCGCATGGTCCATACCAGGGAGCCAAAGCACGTCATAGCCTTGCATCCGTTTCATACGTGTAACAATATCTTGAAGGGTTGTATCCCATGCATGACCTAGATGAAGCTTACCTGTTACGTTTGGCGGTGGAATAACAACGGTATAAGGCTGTTTTCCCTCGTCATCCTTTGCTTCAAAATACTTCCCTTGCAGCCACCAGTCATAACGACCTTTTTCAATCGATTGCGGGTCGTATTTCGTTGGCATCGTTAATTCTTTTGTTTCCATCAAAAATTCCTCCTTCTTAAACTACTGTTTCCACAGAAACATAAAAAACCCCATTCGTCATAAAAGGACGAATGGAGTTTGCTTCGCGGTACCACCTTTTTTCCAATCAAAAAACATGATTGGCACTTAACGGGATAACGGATTTCATCCGTCTTCAACTAATTAGATCATTTGACCTTTTCGCAGAAGAAGCTCCTGGGCGACCTTCTGATGTTCCTCTTAGGAAATCTTTCAGCTAATGATTTCCCTCTCTAAAAGTAGGATGGCATCGTACTCTTCCCTGTCGTTGCTTGTTTTTTAAATTATATTGTTATACTACCGAAAAAAAGGGTTTGACGTCAATCATGATAACCAATTTTTTTATTTTTTATACTGTATGTATTTAATGGAGAACTTCTATAGGCATTTGGAATATATATAAAATAAAGGTCAAATCCCAAAGGGGAGGTTCTGGGATGAAGAGGAATTTTCATAAATACAAATACAAGCCTTGGTTCATCACGTGCCGAAGGATTGCTGCCCAATTAATTATTCCGTTTAGTATTTTTCAATTTATCCGGACGCTGCTTCTACCAACCGTATTTGATGTATTACTATTAACCTGTTTTCTTGTCCTTGCTGTATCCATTTATTTTGACATTATTTAAGGAGCCCATCTTGCAGAGTTATGACTGCTGCTGGGCTCCTTCTTTTGCTTTTTGTGCGTTTTCGATTTCCGTCATTTTCATGACAATATACTCTGAATTCTTTAAATGCCAGTATCGGTGCTGCAGCTGACTGACATATTTCAACTCATTTTTTCGCCCCTGCTTTCGATAATAGCTCTCCGCTACCTGTATGATTGGAATGGGAAGAGCTAGATAGCTGAAGAATAATAGCTTCTCATCTGCTTTAAACGGGAAGTATTTAAAATAATGGTATACCCAGTCGATCGCTGTATCACTCCGCTTCGGCCTGGAATTAATTGCACGAGAAAGGTAAGGGAGCAAATCATGAATCGGGGAACCATAACGTGCATTTTCAAAATTAATAAAATAGCCGTAACCTCGATCATCATACAAAAAATGCTCAGAAGCTAATTTTCCATGAGTTATGACCATGCGGGCCTTTTCGGTTTCCTTTGTGCTTTCGTACCATTCTTCAAATTTTGTTTTTGAAAATCTTAGCGCTTGGCTAATTTCGTTATAATACATGCAATACAATAATTCGAACGGAGACATGTAGGTCTTTTTTTCGCATTGATCGATAAAACCATCCAGGAATTCCTGTTGTTTTTCCATCTCTTGAATGGTCTTTTCATAATGCTCTGTTCGTTCTTCTTTGTTGACAGTGATTTCTTTTGCCGAAAGGGTATGAAGTCTCGCTAATTCGCGAAATAATTGCAGATTGGTTTGCTCGCGGTTTTCTTTTAAATCATTTGGCATCCAGGGCATGAGATAGTACAGGTCATTTTCGTGCAGCACCGCATACCTGCCGTCCATTGTTGGATAAATTGGGACGATGCGATTAAATCCTTTTTGGTACAGAAGGTGCACATGGCGAATGAAATCAGTCCCGATTGAGGGATTGATTTTCTTTAAGGCAAACGTACCTTTATTGGAATAAATTTTTTGTACCGTACCATAATCCTCTACAAAATGAGGTTCAATATAATAATTTTTTAATACAGGTGCTAGCATTTGTATCCGATTTGACTCATTCATGTCAACTCGACCTTCTTTCAATGGAAAAGCCGAAATAGCTTTTAAAAGAAGCTGAGCAGGTTAAAGAAAACCCGCTCAACAATTGTGAATGGTTATTTTTTTGCAAAAGCACTAGGGATATATAATACTTGCCCCTCATACACATCTTGATTGAGTTCCAGATTATTTTCGCGCAACAGATTTTGAACCGTTACATCATAACGGTCTGCGAGGGTACTTACTGTATCCCCCTTCTGTACTATGCAAACCCGTAAACTGGTTTGGGCGGAGTTTTCATCTTTCCTTGCAAAAAATTCGGTAAGTGTCATACTCTTCTTCTTGGATGCTTTCTTCTTCTTGACCTTCGGTGCTTCCTCAGGGGATGATGAGCTTTCTTCTACATGCTTTACTTCCTCTTCAAAAATAACCTCTGGTTGTGGTGCAGCTTGTTCTTGAACAACGATTTCCTCTTCTTCGATCTCAACTGGCTGGCCGCCTTCATTTCTGGCCCATGCAGGCTCAAATTCTTCTTGTTCCTCTGCTGAAGGCTGGTAGTTAAAGGTTGGGAACTTCGGTAATACTTCTACTTCTTCTTCTTCTTCCTGTTGTTTTCTTGCCTCTGCTTCAAATAAGAAGTTGTTTTCGTATGCGCTTTGAACTGCGGCTTGTTCAATGGCTGCTTCTTCCTCAGCCTCTTCTGTTTCGTAACGGTTAAGTACCTCATATTCAGGTTCTACTTGTTCCTGCTGCTCTGCCTCATATAAACCACTGATGGTCAGTTCTGCAGATAGTTTAAGACAGCTGCGCTCTGGTGTAGCATAATCGAATGATTCAACGAGAACATCAATATCATAGATGCTTTGAATCCGATTGTTCGGGATGGTGATATCGACTGGGAAGCGATGTGAAAATTCACAGGTGCCCTCCTCGCGTTCTGCCACCCTCTCTACAAACTTTTGGGATGTTACTTCCTCTTCGCTACCCTCATTGCTAGGTTCGTAACTTTTATATTCGCCGGTAAGCTCCAACGAACCACGTATGGTTACGTACTGATCGTTTTCCTGGATGGTAATATCCGGGTCTAGAGAAATCGATAGAAGTTCCTCGACTTCCTGTCCTTTTCTAAACCACAAAGATTCCTCCAAAGAAAATCGTAGGCACGATTGATTCTCTTGGGACAAAGCGACTCCTCCTTTCGTATCCTTCACGCAAAATCACTATGTCACTTACACTCTATGAACAATGGGATTTATTTATGATAAAAAAGCAGTTAGTTAGTAAAAAGAAATAGATACTGCTTCAACTTGATGGGGGATTCCGCTCAATTATGTAATTATTCCGCCAACTTGGGTTAGAATTCCGCCAACTTTTGTATTTATTCCGCCAACTTAGGCATGGATTCCGCCAAATTTTAAATTCTTTCCGCCAAACCCCATCTACGAACCTCTCAGAGAACAATAAAAAGCACCCACCAAATTAGGTGAGTGCCTACCAAAACAAATTTATTTAAGCTTAGAAAATGCAATTTCCGCTGCTTGTATTGTTTTTTCAATATCTTCATCCGTATGGGCAGTCGATAGGAATAATCCTTCGAATTGAGAAGGTGGTAAAAAGATACCTTGCTCTGCCATTTCACGGTAGTACTCTGCAAAGAACGCTAAATTAGATGTTTTTGCTTTTTCAAAATTAATAACCTCTTCATTGGTAAAGAAGAAACCAATCATGGATCCTGCACGGTTAAATGTAATTGGAATGTCGTACTTTTCAGCAGCCGCCTTAAAGCCTTTTTCCAGAAGATCTCCCTTACGGATAAACTCCTCGTAATGTGCTGGCGTTAACTGGCTCAATGTTTCATAACCTGCTGTCATAGCCAGCGGGTTACCAGAAAGTGTCCCAGCTTGATAAATCGGTCCGCTTGGAGCGATTTGCTGCATGATTTCGGCCTTACCGCCGTATGCCCCTACCGGAAGTCCACCACCGATTACTTTTCCAAGACAAGTGATATCAGGCGTTACATTGAAATATCCTTGTGCACAGTTGTAGCCCACTCGGAAGCCAGTCATAACCTCGTCAAAAATGAGCAATGCGCCATTTGATGAAGTAATCTCACGCAGTCCTTCCAAGAATCCAGGAAGCGGCGGAACAAGACCCATATTCCCAGCAACTGGCTCAACAATGATACAGGCGATATCTTCACCAAATTGCTCAAACGCATACTTTACACCTTCAAGATCGTTGTACGCTACCGTAATCGTATTGGATGCTACTCCTTCAGGAACGCCAGGGCTGTCAGGAAGGCCTAGTGTAGCCACACCTGATCCGGCTTTAATTAACAGGGAATCCCCATGGCCATGATAGCAGCCTTCGAATTTCAAAATCTTATTACGTCCTGTATATCCTCTTGCTAAACGAAGGGCACTCATCGTTGCTTCCGTACCTGATGATACCATCCGTATTACTTCGATTGATGGAACACGTTCAATGACAAGCTTTGCCAGCTCATTTTCCATCAAAGTAGGAGCACCATAGCTTGTACCAAGCTCCGCTACTTTTTTCATTGCTTCGACGACACGGTCATTGGTATGTCCAAGGATTAGAGGACCCCATGAAAGTACATAGTCAATGTATTCATTGCCATCGATATCATAAATTTTAGACCCTTTGCCTCTTTCCATAAAAATCGGGTCCATATTCACTGATTTAAAGGCACGAACTGGACTGTTTACGCCGCCAGGCATAAGGGTTTGGGCTTCTTTAAATGCTTCAATCGATTTTGTATACGAGCGCATCCTTTTCCCTCTTTTCAAAATGTTTATTGGTCTTCTTTTAACCAGCGAATCGCATCTTTTGCTGCATACGTGATGATCAAGTCAGCACCGGCACGCTTCATTCCCATCAACATTTCAAGAACGGTGTTTTTCTCGTCAATCCAGCCGTTTGCAGAAGCTGCCTTAATCATGGAATACTCACCGCTTACGTTATAAATCACAATAGGCAGGTTAAAGGTATTCTTCATATCACGAACGATATCAAGGTATGGCATACCTGGTTTAACAATTAAGAAATCAGCACCCTCTGCTACATCTGATTCTGCTTCTCTGAATGCTTCCATTCGGTTAGCAGGATCCATTTGATAGGTCTTGCGGTCACCAAATTGTGGCGCGCCTTCTGCTGCCTCACGGAACGGTCCGTAGAACGCAGAAGCATATTTAACGGCATACGACATAATTGGAATCTCTGTAAATCCAGCTTCATCAAGACCGGCACGAATAGCAGCAACAAAGCCGTCCATCATGTTAGATGGCGCAATAATGTCCGCACCAGCTTGAGCTTGTGCCACTGCTGTTTTGACAAGAAGATCTAATGACGCATCGTTAAGGATTTTTTCCCCTTCAACGACGCCACAGTGTCCATGGCTTGTATATTCACACAAGCAAGTATCTGCTACAACGATGATTTCTGGGAAGTGTTCTTTAATAAAACGAGTGGCTACCTGAACAATTCCGTGGTCATGATAGGCTTGCTCACCACACGCATCCTTCGTAGCAGGAATACCGAATAAAAGGACAGACTTTATGCCGTGAGCAACGATATCTTCCATTTCAGCTTGAAGGTGGTCCATGGAAACTTGGAACACACCTGGCATGGATGACACTTCATTGCGGATATTTTCCCCTTCATAGATAAACAGCGGATAGATAAAGTCCTCCGCTTTCAAGTGATTTTCTCTAACAAGTGCGCGCATGCTGGCACTAGAACGCAGGCGACGATGACGTTTGAATTGAAGTTCCATTTATGATTCCTCCACATCTAAATAAGCAATAGTGCTTTTAATCATTTCTTTTACGGTATATTCCTTTGGTGAAGCATGAACGGTGAGCCCGTGTTCCAGTAGTTTTTTCTCTGTTACCGGACCGATACAGCCGATGACACACTTGTATAGCTGTTCTTCAAGGCCGTAGTCTTTGACAACCTCCATCAAATGATCCACCGTAGAAGGACTTGTAAACAGCAGAATATCCAGCTGCCCGTCAGCCAGCATCCTTGCCAGCTTTTCTCGGCTTTCATCAGGCAGATAGGTTTCGTAAATGACGATTTCATCAACCACAGCTCCAGCTTCTGATAAGGCTCGTGAGATGTATTCCCGCGCGAGGTTTCCTTTCGGAAGCAAAATCCGCATACCACTTTGGATAAAAGGTAAAAACTCCTCAACAAATACCTCAGCCACATAGGCAGATGGAACGAATGCGGTAGTTAGCCCTTTTTCCTCCAAGCATTCTGCCGTCTTTTTCCCAATCACTGCGATTTTAGGAAATCTTTCATCCAATTCTTCCTTTTGGTAAAAAGAAAAAAAGGTCTCAACCGTTACATTGCTCGTAAAAATAATCCAATCATATGTATCAAGGGCCTTCAAAGAGTCTTGAAGGCGATCGACTTTTTCAATGGGTCGAAAGGAAATAAGAGGGATTTCGACTGGAATCCCTCCCTCCCTTTCTACAAGCCGTGAAAAGGATTTTGCTTGATTTTCGCCTCTTGGAACAAGGACTTTTTTATCAAGCAAGGGCAATGATTGGATCATTGACCTTCCAGCTCCCGTTTCACCTTTTCAATCAGGTCCTTGGCTCCTTTTTTAATTAATAAATCAGCAGCCTGAACACCAAGCTCTTCCGGATTTTGTCCTCTTAGTTCCTCTTTAAAGATCTCTTGACCTTCTGGAGAAGCAACAAGTACATTTAATACGACTTCATCATTTTCCTCTATTCGAGCAAATCCGGCAATTGGAACCTGACAGCCACCCTCCATTTTTTGCAGGAAAGCACGCTCGGCACGAACCGCTCTTTCTGTTTTCTTACAAGTGAATTTCTCAAATAGCTCTAGTAATTCTTTATCATCTTCGCGGCATTCAATGGATAGTGCACCTTGCCCAACAGCAGGAACACAAATATCGGCATCAATAAATTCTGTTACTACGTCAGAAGCCCAGCCAAGGCGGGAAAGTCCTGCAGCTGCTAAAATGATGGCATCATATTCTTCTTCCTGTAATTTTGCTAGTCTTGTATCGACATTTCCACGAATCCATTTAATCTCTATGTCTGGGCGTTGGACTAATAGCTGCGCACTGCGGCGAAGGCTACTCGTCCCAACAATTGCACCAGGCTTTAAATCTTTCAATTTGACATGATCTCTTGAAATAAGAGCATCACGGTGGTCCTCACGGAAAGGAATACAGCCGATTGTAAGACCCTCAGGTAAAACAGCTGGCATGTCTTTCATACTATGAACGGCCATATCAATCTCTTTATCAAGCATAGCTTGCTCTATTTCCTTCACGAATAACCCTTTTCCGCCCACTTTTGAAAGTGTAACATCAAGGATTTTATCACCTTTTGTTACGATTTCTTTTACTTCAAACTCAAAACGAGAATCCAGCTTCTTTAGCTGTTCAATCACCCAATTGGTTTGTGTTAATGCCAACTTGCTTCGTCTAGAACCAACAATAATTTTTCTCATGACTGCCTCCTAAGTTATGCATACCATAAATGGAAAGATGATAATCGACCAAATAAGAAAAAATTAATTAATACTATTAAAAATGAAGCCGTATTCCACATGGCTAACTTTCTGCCAGATAGGTTTTTTCCGATCCGGAGATATAAATAGATGCTGTAGGCCGTTAGCAACAAAAACGACCCAATAATTTTCATATCGTACCACGGCATTCCAGGAACCTTTAGAAATGCCCACTGTAAGCCTAAAATAAGGCTGAGCAGGAGCATCGGAACACCAATGACAGCCAATATGTAAGATGATTTTTCAAGTTTATCTAAATCTGCCAAGCGAACAAGCCTTGTTCCCCATTTCTTCCGTTTCAATAGATCATATTGAAGCAGGTACAGGGCTGAAAATACAAACGACAGGGAAAAAGCCCCGTATGAAAGAATCGCCATTGTAATATGGATTAACAGTAGTTCCGATACCAACTGTTTAGCCATGATATGAGAATGGTACTGCATTGGAGCGAAGGTATGAATCGCCATTACGGTAAAACCAAGGATATTTGTAAAAAAGACGATAAAATCGACTCGCAGTAAATGATTTATCCCAATTGACAATGTTACTAATACCCAAGCATAAAAATAGAGTCCCTCAAAGATCGTTAGTACAGGGAACCTTCCTGTTTTTGTCATATAAAAGAATAGGAAAATCGTTTGTAAAACCCATACAAATGCAAGTAACCAGAAGGCAATTCGGTTTGCCTTCCGGTTATGGTGAATGAAATCAAAGAAATATAACAACACACTGAAGGCATATAAAACAACCGTTAATTCATGAAGCCTTGTCATAAAGACATCGAACATAGAAAGTACCCCTTATGACTGAAAGGAAGCCTGTGGTTTAAGAACCGGTGATGTATTAACTTCGGCTGCTCTCGAATGTTGTTCTTCAACAAGCTCTTCAATATTGAATATTTTAATAAACAAATCCATCGCCTGTTCGGCATCTGGTCTAGCAGCCATTTCTTTCGCTTGTAAAATCGGATCCTTTAAAAGCTGGTTGATAATGCTCTTTGTATGTTTGTTTAATACTTTCAGGTCACGATCTGATAAATTGGGCAATTTTCTTTCCAAACTTACCATTGTCTCAGCTTGAATAGCCAAAGCTTTTTCGCGAAGAGCGGAAATGACCGGCACTACACCAAGCATTCCAAGCCATTGCTTGAAATCAACGATTTCTTTTTCAATCATCAGCCTGATTTTAGCTGCTGCTTTTTGGCGTTCTTGCAGGTTTGCTTCAACAATGCCTTCTAAATCGTCAATATCGTATAAAAAGACATTCTCAAGCTCTGAAATTCTTGGGTCCAAATCACGTGGTACAGCAATATCTACCATAAATAATGGTTTACCCTTACGCTTTTTCTCAACCTTAGCCATCATTTCTTTTGTAATGACAAAGTCTTTTGCACCCGTTGAGCTAATTAAAATATCCGCTTCAATGAGTGACTGCTGTAAGTCAACCAACGTTTTCGCTTCGCCATTAAAACGGCTGGCAAGAGTTTTTGCTTTATCGTACGTACGATTGATCACTGTTACCTTTTTCACACCGTTACCGTGCAAGTTTTGAGCTGCTAATTCACCCATTTTTCCCGCACCGAAAATCAATACATGTTTATTCGCAAGAGAGCCGAAGATTTTCTTTGCCAGCTCAACCGCAGCATAACTAACAGAAACGGCATTAGCGCCAATATCCGTTTCTGAATGTCCACGTTTGGCTACCGTAATCGCTTGTTTAAACAAGTGATTGAAAACTGAACCAGTCGTTTCCTCTTGTTGTGCCAGCATAAAGCTAGTACGCACCTGCCCAAGTATTTGTGTTTCCCCTAAAACCATGGAATTGAGTCCGCATGTAACATTAAACAAATGCTCTACAGCTCCATCGTCTTCATTAACAAATAAGAATGGAGAGAATTCCGTTTGTTCCATACCGAACCATTCGGACAGAAATTCTTTTATATAATAGCGGCCTGTATGGAGTTGATCGACAACCGCATAAATTTCCGTACGATTACATGTAGACAAGATGATGTTTTCTAGGATGCTTTTTTTAGTGTTTAACTTTTTTATGGCATCCACAAGTTCGGTTTCATTAAATGTCAACCGCTCACGGATTTCTACAGGGGCAGTTTTATAGTTAAGACCGATTACTAAAATATGCATTTTTTCGTACACCCCCACTTAATAGTACATTAGCAGTATTAACTAGTATGATTATATCATGAGCAATTTCGACTTTTGCTCGGAAAATGTGAACAGAAAACGAAAGATATGTTATGATAAAAAAATAATAGGACTTAGTTTTATCTATTACTTCCTTAAGTACAGTATCAAAAAAATAGAATAGATTCAAGTGAACCTTATTGGAAGTGGTGTTTTTTAATGAAAAATCAGCGAATCTTTCCCGGAATTATTCTGATTGGTTTTGGAACTTACTTTTTACTACAGCAAACAGGAATTACTATTTTTCAACAATTTTATACATGGCCTACCTTGCTGATGATCGTTGGGATTGCTTTTTTAGGTCAAGGCTATTCAGCTAAGGAACATGAAGCCATTCTTCCTGGAGTTATCATGAGTGGTTTCGGTCTTCACTTTCATCTTGTCGGTCATGTGTCTTTTTGGCCAAGCCATACCATTGGCATGTTAATTCTCATTATATCAATTGGATTTTTCCTTCGTTTTCAAAAAACAAATACAGGCTTGTTTCAAGCATTCCTCTTTCTCATTTTAGCGGTATTGCTACTATTTTATGATAAAATTGCCGGCTATCTTGGCTTATTACAAAATGGCATGAGCTTTATTTGGAAATTCTGGCCCGCTCTGTTAATTGTTGTTGGTATTTATTTTCTACTAAAAAAGAAAAAATAACAGTGAAATTTTCCAACCTGACATAAGAAAAACGCCTGGCGCTTAACTGCCAGGCGTTTTTCTATGTCTTACTTACATATAACTCTGTAGCAAGGACCATGCTTTGTCTTTTCCCTCTCCCGTTTCAGAGGAGAAGACAATCATGTGGTCATTTTGATCAAGGTCTAATGTTTCGCGTGTGACCTTTAGATGCTTTTGCCATTTTCCCTTTGGGATTTTATCTGCCTTGGTTGCGATAACAATGCACGGGATTTCATAGTGTTTTAAGAAATCATACATCATCACATCATCCGCTGTCGGCGGATGGCGTAAATCAACTATTAAGACGACTGCCCGTAATTGCTCACGAGTGGTAAAATATGTTTCAATCATCCTTCCCCATGCAGCCCTTTCTGACTTCGAAACCTTGGCATATCCATATCCAGGGACATCGACAAAATGAAGGATTTCATTAATCAGGTAAAAATTTAACGTTTGGGTTTTACCAGGCTTAGACGATATTCTCGCTAATCCTTTCCGGTTTAGCATCTTATTAATAAAAGATGACTTTCCTACGTTTGAACGCCCCGCAAGAGCAAATTCAGGCAAATCTGTTTCTGGATACTGTTCTGGCTTAACTGCACTGATGACAATGTCTGAACTTACTACCTTCATTTTGTATCACCTTCTAAAAGGGCATGTCTTAGAACTTCATCCACATGTGAGACTGGTAAAAATTCTAGTTCATTCCTTACACTTTCTGGAATATCATCAATATCTTTTATATTGTCCTTTGGGAGAATGACTTTCGTCAGACCAGCGCGGTGAGCACTTAGGGTTTTTTCCTTTAGACCACCAATTGGTAGAACTCTTCCTCTTAGTGTAATCTCACCCGTCATTCCAACCTCTCTGCGAATCGGTTTGCCAGTTAAAGCAGATACGAGTGCCGTTGCCATTGTAATTCCTGCAGAAGGTCCATCCTTCGGAACAGCTCCTTCGGGAACATGGATATGAATATCATATTTTTCATGGAAATCATCTTCGATGCCCAGTTCAGTCGCCTTTGAGCGAACATAACTAAATGCAGCTTGTGCAGATTCCTTCATCACATCGCCAAGCTTACCTGTTAGAACAAGCTTTCCTTTACCAGGTGATAGCGAAACCTCTATCTGCAGGGTGTCGCCTCCAACTGTCGTATAAGCCAACCCAGTCGCCACTCCTACTTGATCTTCTGTTTCAGCCATTCCATAGTGGAATCTTGGCTTCCCTAAAAATTCCTCTACATTCTTTTCAGTGATAATCACCCGCTTCTTTTCACCAGAAACGATGATTTTTGCTGTCTTCCTACAAATGGTCGCCATTTGACGCTCTAAGCTTCGAACGCCGGCTTCGCGAGTATAATAGCGAACCACTTTCAGTATCGCATCATCACGAACTTGAAGAATCCCCTTCGTTAAACCATTTTCTTTAATTTGTTTTGGTAGCAAATGGTCTCTACAAATGTGTACTTTTTCAAGCTCCGTGTAACCTGCAATCGTAATGATTTCCATTCTGTCTAATAGTGGCCCAGGAATGGTTGATAAATTATTAGCCGTTGCAATAAACATTACCTTTGATAAATCGTAGGTTTCTTCAATATAATGATCACTAAAATTATGGTTTTGTTCTGGGTCTAATACTTCTAGCATAGCTGAAGATGGATCTCCACGGAAATCATTAGACATTTTATCTATTTCATCAAGTAAAAAGACAGGGTTGATTGTTCCTGCTTTTTTCATTCCTTGAATAATGCGTCCAGGCATGGCTCCCACATACGTTCTTCTATGGCCGCGAATTTCAGATTCATCGCGTACCCCGCCAAGAGACACTCGAACAAAGTTGCGATTCAGTGATGACGCAATAGAGCGGGCAAGGCTTGTTTTCCCCACACCAGGAGGTCCTGCTAAGCAAAGAATAGGGCCTTTTAAGGAATTCGTCAGCTTCTGTACCGCCAAATATTCAAGTACCCGTTCCTTAACTTTTTCCAATCCGTAATGATCTTGATTTAATACCTTTTCAGCACGGAGAATATCAATATCATCCTCTGTCTTTTTCGACCAAGGAATCGTTATCAACCATTCGATATAATTTCGGATGACTGCACTTTCTGCCGAACTAGATGGCACTTTCTCATATCGATCTAATTCCTTAAGGGCCGCCTTTTTCGCATGCTCAGGCATTTCAGCCTGCTCAATTTTTTTCGTCAACTCCGCAATCTCACCCGTTTTGCCTTCTTTATCGCCTAATTCTTTTTGAATGGCCTTCATTTGCTCACGAAGATAATACTCTTTTTGCGTCCGTTCCATCGACCGTTTAACTCGTTGTCCAATTTTCTTTTCCAAATTAAGTACTTCTTTTTCATTATGAATCGTATCAATTACGCGATTTACACGGCTCTTTACATCAATTGTCTCAAGGATTTCTTGCTTTTCCTTTAGCTTGAGTGGTAAATGAGATGCGATGATATCCGCCATTCTACCAGGTTCTTCAATATCAGCGACAGAGGCATATGTTTCTGCAGAGATTTTTTTTGAGAGTTTTATGTATTGCTCAAAATAATCAAGCATTGTTCTCATCAGGGCTTGGTCTTCAACATCCTTAGTGTCAGGATCATCATACGTGACCACGCTTACCGAATAGTACTCTTCTTCCTCATAAAATGAAACAATTTCCGCTCGGTTTAAGCCTTCTACCAATACTCTAATGGTTCCGTTTGGCAGTTTTAGCATTTGCTTCACTTTTGTTAACGTACCAATTTTGTATATTTCCTCTTCTGATGGATCATCGATTGATACATCTTTTTGAGTTGTTAAAAAGATTAAGTGGTCATCTACCATTGCTTTTTCAAGTGCTTGCACAGATCTTTCACGCCCAACATCTAAATGCAGGACCATTGTCGGATAAACAAGCAATCCTCGAAGCGGCAGGAGGGGGACGATCAATTCGTTCTTTTCCGCCATATAATGCACCTCCACATGCAATCCTAGTTTTCCTACTACTACTAGCAGATTAGTCTTTGTACAATTCTAACGTATTTATAATATGGTGTCTATTTTTAGAGATTCGAGATCTCTTTTTCAATATAATTTATATTTTCCCCAAACGTAAGGAAATCTTCCCATGTTCATTTTGAATTTCTTTTAGAAAAATGGCAATAAAAAAACTCCGGTTTGATTTTTACAACAAACCGAAGTTCTATAATCTCTTTTTAAATTAAATTGATTCTTTCTTTGTTAGTTCAATCGAGGCTGGGATGGCTTCGTGTTTTCCGAAGGATTGGACTAAGGCAATCTCAAATACTTCATGTAAGTGGGTGACAGGAACGATGTTGATTCCGTCAATCTCATTCAAGATGGTTTGCTTATTTTCCTCTGGAATGATGACGGTTTTGGCTCCTGCCTTTCTTGCTGCCTTCACTTTAGGATAAACCCCGCCAATAGGCTTCACATTGCCATGAATACTAATCTCACCAGTCATAGCTACCGTGTTATCAATGGGAATTTTGTAAATGGCGGAATAAATTCCTGTTGCCATGGCGATTCCTGCAGAAGGTCCATCGATTGGGACCCCGCCAGGAAAATTAACGTGAATATCGTAGTCATTAGCGGGTACTCCCATCGAACGGAGAACCGTAATCACATTTTCGATCGAACCGCGTGCCATACTCTTCCGGCGAATGGATTTCCCTTGACCGCCAATACTTTCTTCTTCAACAATACCAGTTATGTTGATTGTTCCCTTGTCTTTTGCAGGGATGACCGTTACTTCAATCTCGAGCAAGGCACCAGAGTTTGGCCCATACACAGCTAATCCATTCACCAGACCCACATGTGAAATATCATTAATCTTTCTTTCCATCCTTGGAGTCATTTGACTGGAATGGATAACCCACTCAATATCTTCATCCTTGATATAATTACGGTCTTCTGTAATGGCAAGCCCAGCTGCAATTTGGATCATATTGACCGTTTCACGGCCATTTCTCGCATATGTAGATAAGGTATTCACACCTGTTTCAAAAATTTCTAGATTTACTTTTTCAGCCGCTTTCTTCGCTACTTCCACAATTTCCTCCTGATTTAAATCGCGGAAGAAAACCTCCATACAGCGGGAACGGATCGCCGGAGGAATTTCACTCGGAGTCCTAGTAGTCGCACCAATTAAGCGAAAATCGGCAGGAAGTCCATTTTTAAAAATATCATGAATATGCGTTGGTATTTGCGTATTTTCCTCATGATAATAGGCACTTTCCAGAAAGACCTTTCGATCCTCTAATACTTTTAGAAGTTTATTCATTTGGATTGGATGTAATTCGCCAATCTCATCAATAAAGAGTACTCCACCATGTGCATTTGTCACAGCACCTTGTTTTGGCTGCGGTATACCTGCCTGTCCCATTGCCCCTGCACCTTGATAAATAGGATCATGAACAGAACCAATTAAAGGGTCTGCAATTCCTCTTTCGTCAAACCGTGCTGTTGTGGCGTCTAATTCAATAAACACAGAGGATGCTTTAAATGGTGACTTTTGATTCTTTTTGGCCTCTTCTAGAACGAGGCGGGCAGCTGCTGTTTTACCAACTCCCGGTGGTCCATAAATAATTACATGCTGCGGATTTGGTCCACAAAGGGCCGCCTTTAATGATTTAATCCCATCTTCTTGGCCTACAATATCCTTAAAGCTTGTAGGGCGAACTTTTTCAGCTAATGGTTCAGTCAATGAAATGGATCTCATTTTACGAAGCTGCTCCATTTCTTTACGGGATTCCCGGTCAATGGACACTTTTTGCGTACGCTGATTCCTCAACAAATTCCAAAAATACAGCCCAATAATGATTCCGAAAAATAGCTGTATAAATAAGGCAATCCCCGTCCAACTCATACATTTCCCTCCTACTACATACTCACAATATATTAATAAGTATTTCCTGCTGGAAGGAGGAATAAACCACAAAAAAAAAGAAAAGCGGAAGCGCCTTGTTCAGCCCCGACAGGCAAATGTTCTTCTGCAAGAAAAGTCGCTCTTTGACTTTTATTGCAGAAGGTTATTTGACCCGAGGGGCTAGGCGCTGGATCTGGACAATTCTCGAAGTAGAATTTAATATCCCTTGTAATAGAAAAAGACCTGGCAGAGAGCCAGGTCTTTTAAAGTTTATGCGGATTTTTCTTCTGCAACAACCGTTCCATCTTCTAACACTAATTTCGGAACACTGTTTTCTAAGACAGTTTCCTTCGTAATAATACATTTAGTTATATCTTCGCGTGAAGGAAGATCAAACATGACATCAAGCATGATTCCTTCGATTATTGAACGAAGACCACGGGCACCCGTTTTTCGTTCAATTGCTTTCTTCGCGATTTCCTCTAATGCGCCATCTTCAAATTGCAGCTCTACATCATCGATTTCAAGCATTTTTTGATATTGTTTAACAAGCGCATTTTTTGGTTTTGTTAAAATTTCAATCAATGCTGTTTCATCTAATTGCTCAAGGCTAGCAATCACTGGAAGACGACCGATGAATTCTGGAATTAATCCAAAACGAAGTAAGTCTTCAGGCAATACTTTTGAAAGAAGCTCTTTTTGAGAAACATCTACCTGCTTCACATCTGATCCAAATCCAATTACCTTTTGGCCTAAACGGCGTTTAATAATTGGCTCGATTCCGTCAAATGCTCCACCGCAGATAAATAAAATATTTGTAGTATCAATTTGGATAAACTCCTGATGTGGATGCTTTCTTCCACCTTGTGGCGGAACACTTGCAACCGTACCTTCAAGAATTTTTAATAATGCCTGTTGCACACCCTCACCAGAAACATCACGTGTAATAGAAGGATTCTCTGATTTACGAGCGATTTTATCAATTTCATCAATATAGATGATTCCTTTTTCTGCTTTTTCCACATCATAATCAGCAGCTTGGATCAATTTTAATAAAATATTTTCTACGTCTTCCCCAACATATCCAGCCTCGGTTAAGGAAGTAGCATCAGCAATTGCAAATGGCACATTCAAGATTCGAGCCAATGTTTGTGCTAATAATGTTTTACCGCTACCAGTTGGTCCAATCATACAAATATTACTCTTTGAAAGCTCTACGTCATCAATTTTGCTGTTCGAATTGATTCGCTTATAGTGATTGTAAACCGCTACTGATAGAGATTTTTTCGCCTGGTCCTGGCCAATGACGTATTCCTTAAGAATTTCACAGATTTCCTTTGGCTTTGGAACGTCTTTAAATTCTACTTCTTCTTCCGTTCCAAGTTCTTCTTCCACGATTTCTGTGCAAAGCTCGATACATTCATCGCATATATAAACTCCAGGCCCGGCAACTAATTTACGAACTTGATCCTGTGTTTTTCCACAGAAGGAACACTTTAACTGTCCTTTTTCATCATTAAATTTAAACAATCCTTTCACCCCTTAAAACGTTGTTAGTACCCTATTTGAAGCAGTGATTTACACAAACAAAAGTCTATATTTTTCTAACTATTCAGGTGGTATGTATTTTGCATTGTAACACATGAAGTCAATGGACTGGAAATAAAACGCATTATGCAATTATGTTTTTTCTTTACTCTTTTTGTTTGTGTAAGTCGATGGAAAACTTATGTACTCATTAATCTTAACCATATTTTTTAAAATTAAGTCTTAAAACTGTTTGGAAATTAATTATTCGCCTTCGTTTACTCTATTTCCTGCCCATTGAAGGATAAAAATTATTCCCTGCTGAGGAACTTAACAGGATAATAAACAGGTTTCCCTGTCCTTATTATAATATGTAATGAGAAAAATGTATAAAACAAGGCACGATAAAAATCGCACCTTGTTTTTTTAAATGGTTAAAATTTATTTCTTGTTTTCAACAAGAAAATCAACAGCTTTTTTAAGTTTAAGGTCAGTTTTAATACCTTCAGAACCGCCAAGAGCTTGTTTAATCATATCAACTGTCATGTTGTACATACCAGCCATTTTTTCTAGTTCAGCTTCTACATCTTCGTCAGTTACTTCAAGGTTTTCAGCTTTAGCAATCGCTTCTAAAGTTAAGTTCACTTTTACGCGGGATTGTGCTTCTTCCTTCATTTGCTCACGTAATGCATTTTCGTCTTGACCAGAGAATTGGAAGTAAAGCTCAAGGTTCATACCTTGCATTTGTAAACGTTGTTCAAACTCTTGAAGCATGCGGTTTACTTCATTTGTAACCATAACTTCTGGAATTTCAACTTCAGCATTTTCAGCAGCTTTTTCAACTACAGTATCACGTAGGTGGTGCTCTGCTTCATGCTTTTTGCTATCTACTAAACGAGTGTTGATTTTTTCTTTAAGAGCATCTAATGTTTCAACTTCATCATCTACATCTTTAGCAAACTCGTCATCTAAAGCAGGAAGTTCTTTTCCTTTAATTTCGTGAACAGTCACTTT
The DNA here is from genome assembly GCF_057656715.1 of Neobacillus sp. Soil_C_43. Lineage (NCBI taxonomy): Bacteria > Bacillati > Bacillota > Bacilli > Caryophanales > Bacillaceae > Neobacillus > Neobacillus sp. Soil_C_43. The sequence continues at coordinate 704,819 of NZ_JBDGJV010000001.1, forward strand.
GAATACTGCAGGCTTACCAGCAAGCTCAGCAGCATGGTATTCTTCAGGGAATGTTACTTCTACATCTTTAGATTCACCAGCTTTTACTCCAACTAATTGCTCTTCAAAGCCAGGGATGAAAGATCCAGTACCTAATTCTAATGAGTGGTTTTCAGCTTTTCCACCTTCGAAAGCTTCGCCATCAACAAATCCTTCGAAATCGATAACAACTGTATCACCGTTTTCAGCAGTTCCTTCTTCTTTAACAACTAACTCAGCTTGACGTTCTTGAAGAGTTTTTAATTCGTTTGCAACGTCTTCATCCGTTACGTTAGCATCTAATTCTTCAACTTCAAGGCCTTTGTATTCGCCTAATTTCACTTCAGGCTTTACTGTAACAGTTGCCTTGAAGATAAGCTCTTTGCCTTTTTCCATTTGCTCGATATCGATTTCAGGACGATCAACTGGCTCGATTCCAGTTTCATCGATTGCCTTTCCATATGCTTCTGGAAGAATGAAATCTAATGCATCTTGATATAGTGCTTCTACGCCAAAGCGCTTTTCAAACATTCCACGAGGCATTTTACCTTTACGGAAGCCTGGAACGCTTACTGTTTTAACAACCTTTTGGAATGCTGCGTCTAGACCTTTTGTTACCTCTTCAGCACTTACTTCAACTGTAAGGACACCTTGGTTTCCTTCTAATTTTTCCCATTTTACTGTCATACCTTTTTCCCTCCAACAAATCTATTCTCATATCATTCGTAACGAATTGAGTCGGAAATTGTCTTGTCCATCAAGCCAATCTTCCATTTTTAAATGTAAAATATAGTTTTTTACACAATGCAACCCCTACATTATAACACAGGATTGTTTTCTTTCAACAGCGAAGCCTATATATTAGGATAAGAAATTTTCTCAATTTCCTCTATTTGAACCCTCGCCTGCTCAATTTCTTCTATTGGAATTTGATAATCACTTGATAGCCTCTCGACTTTTCCATCCATCCCCAAATAATTTTCAGCTACTAAATGAAAGGCTGCCGCCCAAGCATCTGGTTTTTCCGGTTGGAAATCAAATGGATAAGTGATAAAAAAGGTTCGTTCTACCATCCCGATGGTGTGTTCAAATAGTATAGGATCATTGCTCTCTAACTGGGCTTCTAGTAGTTCCTTTACCCTTTTCATTTTCGGATGAACCCTTACTTCAGGTAGGTTGACTGGGTGGAAGCTTTGTTCACTCGTAAATTTCTTTATCACAAATTCTCTATCAATTTCTTGCTCTTTTAAAAGAGTTAATAGCATTGTTTTAAGAAACGGATGCCCAGTTTCTACTTTTAAATAATCAGCAATTTCATTTATATAGGGGCGAATGTTTTTTTCCGCTAAGCCTGAAATAAGAAGTAGCTGCTCGTTTAAGTTATTGATTTTTAATAGATTAAGCTCTTTTGCATTGGCTTCCTCGGACACGTTTTTCTCTTCTGGTGCCTGACGATTTTCCGCCATCCTTCGGCTGAATTGAAGGATGGTTAAGAAGTGATCATGTTTTTCTGGCGGAATTTCCTTTTCTTCAAAGAGAGCCTCAATAGTAGAGACAATCTCATGGTATTCATGCAACTGAATCAACACAGTCAAATACAAATCAACTAACTGAAAATAGTCACCAATTCCCTTAAGCAGCATCTCCTTCGCAAGTACATTGGCGTTCTTGAAAGAGCCTGCTTCAAAATAAGCGAGCACTAGCCCAATTAATATATTATCGTTATCCGGGTCAAGTTCTTTAGCTTCTTCTAAAAGAGTTATGGCTTCTTTAAATTTTTTCTTTTCAAGGCTTTCCAACCCTTTATCTGTTAACCTTTTTTCTAGTCCGGGAAAGTAAATGATATTATCTTTTCTTTTGGCTTGTTCCCGTTTTTTCATAGTATACCGTCCTTCAGATTATTGTTGGACATTAGTGTAGCATAATTACTAAACAAAAAAAACTCACCAGTGCTGGTGAGTTATATGATTGGTATGTAGTTTTACATCTTACAAGAAAATGGCGTCCCAGGAGAGATTCGAACTCCCGACCGTACGCTTAGAAGGCGTATGCTCTATCCGGCTGAGCTACTGGGACATATTAATTGTTCTTTAAGACAAGATTTATTATATTATCCTACTATCCAAAAGTCAACACACTTCTTTTTATTTTTACAATAAGCTATTTTCGCAAGGATTGTTGTTATTTTATACTTTTGTTTTCCATTGAAGTCGCACATCTATTAACAAGGTTTCGCTGTTTTTACCAACTCTGTCCAAAGTTGCTCTGCCTTCTGACAATGTTCACCTGTTTTCTGCCAACTCTATCCAAAGTTGCACTGCCTTCTGACAATGTTTCCCTGTTTTCCACCAACTCTGTCCAAAGTTGCTCTGCCTTCTGACAGTGTTTCCCTGTTTTCCGCCAACTCTGTCCAAAGTTGCTCTGCCTTCTGACAATGTTTCCCTGTTTTCCGCCAACTCTGTCCAAAGTTGCTCTGCCTTCTGACAGTGTTTCCCTGTTTTCTGCCAACTCTGTCCAAAGTTGCTCTGCCTTCTGACAGTGTTTCCCTGTTTTCCGCCAACTCTGTCCAAAGTTGCTCTGCCTTCTGACAATGTTCACCTGTTTTCTGCCAACTCTGTCCAAAGTTGCCCTGCCTTCTGACAGTGTTTCCCTGTTTTCCCCCAACTCTGTCCAAAGTTGCTCTGCCTTCTGACAATGTTTCCCTGTTTTCTGCCAACTCTGTCCAAAGTTGCTCTGCTTTCTGACAATGTTCACCTGTTTTCTGCCAACTCTGTCCAAAGTTGCTCTGCCTTCTGACAATGTTCACCTGTTTTCTGCCAACTCTGTCCAAAGTTGCCCTGCCTTCTGACAATGTTCACCTGTTTTCTGCCAACTCTGTCCAAAGTTGCCCTGCCTTCTAACAGTGTTTCCCTGTTTTCCGCCAACTCAGTCCGAAAGTGCTTTAGAATCAGGAACCAAAATGTACAAAGAGCAACAAAGTTTAAAAAAAGAGCTTTTCAATAAAATAAATGGGGGAAAGGTTCCCCCTTATCTTCGTAGATTGAATTCACAAGCTAAATTTGTTAATTCCTGACCATTGACCTCGTAAACGGACATTTTCACTTTCTCATCCTTCAAATCCAGGATCACATAGGTTTTTTCCAACCGCTCACGAGGGAGGCGTATGCTTCCAGGATTTAAAAATAATGTTCCACCAATTTCTTCTGCACCTAATACATGGGAATGACCAAAACAGACGATGTCCGCATCCACTTCTTGTGCCTTGTATTTTAAACTCATCAATGAAGTTTTGACAGAGTATCGATGCCCATGTGTAACAAAAAATTTATGTCCAGCAGTCTCTAAGACCGTCTCTAACGGAAAGCCACCACCAAAATCACAATTTCCCATCACAGTTACATAGCCGGATATCGCCCGGTCATCAGGCATTAACTGTGAATCTCCGCAGTGAATCATAACATCTACGTCGCTTAAATGCCTTTCTCTAATGATTTCGAGCTCTTTAGTTAACCCGTGACTATCACTGACAATTAAAACCTTGCTCATGACTGTTCAGGGCTTTCTAATATAGAATCTAGCAATACATCGAGCTTTTTCAACGCATTTGCACGATGGCTGATTTTATTTTTCACATCAGCAGATAACTCGGCCATAGCAAGACCTTTCTCCGGCACATAAAACACCGGGTCATATCCAAACCCATTTACCCCTCTAGGTTCATTAAGTATACGACCTTCACAGGTGCCTGACACCATCATCGTTTTTTGACCTGGTACGGCAACAGCCAATGCACAGTAAAATCTGGCTGTCCTGGTTTCATCAGGGACATTTTTCAATTCAGCTAACACTTTTTCGGTATTGTTCTGATCATTCTTCGGTTCCCCTGCATAACGGGCAGAATAGATTCCCGGCCTTCCTTCAAGAGCATCAACAATTAAACCAGAATCATCACCAATGACCATTTTATTTAAGACTTTAGAGACTGCCTCGGCTTTTAAAATGGCGTTTTCTTCAAACGTAGTGCCGGTTTCTTCCACCTCTGGAATCTCTGGAAAATCTAGCAATGTTTTGACCTCAATACCTCTTGATGCAAAGATATGTTCAAATTCTCTGGCTTTCCCAGGGTTTTTAGTAGCAATAATAACTTCTTTCATCATGGTTCCCCTCTTATTTTTTTCTACGTGCTTCAATTTTCTTCGTAATGCTCTCACCCAAAGCAGCTTTTTGCTGTTCAAATAGCTCCATTAGCCCTTCCTGAGCCGCTGAAAGCAGTCCTTGAAGCTGTTCATAAGAGAACGTCGATTCCTCTCCCGTTCCCTGTAATTCTACAAATTCACCGGCTCCTGTCATGACAACATTCATATCGACCTCAGCTTTCGAATCTTCCGCGTAGTTTAAATCCAGCACAATTTGTTTATTTTGCAAGATTCCTACACTAGTTGCAGCTAAATAATCTGTAATTGGAAACTTTGAAAGTGACTTTTTCTCTGCCAGTTTGTTAAGAGCAATCGTCATCGCGACAAACGCACCAGTAATGGAGGCTGTACGTGTGCCTCCATCTGCTTGAATCACGTCACAATCTATCCAAACCGTTCTTTCTCCTAGAGCTGATAGATCTACAATCGCTCTCAGCGCACGGCCTATTAAGCGTTGAATCTCCATCGTACGGCCGGACACTTTTCCTTTTGATGATTCTCGAATGTTTCTAGTCTCTGTCGCTCTAGGAAGCATTGAGTACTCTGCGGTAATCCAGCCCTTTCCTTCCCCTCTCATAAAATGAGGGACTCTCTCTTCAATACTGGCTGTACAAATCACCTTTGTATTCCCAACAGAAATAAGGACAGAACCTTCAGGATGCATTAAATAATTGGTTTCAATATGTATTGGTCTTAGCTGTAATGGTTCTCTTCCATCCACTCGCACTTGTACTTCCTCCTTCATTTCGTAAAGCATTACTTCATGTTTATTATTCCAAATAAAGAAGAGGCGGCCTTCTAGCCAACCTCTTTCATTGTCACTATATAGTATAACAAAAAACTTTTTTTAAAAACTACCTGTGTTGACTTTTTCTGGTCGAGTTACTGGCTCAGTTAATTTTTTCCCTTTATCATTTTTTAACTCAGCTTTTCCTTTTACTTGAACAGCAACCTTCTCAACACCTGTTTGTTCCGTTAAGGAAAGAACCAGTGCATCTAGTAGATGTTGAGAGATGACCTTTTCTTCAAAGCTGCCATAAATATTCTCATTAAAGTTTAAGGTAACTTTTCCATCCTCGTATTTAGGAGCCTCAAGAAGCTTCACATCTGGCATAAATTCTGAAACAAGGTTTGATTTTTCACTAGGTCCTTTTATTAACTCATTCACCACTGCAACGATATTATTTGTCTCGCTCGCACTCACCCTGCGAGTAACTGGAACATAGTAGTAAGAGCCCTCTTCTCCACCAATATAATAGACGGTTACAGGCTTTGTATTCGTGATATCTACTACATCCGTTGTATCGTAGTTAATACCTGTTGCTCTTGAAAGATTTTCACTGATTGGTGTTCCATTTACAGGCATTTCCGTTAAGTCATGACCATTCATTTTAAGTTTGACTGATTTCACATTATCAAATTGAGTCAGTGTCCATGTTACGGACTGAAGAATTTTCATCTCATCCTTTGGCTGATAATTTTTAAATTCCTTCGAGAAATTGACTGTAGCGACACCTTCTTTATTAATATCAACAGAAAGCTCGGTATCCTCCGGTAGGACAGCTCTAAAATCATTAGGAAGCAGTTCGGAGACAGGTCCATTGGCCACTAGGTATTCTAATGCTTGTTTGGCTACGGAAGATGTTTTCGGCAAAGCTAAGGTCTGTGGTACCACATAGCCATTTTTATCAATTAAGTATAATTCTGTTTTTACGACATTTTCTGCATTTTCTTTTTTAGCTGCAGTTGTCTCTTTACTTGTCTTGTTTTGCACGACAGTTTTTGGTGGGTCGATTTTCTTTTGTGTTTCGGTCCCAAACAAGCCACAGCCAGAAAGTAGAACGGTTGAAGTAAGAACAGTTAAACCAATAATTTTTGCTTTATTATTAGACATCATAATTCCCCCCTAAGACAGTTTGTACTAACATGTATACGAGCCTTGTAAGAATTTAGACCGCCTTATGAAAGAAAAATAGAACTTTTCTATTAAAAAATTTTTTTACACAATAAAGAAGAGGCTGTCATTTTAGACAACCTCTTCTAATTAGAGTTTAATTTTATTAACAGGATTAATAGGCACTCCCAGCCATTGTGAAGCAATTTTCGAAAAAATCCTTCTTGATCCAGTCGTGTAAAACTCATGTTCAGGCTCTTCCTCACAGGTCTCTAGCAAACCATTATATTCGAGGATAGCACTGATTTCACGTGCCGTTTCATCACCAGAACTAATCACATTCACTTCAGTACCCATCGTCTTTTTAATGAGTGGTTCAAGTAATGGATAGTGCGTACAGCCTAAAATAAGCGTATCTAAGTTTTGCTGCAGCATGGGTTTTAACGACTCGTTCACAATTTTTTCAGCTATCGGGCCATCATATTCCCCACTCTCAACAAGCGGGACAAATTTCGGACACGCATGTCCCTTTACAAAAATCCGGCTATTCAGCGATTTCAACGCCTTTTCATATGCACCGCTCTTAACCGTTACTTCTGTACCAATCATTCCAACCCGATAATTCTTTGTTCGTTTAATTGCAGCACGTGCTCCTGGATTAATGACTCCGACTACAGGAATGGAAAGTTCCTTACGAATGTCTTCCAGAGCTGCAGCGGTTGCGGTATTACAAGCAATAACAAGCATTTTGATGTTTTTTTCTAATAAGAAACGGGTCATCTCCCATGTAAATCTCTTTACCTCTTTGGTTGTCCTTGGACCATAGGGGCAGCGTGCGGTATCACCTAAATAGATGATTTTTTCATTTGGAAGCTGCCTCATTACCTCTTTGGCAACGGTTAATCCTCCGACACCTGAATCAATGACACCTATTGGTTGCTTCAAACTTCTCGCCTCATTCTTAACGCATTTCTTGATGTAATTTCTTTAAACTCTGTTGAAGAAGAAGGATTTCTTCTGAAGTGAAATCAATTAAAATTTCCTCTAGATATACCTGACGTTTTTTAATCACCTCATCGATAATTCGCTTTCCTTCTTCTAATAAATGAATTCTAACCACGCGGCGGTCACTTGGGTCCTTTACTCGTTCCACAAGCAAATTCTTCTCCATGCGATCGACCAAATCCGTAGTTGTACTGCACGCCAAATACATTTTATTAGAAAGCTCACCGATGGTCATGTCACCGTCTTCAAAGAGCCATTGTAATGCAACAAATTGGGGCGGAGTAATTTTATAATTACCCAGCATTTCTCTTCCTTTTTGTTTGATAATACCGGAAATATACCTTAAATCCTTTTCAATGTTTGCTACTACGTCCCCATTCACCTTTTGTGAATTTTCGAGTTTCATCTATTTATACACTCCTATTAGTAGGCTTCTCCTCAAGACTTTTCATTAAAGCCCTTATGCCACGCTGAACGTCTCAAGCTTGTACTTATTTTCTACTTTTTTCGCAAAAAATTCAAGACTTAAGTAAGAAAAACGGATGCCGAGTTAGCATACTAGCTTTCTACAGGCAGAATAAGTTCAACCATTGTTCCCTTTTTATCACTCCAAAAATGAACACTGCCATGATGATTTTCAACAATTTGCTTTGAAATCATAATCCCTAAACCTGTACCGCTTTCTTTAGTTGTAAAGAAGGGTTCTCCAATTCTCTTTAAAATATGCTGTGGCATGCCACACCCTGTATCCTTAAAAATAATCTTGACCTTACCCTCACTGTGCTGTTTCATTCCAACGGTAATCACTCCACCTTTTGGCATCGCATCGATAGAGTTCTTCAAGATATTAATGAACACTTGTTTTAACTGGTTTCTATCACAGCGAATGCTAAAGCTATCACTGTCATAAATGGTTTCTATTTGAACTCCATTCATAATGGCTTGCGTATTTATTAGTGTCTTTACGTTTTCCATAAGTGTAATGATATTCTCTACTTCAAATTTCAAGTCTTGAGGCTTAGCTAGTACCAATAATTCGCTTAAAATGAGCTCAATCCGATCGATTTCAGATTGGATAATAGTAAAGTATGTCTTATTATCTAATTGATTTTCCATTAGCTGTAGAAAGCCTTTAATTGCAGTAAGTGGATTCCGAACCTCGTGTGCAATCCCCGCCGCCAACTGTCCTGCAACGCTTAATTTTTCCGAGTTTAGTAAGAGCTCCTTTGTATTGATCTGCTCTGTTATATCTCTTATGACACTTACTATTTCTAAAACAAGATGGGTATCGGGGTCAATAACTGGTTTGCAAAGAATTTCAACCCAAATATACTCTCCATTCTTTTTGGCTATACGATAGGAGCCTCTTCCATTTATATGTTCATTCAAAACACTTTTGCGATCCTGAAAAGCACGAACAGTGTCATCAGTATGTATGAATGAAAAAATATTTTTTCTGTATAATTCTTCAGATGAATATCCAAGGATATGCTCACTGGAGGGGGAAACATAAAGAATTTCGCCCGATAAATTGGTACTAATAATGATATCGAGTACATTATCAGTCAATATATGATGCATGACTTCTACTTTTCTAGCTTCCTCTTTTTTTCTTTTTAAATGGGTTATATCTTTTGCAACCGCAGAGACGCCTACTATTTGGTTATCAACACTAATAGGAATTTGTGTGACATTCAAATCAATGAGCTTTCCTGCTTTATTTTGTATCCTACAATCAAAATTTTGAAATTCGCCGAAAGAAGCTTTATGAAAATGGTGAAATATTTTATTCATATCTTCGATTGGAAAAAGAAATTGGAGTTTCAATCGCAAAGACTCTTCCGCTGAGAATTCTGTTAAGCTTTCAAATGCAGGATTCACTTGAACAATATGTCCTTCTAAGTCCATGGTAAAAATACTATCTGGATTACAAGCAAACAAGGTTTCAAATCTGCTTAGATTGTCATCTAAAAAATGTCTTAATAACAGTTTCTTTTCACTCTTAATTGCTTCTACAGAACCATTCATCTCTCTTTATCAGTTCCTTTCCCGTAGTCACCAGTCATTATATAAAAAGCCAAGATGGATTTATTCCCATCTTGGCTTGCTTTTAGAACAATAGTTTTTGTCTAATTCAAGTCCACTCTTTTGCTTTTGAAGCTGCAAAGAACAATCAATGTTATCTAGTTAAAATTACAATTTGCCCCTAATTAAGATAAACGTATTGAATCTTTTATCCTAATTTCATTGTAAATTTAACTAATTATTTTTTCAATATTTTTTGAACATTTTTCCATTTACTTATTCTATATTTACATTACCAACCATTAAATCAAACATTGGTAAAAACTATAGCTCTTTTATGGTCTGAGACATATGAACCGGCCTCCTAAACGGACGCCGGTCATATTTAAAGTTCTAGCTCTCCCATTCGAAGGAGCTCTACAACTGCTTGTGAACGCCCCTTAACACCAAGCTTTTGCATGGCATTTGATATGTGATTTCGAACCGTTTTTTCGCTTATAAATAATTCACCAGCGATTTCTTTCGTTGTTTTGTCTTGTACTAGTAATTCGAATACTTCTCTTTCACGTTTGGTGAGTAACGGCTTGTGATTATAATCATTCTCCTTCAAGTAATGTAACCCTCCTTGCCTCGCCAGTTATGAACACGGGGTGGGTATATATTTAGTCACCATATCTTATGTGAACGATACAAATGTAGTGACTTTTTTTCTTATGAGAAAATAAAAAAAAGGCCCTAACAATTAGGAACCTGTAAGCTTCGCATAAATGATATATCGTTTTGGCGCATTTCCTATATAACGAAATGGATAGCAGGTGGTTAAAATTAGTTCTTCTTTCTGCTTTTGTAAGGTGATAATACTTGTATCATTTGATTGAACAATTTTAGTGTGGGTAATTTCATAGGTGAAATTTCCATAGGGCATTTGCATCTTTAGTGAATCACCAATTTTCAGCTCCCCTAATCGCCGAAATACCGTATCCCTATGTCCTGACAAAACAATCTGCCCTTTATCACCAGGGTAAAAAGAGCCTTTGTAATGTCCGACTCCCTTCTCAAGGTCATCCGGATCTGTTCCTTCAATAATAGCTAGGTCAGCTTTAATTTTGGGAATCGTTAATAGTCCGACCGTATCGCCCGTTTGTGGAGGAGGGCTATCGTTTTTTCTCTTATTATAGGGAGGATCAGCAGGCTGCTTTGAAACTAATTCTTTTGCTTTCTGCAGCGAATCATTTGTTTGGAGTTTACCATCAATTAGCTGCCAAATGCCGATTCCTAATACAATAACACCTATTAATATAATGAGCAGTGGAAGTTTTGATTTCAATAAATCCCCTCCCTATTTTTAATGGTAATGATATGTATAGTATAACAAAGTATTCGTCCGTATTTAAAATAAGAAAAGCGCAAGTGCCTTGGTCAGCCCCGACAGGCAAATGTTCTTCGGCAAGAAAAGTCCGCCTTTTGACTTTTATTGCCGAAGGTTATTTGACCCGAGGGGCTAGGCGCTGGAGCTGGACCATTCTCGAAGTCGAATTTTATACTTTCCTATAGTACGAAAAAACCTCCTTTTCATACTAGAAAAGAAGGTTTTAAGATTGAAATCATAGGCACTAGAGACCTTGAACTTATTAACTATGGTCACTTCCGAAGAAGTTTCTAAACGCTTGGAAAGTGGTGTCACGGTTCAATGCAGCAATGGAGGTAGTCAACGGAATACCTTTTGGACAAGATTGAACACAGTTTTGTGAGTTACCACAGTTGGCAAGACCGCCCTCACCCATGATCGCTTCTAAACGCTCAGCCTTATTCATTTCCCCTGTAGGATGTGCGTTAAATAGGCGAACCTGAGAAAGCGGCTGCGGCCCGATAAAGTCAGATTTACTGTTCACATTTGGACATGCCTCTAGGCAGACACCACATGTCATACACTTTGAAAGCTCATATGCCCACTGACGCTTTTTCTCCGGCATACGAGGTCCTGGTCCTAAATCGTATGTTCCATCAATAGGAATCCATGCCTTTACTTTCTTTAAAGCATCAAACATTCTGCTTCGGTCTACCGCAAGGTCCCTCACAACTGGGAATGTTCTCATTGGCTCTAAACGGATAGGTTGCTCTAATTGATCAATCAATGCCGAACAGGATTGACGAGGCTTACCGTTAATAACCATTGAACAAGCACCACAGACTTCTTCGAGACAGTTCATTTCCCAAGTGATTGGAGTAGAGGCTTGTCCCTTTGCGTTCACAGGATTCTTACGAATTTCCATCAAAGCGGAAATGACGTTCATATTTGGACGATATGGAACCTCAAATTCCTCCTCGTAAGGAGTAGCATCCGGGGTATCCTGACGCATAACTAGAAACTTAACTGTTTTATTTTCAGACATTATTACCCACTCCCCTTTCTATTAATGCTTTGTAGTGTAATCTCGTTTCCGTGGCTTAATTAAAGATACGTCAATCTCTTCATAATGGAAGGCTGGAGCTGATTTAGCATCAACAAATTTCGCCATTGTTGTTTTCATAAACTCTTCATCGTTACGCTCAGGGAATTCTGGTTTATAGTGAGCACCACGGCTCTCATTACGGTTATACGCTCCGATTGTAATAACACGTGCTAATTGAAGCATATTTTGTAACTGTCTAGTGAACGCAGCTCCTTGGTTGCTCCATTTCGATGTATCATTGATATTAATATTTTGATAGCGCTCTAATAACTCTTGAATCTTTTGATCTGTCTTTAACAGCTTGTCATTGTAACGAACAACAGTTACGTTATCTGTCATCCATTCACCAAGTTCCTTGTGAATGATGTAGGCATTTTCTGTACCGTTCAATGACATGATTGAATTCCATTTTTCTTCCTGTTCCTTTACATGACGGTCAAAAACAGTAGAAGATACAGCATCAGAACTCTTCTCAAGGCCGCTGATATATTTAACTGCATTTGGTCCTGCAACCATTCCTCCGTATACAGCTGAAAGCAAGGAGTTTGCACCTAATCGATTGGCACCGTGTTGTGAATAATCACACTCACCAGCTGCAAAAAGACCCGGGATACTTGTCATTTGATCATAATCAACCCATAGTCCACCCATTGAGTAGTGAACAGCTGGGAAAATCTTCATTGGGACTTTACGTGGATTATCTCCCATGAACTTTTCATAAATTTCAATGATTCCGCCCAGTTTTACGTCTAACTCATGTGGATCCTTATGAGATAAGTCAAGGAAAACCATGTTTTCGCCGTTAATTCCAAGTTTCTGACTAACGCAAACATCAAAGATTTCACGTGTCGCAATATCACGTGGAACTAGGTTTCCATAAGCCGGATATTTTTCTTCTAGGAAATACCAAGGTTTACCGTCTTTGTACGTCCAAATACGACCACCTTCACCACGAGCGGACTCACTCATTAAACGAAGCTTATCATCTCCAGGAATAGCAGTTGGATGAATTTGAATCATTTCTCCGTTTGCATAAGATGCACCTTGCTGATAAACAATAGAAGCAGCGGATCCTGTATTGATAACAGAGTTTGTTGACTTACCAAAAATAATACCAGGGCCACCAGTTGCCATAATAACTGCATCAGCGGCAAACGATCTGATTTCCATCGTTTTTAAGTCCTGAGCAACAATCCCACGGCAAACGCCTTCATCGTCAACGACCGCACCAAGGAATTCCCAGCCTTCATATTTTGTAACTAATCCGTCCACTTCATGGCGGCGAACTTGCTCATCTAATGCATATAACAATTGCTGACCAGTTGTAGCACCAGCAAAAGCTGTACGGTGATGTTGTGTTCCTCCAAAACGGCGGAAGTCTAAAAGACCCTCTGGTGTACGGTTAAACATAACACCCATCCGGTCAAATAAATTGATAATACCAGGTGCTGCATCACACATGGCTTTAACTGGCGGTTGATTCGCTAAAAAGTCTCCGCCATAAATCGTATCATCAAAGTGAATCCACGGGGAATCCCCTTCACCTTTTGTATTTACTGCTCCATTAATACCGCCTTGGGCACAAACAGAGTGAGAACGTTTAACCGGAACAAGAGAAAAAAGCTCTACCGGAGTTCCTGATTCTGCAGCCTTGATGGTAGCCATTAAGCCAGCTAAGCCGCCGCCGACTACGATCACTTTACCTTTACTCATTCGTGACTCACTCCCTTAATCCAAAAAATACTATATTTTTCCGATCATTAAATAGTTATTGAACAAATGCGATAAGTGTTTGAATTCCAATGAAAGAAAGAACAATAAAAACACCAACGGTCACGTATGTAGAAATGACTTGTGAGCGAGGTGATACTGTGATCCCCCAGCTAACAAAGAAGGACCAAAGTCCGTTTGCAAAGTGGAAAATAGTTGAAAGGATTCCCACTAAATAGAAAACAAACATAAATGGTGATGTCAAAATATTATGCATCATATCATAGGATACTTCCGCACCAAACGCCGCTGCTACACGTGTTTGCCAAACGTGCCACGTAATAAAGATGAGCGTGATTACGCCTGATACACGTTGAAGCATGAACATCCAGTTCCTAAAGAAACCAAATCTTTTTACATTACTTTTAGCGGTAAAAGCAATATAAAGTCCATAGATTGCATGAAATAGCAATGGTAAATAAATAATTACAGTTTCTAAGACAATGCGGAATGGTAGACTTCCCATGAAGCCTGCAGCCTTATTGAAAGACTCTTGACCTCCAGTGATAAAATGATTGACTACAAGATGCTGTGTAAGAAACACTCCAATCGGAATGACCCCTAGCAGCGAATGTAATCTGCGATTAGCAAACTCTCGATTCCCCGCCATACATTTACCCCCCTTAATTTTTAAAAAATGATGTTAAGCTCTTTCTTCTATGTACCCCTTAAAGAAACTTAACCCAATACTACTGTGACAATAATGTGACATGTCCATTTTACTCCCATCGACATAGAGCGTCAAGAAAACGGATACATAATCTTTATCAAAAAATAAAATTTTTAAAATATATTGATATTATAATAGGATAGTACCATTTTTAGAAAAACAGCTGCTTCATTTCCCCACACAACCCATATTATTACATTTAATTACCAACATCTTACGGTTGGTATTTCCCCTCAAACGGATAAGATAATTATGATGATAAATAAGATAAGATATTTCGAAATAACATATCATTCACAAAAGGATTTATTCACATTTTCAGCAATTCAGTACTGAAAAATAAATCAAAATGTATATAATAGAATGATAGAAAGAGGGGAAGCTTGTGAAAGAAAGTACAGCCGTTAATCAACATTTGAATACTGAAGAGCCAGAACCAAGAACCATTTCAATGTTTGGGTATGAAATCATTAGGGAATACCTTTTGCCAGAGATCCTAGGCAAAGACACTCCTGAAATCTTATACTGGGCAGGAAAACGTCTTGCACGAAAGTTCCCATTACCTGACCACGAAACATTAGTTGAATTTTTTACTAATGCTTCTTGGGGACAGCTTGAAATAATAAAAGAGACGAAAAATGAAATCGAATTCGAACTAGTAAGCCCACTCATTGTTTCTCGTGTGAAATCAAAAGCAGAACACTTCTTCCAACTCGAAGCCGGCTTCCTTGCTCAACAAATTGAACTGCAAAAAGAAGTGATTGCAGAAGCGTTTGAACACCCTGTAAAAAAAGCAAACAAAGTCCAGTTTACTGTTAAATGGGATCGTAAAGATCTAATTTAATATCGGAAAGAGGCTGACTCACATTCCAACGAGTCAGCCTCTTCTTTGTTAATTTCCAAGCTCAAATGCACGGTGGAGGAGTTCAACTGCTTTTAACATATTCTTCTCTTCTAAAACAGCAGACACTTTAATTTCAGAGGTGCTGACCATTTTGATTTGGATGCCATTTGAAGCAAGAACTTCAAACATTTTCGCAGCCACACCCGGATTAGAAATCATGCCTGAACCCACAATAGAAACCTTTGCCAGTTTATTCTCTGCATCAAGTTGTTCATAGCCAAGTACAGCTTTATTGTCTTCTAATACCTTTAATGTCTCTAACAAATCATCGGTATGTATAGAGAAGGATAAATTAGCCGTACCTCCTTCTGTTGTGCTTTGAATAATAATATCAACGTTAATGTGATTTTGAGCAAGAGTAGTAAAAATCGTTGATAAACTGGTTAAGGAATTGGTTAACCCCAAAACGGTAACCTTTGTAATATCATCTTCAAACGCGACACCACGTACAACTAAATTTTGTTCCATTGTTGCTTCCCCCTCAATGACTGTTCCTTCGATTTTCTCCATGCTTGAACGGACTTCAAGTCTTACTTGATAATTTTTAGCAAATTCTACCGCTCTTGGATGCAGTACACCTGCACCGAGATTGGCAAGCTCCAGCATTTCGTCATAGGAAACGGATAATAACTTACGGGCCTCTTTCACATATCTTGGATCTGTTGTAAATACACCTGTTACATCCGTGTAAATATCACATTTATCTGCTTTTAACGCCGCTGCTAATGCAACTGCTGTCGTATCAGATCCCCCTCGACCAAGAGTGGTGATTTCCCCATCTTCAGTTATTCCTTGGAATCCTGCTACAATAACAACCTTGCCTTCTGCAAGTTGGTTTTTAATGGATTCTGTCTTGATAGTTGAAATTCGTGCGTTTCCATGGACAGGTTCTGTTACAATTCCCGCTTGCCAGCCTGTATAGGAAACCGCTGGTAGACCTTGTTGATTTAAAGCCATAGATAATAAGGCAATGGTTACCTGCTCGCCTGTCGAAAGGAGCATATCCATTTCCCGTTTATTAGGTTGATTGGAAATTTCCTTCGCTAGACCAACAAGCTTGTCCGTGGATTTTCCCATAGCAGAAACAACGACAACAACGTTATTGCCTCTCTCTGTTTCATCTTTTACACAGGCTGCTACATTTAAAATTCTTTCTACATTGCCAACGGAGGTTCCCCCGAATTTTTGTACAACTAAGCCCATCATTTCCCCTTCTTTCAGTTATGCTCTACCTATTTTGCTACAAAATATAAATAAAAAAGCAATGAGAGGCATCTCATTGCTTTTTGAACAC
This sequence comes from Neobacillus sp. Soil_C_43, assembly GCF_057656715.1. Classification (NCBI taxonomy): domain Bacteria; kingdom Bacillati; phylum Bacillota; class Bacilli; order Caryophanales; family Bacillaceae; genus Neobacillus; species Neobacillus sp. Soil_C_43. The sequence continues at coordinate 721,048 of NZ_JBDGJV010000001.1, forward strand.
GAAAAATAAATTCCTGTACAAATAACTTAAGATAGCTCTCCAAGACCTGCGTCTTGACAATCCGGCATTTATTCAATACAGGACCAGCAAAGAAAGAAATGAGACTTTCTTTACTTCGGCGAACATCCCCTTTCATGATTCTTCCTTGAAGCTCATCCTTCTCAGAATCATTACTCTTGAAGCTCGCACCTCTACCTTCACTTTAGTACTATAAAGTGATAGTAATTTAAATTTTCACTAATTATAGCATGGTCAATTTATTCTGACAATAACTATTCTTGAAGTTTTTTCATTAACTCTTCTGCCACATTTGATGGAATACCCATGTCGGTAAATTCCTCCAGACTGGCTTCCTTCATTTTTTTTACAGAACCAAACTGTTTAAGCAATAATTTTTTGCGTTTCTCCCCAATCCCCGGGATATCATCCAACAATGATTGAAAGGCGCTCTTTCCACGTATTTGGCGGTGAAAGGTAATGGCAAAGCGGTGAACCTCATCTTGAATACGTTGCAGTAAATAAAACTCCTGGCTGTTCCGTTCAAGTGGAACAATTTCTAACGGATTGCCGTATAACAATTGCGATGTACGGTGTTTTTCATCCTTTACAAGACCCGATAGTGGGATATCTAATCCTAATTCATTTTCTAAAACATCCCTTACCGTTTCTACATGTCCTTTTCCACCATCAATAATAATAAGGTCCGGTAGAGGAAGATTTTCTTTTAAGGCTCTCGAGTATCTTCTTCTAGTTACTTCCCTCATCGATTCATAATCATCCGGTCCCTTTACAGACTTGATTTTATACTTGCGATATTCTCTCTTATTCGCTTTCCCATCCGTAAACACAACCATCGCTGAAACGGGATCTGTCCCTTGTATATTAGAGTTATCGAAAGACTCAATCCGATGGGGTGTATAAATTCCAAGAAGCTTTCCGAGGTTTTCTACTGCCTTAATGGTTCGTTCTTCATCCTTCTCAATTAATGAAAACTTTTCATTTAGGGCAATTTTTGCATTTTTGATTGCAAGGTTAACAAGGTCCTTCTTTTGTCCCTTTTTCGGTTGAAGAACCTTCACTTCTAGGAGCTGTGCAGTCATATTCAAATCAATTTCATCTTGGATCAGGATTTCCTTTGGCTTAAAGTGATTGGCTTTTTGATAAAATTGTCCTAAAAACGTAAGGATTTCTTCCTCTGGCTCATTGTAGATGGGAAACATGGAAACATCCCGCTCAATCAGCTTTCCTTGACGGACAAAAAAGACCTGTACACACATCCAGCCTTTGTCAACAGCATAACCAAACACATCCCGGTCCGTGAAATCCGTCATGGTAATTTTTTGCTTTTCCATGATGGTTTCAATATGGACGATTTTATCACGGAACTCTTTTGCTCTTTCAAAATCCAATTCTTCTGCTGCTGCCGTCATTTTTTCGGTTAGTTCTTTTTTTATTTCCTTATATCCGCCATTTAAAAATCGAGTAATTTCATCCGTCATTTGCTTATACTGTGCCTCAGGAACTTCGTTTACACATGGGGCGAGACACTGGCCTAAATGGTAATATAAACAAACTCGGTCAGGGAGAGTCGCACATTTTCGCAACGGATAAATACGGTCTAGTAGTTTCTTTGTTTCATTTGCTGCTCCAACGTTAGGGTAAGGACCAAAGTATTTGCCTTTATCTTTTTTTACTTTTCTTGTGATAATCAGCTTGGGGTGTCTCTCTGCTGTCAGCTTAATAAACGGATAGCTTTTGTCATCCTTCAGCATGATATTGTATTTTGGATCATATTTTTTAATGAGATTTAGTTCAAGTATCAAAGCTTCTATATTGGATGAGGTAACAATGTACTCAAAGTCTTCTATTTCATTAACAAGTCTTAACGTCTTTCCGTCGTGTGAGCCGGTAAAATAAGAACGAACGCGGTTCTTTAATATTTTTGCCTTCCCTACATAAATAATTGTCCCCTGACGGTCTTTCATTAAGTAGCAGCCAGGCTGGTCAGGCAGCAGGGTTAATTTTTGTTTAATATTTTCATTCACTCCGGCCACTCCTCCGTCTTTTATTCTATCCATAAAATTTTAACACATCTGTTGATAAAGGAAAGTGGGAGGTTTTGTAATACACAAAAAAACCTTAGCCAGAACGTGTCCAGCTAAGGTTTAATTTCTATTGGTTTATACGTGCTTTTGTAACACACTTGCTAATGCATCTTTAGGTTGGAAGCCGACTACTTTATCTACAACTTCGCCATTTTTGAAAACTAATAAGGTTGGGATGCTCATAACGCCAAAATTAGCTGCTGTTTGTGGGTTATCATCTACATCTAATTTAGTGATTTTTACTTTGTCTCCCATTTCTGCATCAAGTTCTTCAAGAACTGGAGCGATCATTTTACAAGGTCCACACCATGGTGCCCAGAAATCAACAAGTACAGTACCTGAACCTGTTTCTGATGAGAAATTTTGATCTGTTAAATGTGAAATAGCCATTATATATTGACCTCCTATTGAATACTGAATTACTACCGAAAGTATAACATCGTTTGGAAAATCAAGCTAATAATATGTTTCGCAACTAATATACCCCATCCTGCGATAAGTATGCTTGATTTTTTCATGATAAAAGCGAGCGGATTTGGCCGCTCGCTCTCCACTTTATTATTATGAGTGAACTTTAAGTTTTTTAAACTCTTCTGTTAGTAAAGGTACAACCTCGAAAAGGTCACCAACGATTCCGTAATCTGCCACTTTGAAAATGTTGGCTTCTGGATCCTTGTTAATGGCAACAATCACTTTCGAGTTAGACATACCGGCTAAATGCTGGATTGCACCTGAAATACCGCAGGCAATGTATAGATCGGGAGTTACAACCTTTCCTGTTTGCCCAATTTGTAAAGAATAATCACAATAGTCGGCATCACATGCTCCTCGAGAAGCACCAACTGCTCCTCCTAGTACGTCAGCAAGTTCTTTCAGCGGTTTGAATCCTTCTGCACTTTTCACGCCACGGCCGCCAGAAATAACTACTTTAGCCTCACTTAGATCCACACCTTCACTTGCTTTTCTTACTACTTCTTTAATAATTGCACGAAGGTCTTTAATTTCCACAGATAGTAAGGAAACCTCACCGCTTCTGCTTTCATCTTTTGCTAATGGGGCAATATTGTTCGGACGTACGGTAGCAAAAATTACGCCGTCTGTTACAATTTTCTTTTCAAATGCTTTACCAGAATAAATTGGTCTAGTAAATACAATGTTTCCGCCCGCTGTCTCTACTGCTGTTGCATCGGAGATTAGACCCGATGAGAGCTTACCAGCAATCCTTGGTGAAAGGTCTTTTCCTAATGCAGTATGACCAAACACTAATCCTTCAGGCTTCTCTTGATCAATGACAGCTAATAAGGCTTGAGCATAACCATCAGAAGAATATTGTTTTAAATTCTCATGCTCAACTACCACTACACGGTCAGCCCCGTATTGAACTAACTCCGCACCTAAAGCGCTTACAGATTCGCCCACTAATACACCAACAACTTCTCCGCCCTCTGCAACTGTTTTTGCTGCTGCAACAGCTTCGAAAGATACATTACGTAATGATCCGTCACGAACTTCTCCTAATACCAATACTTTTCTAGTCATTTCATTTACCTCCTGAAAACAATTTTTATGAATTTACGATTAGATTACTTTTGCTTCAGTATGAAGAAGTTGAACAAGTTCTTTAACCTGATCATTTAAATCGCCAGCTAAGACCTTTCCAGCCTCTTTTTTAGGCGGCAAATAAATTTCAATTGTTTTAGTTTTTGCTTCTACATCCTCTTCTTCAAGATCAAGATCATCTAATTCTAATTCCTCAAGCGGCTTTTTCTTCGCTTTCATAATTCCAGGTAAAGATGGATAGCGCGGCTCATTAAGCCCTTGTTGTGCTGTAACTAAAAGTGGAAGGCTTGTTTCAATGACTTCTGAATCACCTTCAACGTCACGAGTAACAGTCACATTTGTTCCATCAATTTCGAGTTTCGTAATGGTAGTTACATACGGAATATTGAGGAGTTCGGCTACTCTTGGTCCTACTTGTCCTGTTCCACCGTCAATAGCCACATTTCCACCAATAATTAAATCAACTTCTTTATCCTTTAGATATTCGGCAAGGATTTTAGCAGTTGTAAATTGGTCACCGTTTTCCACATCATCTTCAGTATTAATTAGAACAGCTTTATCTGCACCCATAGCAAGGGCTGTACGCAATTGTTTTTCTGTTTCTTCATTCCCTACAGAAATAACAGTCACTTCTCCACCCTTTGCATCACGGACTTGAATCGCTTCTTCAATCGCATATTCGTCGTATGGATTGATAATAAATTCTGCACCGTCTTCATTGATTTTGCCGCCTGAAATCGTAATCTTTTCCTCTGTATCAAAGGTTCTTTTCATTAATACATAAATGTTCATGGTTTCGCCTCCTAAGAAAATTCAAACATTTTTTCAGTTCTAAAGATTGAGAAAATTTTATAGAAAAAAATTTTTTTATAAAAACTTCTTAAGCAAAACTTAAGAAGCTTTATTCACCTTTAAAATGTGGCTCTCTTTTTTCAAGAAAGGCTTGGATCCCTTCTTTTGCATCATTAGAAACAAAAACTTGACCAAACAGCTCTGCTTCTTTCTGTGAACCTTCATAAAATTCTTCCGTCTTGGCAAAATTCAATAATTGAATCGTTGCACTGATGGAGCCAGGACTTTTCTTAGCAATTTTTTCTGCAAGTATGTAGGCTTGCTCTAATACTTCGCTTTCTGGGTACGCATGATTAGCCAGCCCATATTGGACTGCCTCTACGCCTGTAATAGGCTCAGAAGTGAACAGCATTTCAGCTGCCCTTGCCACACCTACATATTTAGGAAGACGCTGTGTCCCTGCAAATCCTGGAATTAGACCAAGCTGTAATTCAGGTAAGCCAAGCTTTGCATTCTCACTGACAAGGCGGATATGGCATGCCATTGCAAGCTCTAATCCACCGCCAAGAGCGGCCCCATGAATAGCTGCGATAATAGGTTTAGGAAATTTCTCCATGCGATCAAATAAATCTTGTCCAAACTTCCCAAGGTTAGCAAAGCCTTCTGAAGAAGTAACTGTCGTAAATTCCTTAATATCGGCACCTGCTGAAAAAAAGCGTCCTTCACCATGAATAACAATAACACGTATATCACGGTTCGGTTCAATTTCGTCAAGTACCGCCGACAGTTCCCTTAATAAACCTGATGAAAGGGCGTTTGCCGGAGGACGTTGAATCGTAATGGTAGCAATACGATCTTGATTAGACCACTTTAAGTATTCCAATAATTTCTCCTCCTCTAAACTTTACCGGCCTCCAATTCCATTGATTAAAAGCCGATGAACTGGTGATGCCAATGCAAGTAAATCATACTTTTCTTCATTCATTACCCATGATGTTGCCGTTTCATCAATCGTTCCAAAAATCATTTGTCGGGCAAGGCGAATATCAAGGTCATTTGAAAACTCACCGGTTTCTTTGCCTTCAATTAGCACCTTATCAATTACCTTTAAATATCCTTTTAAAACGTTGTTGATGCGGAGTCTCAATTCCTTATTGGATTGACGGAGCTCTAGCTGCGTGACAATTGCTAAGTGATGATCCTCATAGAGCATACTGAAATGAGCTTCTATCATCTTTAATAATTTCTCTGCCGCCGTCCCTTTTCCTGCAATCATGTTATCTATTTTTTCAATGAAATTTCCCATTTTTTCTTCAAAGAGAGAGATTAGGATGTCTTCTTTGTTCTTAAAGTACAGATAAATGGTGCCATCTGCTACCCCAGCCTGTTTCGCAATTTTCGAAACCTGTGCTTGATGGTAGCCATTTTCAGCAATGGCAATCACTGCTGCATCAATGATCTGCATATATTTAGGCTTACTCTTTTTCATGTCTAACCCTCCTTTGAAGCTTTAAGCAATTAGAAAAGCGCAAGCGCCTTGGTCAGCCCCGACAGGCAAATGTTCTTCGGCAAGAAAAGTCCGCCTTTTGACTTTTATTGCCGAAGGTTATTTGACCCGAGGGGCTAGGCGCTGGAGCTGGACAATTCTCGAAGTCGCATTTAATACATTCTTATAATCAAAAAATATGAATGAATCATCATTCATATTTTAATAATAGTGATTATATGTATTTCTGTCAAGAAATACTGTTGAACAACTTAATGATAGTATGATTTCTTTTTATAGACAAGCATATGAATTCAAAAAAAAATCTGAGCTATTGGCTGTTAGGCCTGCTTTGTACTTTCTTCTTCTATTTTTCTCATCTCTTCTTCTACAAGCATTCTTCTTAAAATTTTTCCAACGGCTGTTTTAGGCAATTCTTTTCTAAATTCATATAGCCTTGGTGCTTTGTAGGCAGCCAAATATTTTCTTGCAAATTGATTCATTTCTTCTTCTGTCACAGATGAACCATCTTTTAAAACGATGTAGGCTTTGACTGTTTCTCCGCGGTATGGGTCTGGCACCCCGGCCGCAACTGCCTCAAGCACATCTGGATGTTCATATAAAACTTCTTCTATTTCTCGTGGATAAATATTATATCCCCCTGCAATAATCATATCTTTTTTACGGTCAACGACATAAAAATAACCCTTTTCATCCATATACCCAAGGTCACCAGTATATAGCCAGCCATCTTTTAAGACTTCCTCGGTTTCTGCAGGCCGATTCCAGTAGCCTTTCATCACTTGCGGTCCCTTGATTACAATTTCGCCTATTTCTTTTATTGGTACGGGCTCACCTGTATCGACTGAAAGGATTTTGACATCCGTATCAGGATAAGGTACGCCAATGCTTCCCTTCACACGTTCTACATCCCACAAGAAGTTGGAATGGGTAACCGGAGAAGCTTCTGATAAGCCATACCCTTCTACAAGCTTACCACCTGTAACTTCTTCAAATTTGTCCTGAACCTCGAGTGGAAGTGGTGCTGAGCCACTGATACAGGCTTCAATGGAAGAAAGGTCATATTTTTCCAAATCCGGATGGTTTAATAATCCAATATAAATGGTTGGTGCCCCAGGAAATAAGGTTGGCCGCTGTTTGTGAATTGTTTTCAAGGTGGTTACAGCATCAAATTTAGGCAATAGAATCATTTTACATGCCATCTTTATCGATAAAATCATGCAAACTGTCATTCCATAGACATGGAAAAAGGGGACAATTCCCAGCATCGATTCTTCACCCAATTTCGCTTTGTATAACCAGGCTTCACTCATTGCTGTATTTGAAATTAAGTTTTTGTGGGTAAGCATGACTCCCTTTGGAGAACCGGTTGTTCCCCCAGTATACTGAAGTAACGCAATGTCCTCTTCAGGATTGACTTCAAACGTGGTTAATTTCTTCGGTTTAATTTTTACAATTTCTGTGAACAGATGGGTACTTCCTTCATGTTTTACTTTTACTACAATTCCATATTGTTTTTTCTGGATGAAAGGATAGGCAAGATTTTTCGGGAATGGCAGGTAATCTTTGATAGCGGTTACAATAATATGCTGTAAATCAGTCTGCGGCATGATTTTCGATACACGGGGGTAGAGGATATCTAATGTGATGATGGCCTTTGCTCCGGAATCCTTCATTTGGTATTCAAGCTCACGTTCCGTATATAAAGGATTGGTCTGTACAACAATTCCGCCTGCCATCAGAATACCAAAATAACTTATGACAGCCTGCGGAGTATTTGGGAGCATGATGGCAATTCGGTCATCTTTTGAGATACCTATTTCCTGTAAATACCCTGCAAAATTCAAGGCCTCTTCATAAAGTTTCTTGTAGGTTAACTCTTTTCCCATGAAATGAATCCCAATCTTATCTGGAAACCTTTCCGCTGTTTTTTGCAAGTAACTTTGAACAGGATCTTGGGAGTAGTGCAGTGTAGCGGGAATGTCTTTCGGATAAATGTCTAACCACGGTTTAGACTCTAACATAATAAACCTCCCTTTTTGTATAAATAATTTTAAAAATTCTAATTTCACTATCTATTATAGTACAGCATGTGACAATTAACAATGAAACCACTGAATAATAGTACAGAAAAAAGAGGCTGATTGATGTCAGCCTCTTTCATCCTAAAGATTGTTTAGTAGTTCTTTATGCAAAGGCTGTGTTAAAGGACAGTGTTGATTTATACACCCTGTTGATTGGACCGGAAGGCACGAAGACTCCTGTGGGAGTATGGTTCAGGGGAGACCCCGCAGGCGCAAGCGCCGAGGAGGCTCGCCGAAACACCCACGAACCGCTCGTGCCTGGAGCGGAAATCAACAGGCAAGTTTAACAGAGCCTATGCAAAAAACACCATATATATAATTCCTATTAGTAAAAATAAGCCACATAATCCAAGAAGGATTTTAGCTAATGTCTCCACTCTTTTCTCCCCTAACTAAATTCCTGCCCCAATGACATAAGATAATCCAATTGAAATGACCATTGAAATCAGCCCCACTGCACGATTGTCTTTTTGAATTTCTTCGTCAATCTTGAATTTTGGTGTTAAAAATTCGAAAATAAAATAGCCAATTAATAAAAGCGTAAAACCATATATTCCCCAGCCAATCATGTTAAGTAAGGAACTATGTGCCTCAATAGTATGGCGAAAAATATTAGCTACACCAAATATTTTCCCGCCGGTAGCCATCGCAACAGAAATATTCCCATTTTTTATTTCAACCCAATTTTTATACTTCGTTACTACTTCAAAAATGGCTAAAAAAACAATCATACATAAAATAACTACACTATAATAGGCAGCTATTTGAATATATTCGTTCTCCCAAAACTGGTCCATAGCTTAATCTCCCCGGTCATTATTTAAATTCTACTATGGTAACGCCAGATCCGCCTTCTCCAGCTTCTCCAAAGCGAATTTTTTTAACGGAACGATGATTTTTTAAATACTCCTGAACTCCCTGCCTTAAGGCCCCAGTCCCTTTCCCATGGATGATGGATACGCGTGGATAACTTGATAGAAGGGCATCATCAATATACTTTTCTACTTTTAATAAAGCATCTTCATATCTCTCACCGCGAAGGTCTAGTTCTAGTTTAACATATGAGTCCCGCCCTTTTACAATAGCAATTGGTTTTGTCTCCACTTGCTTTGGGGTGCTCATATACTCCATATCCTTCTCCTTGACCTTCATCTTCAAAATCCCAATCTGAACCTGCCATTCATTTGCTGACACACGTTCGACTAGCGTGCCTTTTTGGCCAAAAGTAAGGACTTTCACTTCATCTCCAGGCATATAGGTATGCGTCTTATTTTTCTTATTGGTCAGCTTCGCTGATTTCTTAATTTCTGGAGCTGCTTTTTCAAGACGCTTTTTCGCATCAATTAATTCATGCTCTTTAATGTCAGCATGCTTTTCCGTTCTCATTTTGCGGAGGTCCCGAATAACCTTCTCTGCCTCCGTCTTAGCCTCTTCTACAATCTCTTCCGCTTTTTCAGCCGCTTTTTCCAGCATGGAGTCTTTCTTCTCGTAAAATTCCATCATTTGCTTTTGCATGTCTTTTTGAAGTATCTCTGCCTGCTTCAAGAAATCGCGGGCTTCCTCTTGTTCTTTCTCTGCTTGTCGTTTGCTTTCTTCTAAGGAAGCAATCATTTTATCGATTTGATTCGTATCTTCGCTAACATGCGAGCGTGCCAATTGTATGACTCGATCATTAAGCCCTAATCGTTTTGAAATCTCAAAGGCATTACTTCTCCCTGGGACACCTAATAGCAATTTATACGTTGGACTTAATGTCTCTACATCAAATTCCACACTAGCGTTTAGCACGCCCTCTCGGTTGTAGCCATAGGCTTTTAATTCAGGATAGTGTGTTGTTGCGATTACCCTCGCACCTCTTCTATGCACTTCATCTAATATAGAGATGGCTAGTGCCGCACCTTCCTGAGGATCCGTTCCTGCTCCAAGCTCATCAAACAAAACAAGGCTGTTAAAGTCCACTTTATTTAAAATGTCGACGATATTAACCATATGCGATGAAAACGTACTTAGGCTTTGTTCGATGGACTGTTCATCACCAATATCGGCATAAATCGCATCAAAGACAGCTAGTTCTGACCCGTCATAGGCAGGCACTTGTAATCCCGCCTGAGCCATTAAGGAACACAATCCTAGCGTTTTTAAAGTTACCGTTTTTCCCCCTGTATTCGGTCCGGTAATGACAATCGTCGTGTAGTCTTTCCCAAGTATAATGTCATTGGCAACGACTTCATCGATTGGAATTAATGGATGTCTCGCCTTATATAAGGCAATTCTTCCCTCATGATTCATAATCGGCATGGAAGCTTTCATTTGTTTGCCATATCTAGCTTTTGCAAAGATAAAATCCAAATTTGCTAACACGGCAACAATCACCTGCAGCTCACTTTCATGCTCTGCAGCTTGCGCGGAAAGTTCGGAAAGGATCCGTTCAATTTCTAGTTGTTCCTTGACCCGAATATCCTGCAATTGATTATTTAACTGCACAATCACTTGGGGCTCAATAAATAAGGTTTGCCCGGATGAACTTTGGTCATGGATAATCCCACCGTAATGGCCGCGGTACTCCTGCTTAACAGGAATAACAAACCGGTCATTACGAATGGTAACAATCGCATCGGAAAGCATTTTACTCGCATTGGAGGAACGAATCATACTTTCTAATTTTTCCCGTACCCTCGCTTCATTCGAGCGAAGCTGATGTCTTAAGGAACGTAAAAGATCACTTGCTCCATCTAATACTTCTCCACTTTCATCAATGGCATATTTGATGGCTTGCTCTAGGTTTGTAAGTGGGATAATTCGCTCCACTTGTTCGGATAAGATGGGAAGCTCTGTTCTCTCAGCAGCAAGCTCCTCAATAAAACGTTTCATCTGTCGACTGGCATGAATGGTGCTGGCAATTTGGATCAACTCTTGTGGGCTAAGAACACCCCCAATGACCGACCGTTTAACATGAGCACGAATATCATAAACCCCTGATAGTGGAACATTTCCTTTTATACGTAAGACAGTGGCAGCCTCATCTGTTTCTGCTTGAAGTGCAACCACTTCATCAAAATCAATTGATGGCATCAAGTTCTTTATTTTTTCCATACCAAGTGAAGAAGAAGCATGGTTTAACAGCTGTTCCTTCACTTTGGTGAATTCTAATACTTTTAATGCTCTTTCTTGCATGGAGTATATCCTCCTTATTATCGATTATGCAGGAATTCAAGCAGTTCATTCTTATCAAGTGCATTTATCACCGAAGATTTCTTAATCCATCCCTTTTTGGCTGTGGAAACACCTATTTCCATATGCTTTAATGTATCCATTTTGTGTGCATCTGTATTGATGAGAATCTTTACACCTGAATCCTGTGCTTTTCTTAAATATTCTGAAGCCAAATCAAGACGATTTGGATTTGCATTTAGTTCTAAAGCTGTATTGGTTTCTTTAGCTAGTCCAATTAGTAAATCAATATCCACGTCATATCCTTCTCGACGGCCAATTTTTCTGCCTGTCGGGTGGGCAATTAAATCCACATGGTGATTGGTTAAAGCGGTTTTTAAACGCTCCATAATTTTTTCCCTCGGCTGAGAAAAGGCCGAATGAATGGAGGCAATAACAAAATCCATTTCTGCCAGGAAGTCGTCTTCATAATCCAACGTCCCATCAGGAAGAATATCCATTTCTACTCCTGAAAGGATGAGAAAATCATCGTATTTCTCATTTAATTGTTTGATTTCTTCCCTCTGCTTTAACAGTCTTTCACGCGTCAGTCCATTCGCTACCTTTAAATATTGGGAATGGTCGGTAATTGCCATATACTGATACCCTCTTGCACGACACGCTTCCGCCATTTCCTCAATGGAATGGGCCCCATCACTCCACGTAGAATGCATGTGGAGATCCCCTTTTATATCTTCAAGCTCAATTAATTCTTGCTGAGCTGTGAATGTATCTACTTCTCTACCGTCCTCCCTAATTTCAGGTGGAATAAACGGGAGGTCAAAATGCTTGAAAAATTCCTCTTCAGACGAGAAGGTAAGAATTTCACCAGTCTCAACATTCTCTACTCCATACTCACTAATCTTCTCCCCGCGTTCTTTAGCAAGCTGCCTCATGCGGACATTGTGGTCCTTTGACCCTGTAAAATGATGCAAGGTTGTAATAAATTCCTCCGGCTTCACCAAACGAAAATCAACGGAGACATCATAATCAAAGGCAAAAACTAAGGAGACCTTCGTATCACCCGCACCAACCACTTCTTTGATATTTGGCCATTCTAATAGAGATTGACGAACATTCTCTTGTTGAGTGGTTGCTATAATAAAGTCTAAATCTTTAATCGTCTCTCTCATTCTTCGCATGCTTCCTGCCCTTGAAAAACGATCGATAGCCGAGGTTTCAGCAAGTCTGACCTCGATCTGTTCCGCAATTGGGAGCATGTAAGCTAGCGGTAGCCGCTCAGGTCGAGTTCCTACATTTGCAATAGCACTTAAGATTTTTTCTTCCGTCTTCTTACCAAATCCAGCAAGCGCCTGCACTTTTCCTGTTTGGCAGGCTTCTTTTAAGCTAGAAACGTCTACGACCCCTAATTCTTTGTATAGCTTGGCAATTTTCTTACCGCCAAGACCAGGAAGCTGCAGTAACGGAATGAGTCCTGATGGGACTTCTTCCTTGAGCTCAGCTAACACGGAAGAGGATCCCTCTTTCATGTATTCCTCTATGACAGCGGCAGTCCCTTTTCCAATTCCTGAGATCGCTGTAAAATCCTCAATTTCTGTTAAAGTTCGCTCATCTGTTTCAAGTGCAGTAGCTGCCTTACGGAAGGCCGATACCTTGAAAGGATTCTCTCCTTTTAATTCCATATAAATAGCAATCGTTTCTAGTAAACGAATCAAATCTTTTTTATTAACTTCCATTATGATTCACCCGCCTCATATTTAGCATTTTCATTTTAGCCTACTTTATGGCAGAATAGAAAAACTTCTCTGCTACAGAGAAGTTCAAGCAGCTGTATATTCAATCCACAAGCTCTTTATTTGCTGTGAAAGGATAGGGGTGTGGTTCACAATTGCTTTTGCCATAAACGAGTTGTCCAAAGGATTTTGTAAAAAATCTATTGGAATCAAAGCAGCAATATATAATAAAATAAATATAATGAGATAGACTTCCAAGAAACCGAAGATTCCTCCTGCCCACACATTTAACTGGCGTAGAACCGGCAAATGAGCAATGAAATCCAGCATGGACCCTATTACTTGCAAGAGGATTTTCACAGCAAAAAAGATAATTACAAAAGAGATGGCACGATAGAATGCGGTCTCCATATTGGTGCTATCAGTTAAGAGCTTTAAAGTTGTTCCTTCACCTAGGTTAGGATAGGGAATCCACAGGGTTAACTTTGGAGCCAGCTCTTCATAGTATATTGTAGCGACTACATATGCAATAATAAAACTGGTTAAATGCACAAGTTGCAGAATAAAGCCTCTTTTAAGGCCAACAAAGAATCCAATAATTAAGAGAATAATAATAGCTAAATCTAACATGATAAATTAGTCCTTTTCCTTTAGTAGTTCTGTTTGCAGTCGGTCGAATTGGTCCTTAATTTTAATATAATCATTGACTGCGTTTACGGCTGTTAAAACGGCAAGCTTACTAACGTCCAGAGATGGATTCTTAGAACTGATTTCCCGCATTTTATCGTCAACTAAAGATGCTACAAGCCTAATATGACTTGGGCTTTCCGTACCCATAATAACGTATTGCTGACCGTAAATATCTACGGTTGTTCTGTGTTTTTGTGTGTTTGACAACGCAAATGCCTCCAATCAAAGAATCCTACTCTCTATCATAACATGAACTATTCGAACTGGAAAAGTCAAACTAATTAAAAACTAGAGATAGCTTGAGTTTAAGAGATAATAATAAGTGGAAATGTGGTGTTTTTTACTTGGGAAATGTGGTAATTAAATTAGGAATAAATGAAATTGCGGAAATGAAGAAGTATTACTCGAAGCAGCTGGTGGAAAAAAATCCGCCTGGAAGCGTGTTTTCGGCCAAGACTCCAGGTTGTGTCATCACAGCATACAATTCCGGCAAGGTGTTATTTCAGGGAAATGATAGTGAAAAGGAAGCTGGTAGATGGGGCAGTGTTGCTTTATCAGCTGGGGCTGGTGGTGCTAAAAAGGTTGTTTCTTCTGCTAAAGGGGATTTGCCACCTGGCATCAGTCAAATGTCTGCTATTGGTTCTGATGAAGTGGGGACGGGAGACTTTTTCGGTCCGATTACCGTTGTTGCCGCCTATGTAAAAAAAGAACATATCCCTCTATTAAAAGAATTAGGTGTCCGCGATTCAAAGGACTTAAATGATGAAAAAATTATTGCGATTGCAAAGGTTATCAAGGATGTTGTACCGTTCAGCTTAATGACTTTGAAAAATGACAAATATAATAAGCTGCAGCAGTCGGGCATGTCACAAGGGAAAATGAAGGCGATTCTTCATAATCAGGCGATATTAAATGTTCTGGAGAAGATTGCCCCCAATCAGCCAGAAGCGATTCTCATTGATCAATTTGTACAGCCGAGTACTTATTTTCAGCATCTGAAAAGCCAAAAAGCGATTGCTAAAGAAAAGGTTTGTTTCAGCACGAAAGCAGAAGGAATTCATTTAGCTGTTGCTGCCGCTAGTATTCTAGCTCGCTACGCCTTCGTCCAATATATAGACAAGCTGAGTGAAGCAGCGGGTTTTAAGATTCCAAAGGGTGCAGGGGCACAGGTAGATGTGGCTGCGGCCAAGCTGATCGTGAGTAAAGGGCGTGATATTCTCCCCTCCTTTGTGAAGCTCCACTTTGCTAACACGGATAAAGCAATGGCTCTAGTAAATAAAAGGAAGTTCTGACAGGTGTGGCGAATACACTTATTGTGGGAGGGGATATTTTGGCAAATAGACTTAGTTTAACAGAGATTGATCAATTCCTTGCGGAGTTAACCGGTTGGAAACTCGACGGTAAATTCATCGTGAAAAAATATCGTTTTCATGAATTTTTAAAAGGTGTAGCGTTCGTGAATGAGATTGCGGAGTTGTCTGAACAGGTCAACCATCATCCATTTATCGCAATCGACTATAAATTAGTTACTTTCCGGCTCACATCATGGAATGCCGGGGGATTGACTGATTTGGATGTGGAATTGGCGAAGAAATATGATGCTTTTTATGAAAAATATAAAGAAAAATAGAAAAAAAGAGGAAGATTCTAGTTAATTTACTTAGAGACTTCCTCTTTTTATACTTTCTTATCGTGTTTTGATAGGTTTATTTGCGAAAAATGGTCTTTTATTTGCGTAAGTAGCGGTTTTATTTGCGAAAAGTCTATGTTTATTTGCGATAAAGCTAGTTTTATTTGCGTTCGTACAATTTACGGAAAATTAACCGGGATATACACACACATCTTCTTTGTCCCATTGGCTTTTAAATTATTTTCAGATCGTAACATTCTTCCAGCTGTATCAATTGAATCTAGATGAACAAATACTCGGAATTGCTGATTTGTAATTTTTAAATCTATTAGCAAAAAATAATCCTTTAGGGCAGTTACATGTGCATCTTTTGAGTATATGTTACATGAAGTGCAGTACCATTTCTTTTTCTTACGAATCAATGGAACATGATTGCAGGTAGGGCAAAAGACGCCAGTTAATACATCTGTTTTATTGATTTGATATTTTTTAAAAATATAATTGGTTGGAATTGTATTCAGTTTTATCAGTAGACGACTAAGCTTTCGGATCTCTTTAGCATTGAGAATAGGAAGGTTTAAATCGTGGAGTATTGTGTACTTATCCATTAGGAGTAAACGTAAAAAATATTCAAGACTTACCTCACCTTTGTATCCAGCTTGCCTCCTTCCTAATTCCTCTAAAACCTGCTGGTATTTAGGGTAATTTAAGGGTAGCCGTCTGGACAAAGCCTCTAAAACAAGCATTACTAATGGAATATTCCTTTCTTTCACAACCAATCATTTTCACTCCTTTCAATTTAATAATGTTTTTCTAAAAGAATTTCAAAATCCCTGCCGAATTTTAACGAATTTTGTTACAAACATAAGAACTTCATTAGAAAAAATCAATAAAAAAACCAGCCCGAAAAATTTTTCCGAGCCGGCCTCTTTCTATTTTTATGAAATTATCCGCGTAAAACCGCGCCTGCTTTTTCTTCTAACGCCACAAGAACGCTGCTGTGAACTTTTGTTACTTCCTCATCAGTCAGTGTACGTTCTGGATCCGCATATTTTAATGAGAACGCAATGGACTTCATGCCTTCTTCCATCTTGTCGCCTTCATATAAATCAAACACATGAACCTCTTTAAGAAGCGGTGCACCTGTCGTTAAAATGATATCCTTCAAGGTGCCTGACACCGTTTCTCTGTTTACCACAAGGGCAATGTCTCTTGTGATAGATGGGAAGCGTGGAATTGCTTCATATTGTAATACCGGTGCTTCTGCTTCAAGGATCGCTTGTAAGGAAAGCTCGAATACATACGTATCTTTTAAGTCTAGATCTTTCTGCACATTTGGGTGTACTTGACCGACAAAGCCGATTTTCTCACCGTTAAAGAGAACTTCTGCTGTTCGGCCAGGATGCATTCCTTCTACCTGTGCTTGCACATATTGAACTTTGTCAGATAGGCCAAGCTTAGCAAACATTCCTTCTAAAATACCTTTCACAACGAAGAAATCTACTGCCTTCTTCTCACCCTGCCATGAATGACTGTGCCAAAGACCAGTTACTGCACCTGCAACATGTTCTTTTTCAGTTGGAAGCGTATCTTCGCCATTTGCCAAGAATACAGCACCTGTTTCATACACGGCTAAGCTATCGTTTTGACGAGCGCTATTATATTTTACTACTTCTAACAGCTGTGGCATGATGCTCAAACGAAGCACGCTGCGTTCCTCACTCATCGGCATTGCTAAACGGATGGTATCGCGCTTTTCAAGAGCAAATTGTGCCGCTTTTTCCTCACTTGTTAAGGAATAAGTAACGGCTTGATACAAGCCTGCTCCTTCAAGATACTGACGGACCACTCGACGCTTCTTTTGATACTCGGACAACTTTCCAGCAGTAGTAGAACCGATTGGTAATGTCTTTGGAATGTTATCATACCCATATAGACGGGCTACTTCTTCCAATAAATCTTCTTCAATTCTGATATCGCCACGGCGTGTTGGTGCCGTCACGGTAACCGTATCCTGCTCCACACTTACTGAAAACTGAAGACGGTCAAAGATATCCTTTACATCGCTCATTTGAAGCTCTGTGCCTAGGACACGATTGATTTTTTCAAGAGTAATTGATACCACTGCTGGTTCGACAGTAAGTGTATCTACCTCTGAAGCTCCCTCTAATACTTCTCCGCCAGCGTACTTTGCCATCAGGTTGGCTGCACGTTCACCAGCTACACGGACACGGTTTGGATCCACACCTTTTTCAAAGCGAGCGCTCGCTTCACTTCTTAATCCATGATCCTTGGATGCTTTTCTAACAGTCCCACCGTTAAAATAAGCAGCCTCTAATAAAACAGTGGTTGTGTCTGAAGTTACCTCAGAATTGGCACCGCCCATAACACCAGCAAGAGCTACAGGTTCTGAACCATTAGTAATCACAAGATGATCCGATGATAATGTCCGTTCTACGTCATCAAGTGTGACAAACTTTTCGCCATCGTTTGCACGGCGAACAAGAATCTCTTTTGAACCTACGCGATCATAATCAAATGCGTGTAATGGCTGACCGTATTCTAATAAAATATAGTTGGTAATATCGACAACGTTATTGTGCGGACGAATGCCTGCAGACATTAAACGTGTTTGCATCCAAAGTGGTGAAGGACCAATTTTTACATTTTTAATGATTTTTGCCACGTAAAGTGGGTTATCGTCTTTCGCTTCAACCACTACCTTAACGTAATCAGATGCTTTTTCACTAGTAGGCTCTAAGCTCGTTTCTGGAAGTTTAACCTCTCTTCCAAGAATCGCTGCCACTTCATAAGCAACACCAAGCATGCTCAAGCAATCCGAACGGTTTGGCGTTAAGCTAAGCTCTAGAACTTCGTCATCACGATTAAGTAATTCAAGTGCATCTACACCGACCTCTGCATCCGCTGGAAAAACAAAGATTCCTTCAGAATATTCCTTTGGGACGACTTTTCCTTCCATTCCAAGCTCAGTAAGAGAGCAAATCATGCCGTTTGATTCTTCGCCGCGAAGCTTCGCGCGTTTTATTTTAAAATTACCTGGTAGAACTGCTCCGACCTTCGCTACTGCTACCTTTTGTCCTTGTGCCACATTTGGTGCACCACAGATAATTTGTACAGGCTGCTCTTCGCCCACATCAACCAGACATTTACTTAATTTATCGGCATTTGGATGTTGCTCACGCTCTAGAACATGACCAACAACCACTCCTTTGATACCTTCGTTAAGAATGTCTACTCCTTCAACTTCAATTCCGCTCTTCGTAATTTTTTCAGCTAGCTCATCAGCTGTTACTCCAGTTAAATCAATATAATCCTGAAGCCATTTATATGAAACGAACATGTCGTAACCTCCTATTCATGTTTTGAAAATTGTTTTAAGAAACGTACATCGTTGGTATAAAAATGTCTAATGTCATCCACACCGTATTTCAACATTGCAATCCGTTCTGGTCCCATACCGAAAGCAAATCCAGTGTATTTCTTAGAATCGTAGCCTGCCATTTCAAGAACATTCGGATGAACCATTCCTGCTCCTAGAATTTCAATCCAGCCCGTTTGCTTACACACGTTACAGCCTTTGCCACCGCAAATTTTACAAGAGATATCCATTTCAACAGAAGGCTCTGTGAAAGGGAAGAAACTTGGTCTTAGGCGAATTTCACGGTCTTCCCCAAACATTTTCTTCGCAAATACCTCTAATGTTCCTTTTAAATCACTCATGCGGATGTTTTCGCCGACAACTAATCCTTCGATTTGCATGAACTGATGAGAGTGTGTCGCATCATCATTATCGCGGCGGTACACTTTACCAGGGCAGATAATCTTAATTGGGCCTTTACCTTGGTGCTTTTCCATCGTCCGTGCTTGTACTGGCGATGTATGTGTACGAAGAAGGATTTCCTCTGTAATATAGAAAGAATCCTGCATATCACGGGCAGGGTGCCCTTTCGGTAAGTTAAGAGCCTCAAAGTTATAATAATCCTGCTCCACTTCTGGACCTTCTGCAACTTGATAGCCCATTCCAATAAATAAATCTTCAATTTCCTCAATGATTCTTGTTAATGGATGATGGTTTCCTACCTTAACAGGGCGCCCTGGAAGAGTTACATCAATACTTTCAGAAGCTAATTTTTCTAAAACAGCCGCTTCTTCTAGTCCCTTTTGTTTCTCTTCAATTTTAACAGCGATGGCTTCTCGTACTTCATTCGCAAGAGCCCCCATAACTGGTCTTTCTTCCGCCGAAAGCTTCCCCATACCGCGAAGCACTTCCGTAATTGGGCCTTTTTTGCCTAAATACGCAACACGTATGTCATTTAGTTCTTTTAAGCTTGTGGACTGTTCAACTTTTTGAATAGCCTCTTCCTGCAATTCCTTTAAACGTTCTTGCATGTCTATTCCTCCTTATAAATTGTCATTATGTTTGTGGCCCTATAAACAAACAAAAAAACCCCATCCCTGGAAAGGGACGAGGTTGTTGATTCGCGGTACCACCCTTGTAAACACGGTATGTAGAAACACATGTGTTCGCTTCATTGGGATAACGGCTTAGGCCGGTGCATCTTTACACTAAAGGGCATGTGCCCGATTGTGGTCCCGATGCCAACTCAGGAGGTGAACTTCTCTGAACCTTTCCATAAAAGTGTTTTCAGTCATGACACTTTCTCCCTAAATGGTTCTGAATCAGATACTTTTCTCCGTCATCGTCTTTACTATTCAATATTGCATTATTATATAATAATTTTCCTTTTAAGGTCAAACTAGTTTTCGCCTATTTTTTCAAATAATAAAGAAGAACGCCTGTGGCCACGGCTACGTTTAATGATTCGCTTTTTCCGTAAATCGGGATATAAAGATTCTTCGTTGTGGTAGAAAGCAAATCTTTCCCAACGCCGCTTCCTTCGTTGCCCACAATTAAAGCGAAGGTTTCTCCACCTGCAATTTCTGTATAAACTGCTGCTCCTTCAAGCGCTGTCCCGTATACAGGGATATTCTTTTCATGGAGTTTATCCACCCATTCGTGAAGGTCTACTCGAAGAATTGGAAGGTGAAAATGGCTTCCTTGTGCAGCTCTTAAAACCTTGGAGTTATAAATATCCACACTCCCACGCCCAACGATCACTGCGTCAATCCCTGCTGCATCAGCTGTGCGAATCATCGTGCCAAGGTTTCCTGGATCCTGGACCGCATCGATCAATAAGTAGGTTTGACCTTCTTCCGCCTGAGCCTCCGTCCTCTTACTTGGCATTCTGCAAACGGCGTAAATACCTTGCGGTGCTTCCGTTTCTGTTAACAGATCAGAAATTTCCTCCGTAACAAGAGTAACTGGAGTAGAACTTACATCCCAACGCGGCGGCAGGCCAACTTTCTCGGAAACAATAATTTCTAATACCTGTTCTCCTTGTTTTAATGCTTCTTCAACTAAATGAAAGCCTTCTACGATAAATGATTCGGTGTTATCGCGCTCTTTTTTCGTTAAAAGCTTTTTCCATTGTTTTACCTTAGGATTATTTACTGATTCAATATGTTTCAAAACTGGTTCTCCTTTAAAAAACTCTTCTGATTTTCTCATTATAGCCTAAAAAGGATACATAATAAAACCACATAATAGAAATGATATAAAAGAATGAAGGTTATAAAAAGGAGTGTGTGTTTATGAACTTAAATTTGCGAAATGCGATTATTCACAATGTCTCTGGTAATACGCAGGATCAATTAGAAGATACAATTGTAGATGCTATTCAAAATGGAGAAGAAAAAATGCTCCCAGGTCTTGGCGTTCTATTTGAAATCATTTGGAAGAATTCTTCTGAAGAAGAGAAAAAAGAAATGCTTGAAACTCTTGAAAGCGGGTTAAAGTAATATTTTTAAGTGTTAAAGCTGTCAATCGGTTAAATTGGCAGCTTTTTTCTAGTCGTTTTCATTTCTATCGGCGAATTTCAGCAGTCTATCGGCGAATTTTCATATCCTATCGGCGAATTTCAGCGTTCTATCGGCGAATTTTCATATTCTATCAGCGAATCCACAATATCAACCCCTAAGAGAATTATAAAAAATCCCCAGCTAACATCAACTGGGGATTTCCTTTTTATTATTCAAATGTAATTTTATCAACTGCCTCACGGTCTAGGCGTTTGATAACTTCGACAATTAGCTTAACCGCATTTTCATAATCATCACGATGAAGCATAGCTGCATGTGAATGGATATAACGAGTCGCAATCGTGATCGCTAATGCAGGAACCCCATTATGTGTTAGATGGATTGAACCAGCATCTGTACCACCGCCAGGGATGGACTCGTATTGGAAAGGAATGTTTAGTTCCTCTGCTGTATCTGTAACGAAATCGCGAAGCCCTTTATGTGCCACTAAGGAAGCATCGTAAATGACCACTTGTGGACCTTTGCCCATTTTGCTCATTGCTTCTTTTTCAGTGATTCCAGGCGTATCACCCGCAATACCGACATCAACAGCAAAACCGATATCCGGTTGGATTTTAGCAGCTGCAGTCTTAGCCCCGCGCAGACCAACTTCCTCTTGAACGGCTCCTACACCATAAACAACGTTCGGATGGTCAGTGCCTTGTAGCTGTCGTAATACATCAATCGCAATGGCACAGCCAATACGGTTATCCCAAGCCTTAGCCAAAAGCATCTTTTCGTTGTTCATCACTGTAAACTCAAAGTATGGAACAACCATATCTCCAGGACGTACGCCCCACTCCTGTGCCTCATCACGGCTGGACGCACCGATATCAATGAACATGTCTTTAATTTCAACTGGTTTCTTACGAGCTTCAGCTGTTAAAACATGTGGTGGCTTTGAACCGATAATACCCGTTACATCGCCTTTTTTTGTAACGATCGTAACGCGCTGTGCAAGCATGACTTGTCCCCACCAACCGCCAACTGGTTGAAAACGTAGAAAGCCTTTATCGTCGATTTGTGTGATCATGAAGCCGACTTCATCTAAATGACCAGCAACCATAATTTTCGGGCCGCCTTCTTTACCAACCTTCTTAGCAATTAAACTGCCAAGGCCGTCAGTAGTTACTTCATCAGCCAATGGAGTTATGTATTTCTTCATTACTTCGCGTACTTCACGCTCATTGCCGGGAATCCCTTTGGCATCGGTTAAGTCTTTTAACATCGATAATGTTTCATCAAGTTTTGCCACTTATTTAGCCCCCCTAATTATGTATATCCGACCTTCATTATACCTAAAAAAACTGTAAATTTACAAATTTTCTGCTAATAGTTATTTTGTTGTCTTTGATAATTTACTTCGTTTTTAAGAAAATATGCCTGCTCCATTTCTTTCTCAGTAAATCCAAGCAAGGAGGCCAGCTGCAAATATGCTTCAAAAACCTTTATGTAATCATCAAACTGTTTGCTCTTTTGGAACAAACCGATTGTTTCGTATACACTTAGGAATTGTTCGGTTACATCCTTAATTGATTGCTTCCGCTTCAAATTAATTTCTATTTTATTAAAACCACATTCAATTCCTAGTGACAATATGAAATGGATTCCGTCCACAAACTCCTCAAGAATCACAGCTTTATCTGAGGAAGGCTTGACACTCCAAAACTTAAAACAACGAGTTTCGTTTGCCAATTCTCCAATTTCCACAAGCAAGGCAAGAACCTTGCGATCAAATAAAGCCTCATTTTGCAGTTGATGTTTTTCTTCTATATGTGAGTCCAATGCCTTTTGCATCTCAAATAGTTTTTTAAGTTGCATACCATTACCACCAAGCCTTTATTAAAAGTATCAGTTCGACTCCCGCTAGAAAGGGAAAGCCGATTTTAAATGCTAAATGCTTTGTTTTATGACGGTAAATCTGCATTCCTGCAGTCGTTCCGATGGCACCGCCGAATAATGCTATCAGCCATAATGTCCGCTCAGAAATTCGATATTGATGCTTCTTGGCACGCTTTTTATCTTCTCTCATTATAAAAAGTCCTATTAGGCTCATGATGACATAAACCATAAGTAAAACCAGTTTACTATCCAAAGCTTTTATCCCCCTTATAGAAAAAACCATCCTCAATAGAGAATGGCTTTATATCTTTAATTATTTTTGTTGTTGTTTAGCTTGGTTTGCTAATTCAGCAAATGCGTTAGCATCGCTTACTGCTAATTCAGCAAGCATCTTGCGGTTTACTTCGATACCAGCAAGCTTTAAGCCATGCATTAAACGGCTGTAAGAAAGACCGTTCATACGAGCTGCTGCATTGATACGAGTAATCCAAAGTTTGCGGAAGTCGCGCTTCTTTTGACGACGATCGCGGAACGCATACATTAAAGATTTCATAACCTGTTGGTTAGCAACTTTATATAATGTATGTTTTGAACCGTAATAACCTTTTGCTAATTTAAGAACTTTTTTACGACGTTTGCGAGTAACTGTACCGCCTTTTACACGTGGCATGTAATTTCCCTCCTATAATAAATCAATCTGTCCGAGATTACTTAACGTAAGTTAATAATTGACGAATGCGTTTGAAATCGCCTTTAGAAACAAGAGATCCTTTGCGAAGTTTACGCTTAGCTTTTGTAGATTTGTTCGCGAATAAATGGCTTGTATAAGCATGGTCACGCTTAAGTTGACCAGAACCAGTCTTTTTGAAACGCTTTGCAGCGCCGCGGTGAGTTTTCATTTTTGGCATTGGAATATCCTCCTTATTACTTATCAGCTTTAGGTGCTAAAACCAAGAACATGCTTCGGCCATCCATTTTTGGATGTGACTCAATAGTCGCTACTTCCTTGCATGCTTCAGAGAAACGGTCTAATACACGTTGACCAATTTCTTTATGGGTAATTGCCCGACCCTTAAATCGGATGGATGCTTTTACCTTGTCGCCTTTTTCCAAAAACTTAATAGCATTACGAAGCTTTGTATTAAAGTCATGCTCATCTATCGTTGGGCTTAGACGAACTTCTTTAGTAGTAATAATCTTTTGATTCTTACGAGCTTCTTTTTCTTTCTTTTGATTCTCGAATTTGAATTTGCCATAGTCCATAATCCGGGCTACCGGAGGCTTTGCATTTGGTGCTACAAGTACCAAATCAAGATTTACTCGTCCAGCAATCTCCAACGCTTCGTTTTTGGATTTGATCCCTAACTGTTCGCCATTTTGGTCAATCAGACGAACTTCGCGAGCGCGGATGCCCTCATTTAACAACATGTCTTTGCTAATAATTAGCCACCTCCAAGGTTTTTTCACGAATACAACGTCTTGGGTACAAGAATGATTCACCTTACTATTTGACACCCTAGTTGGAATCGACAGGTATAAAACTTTTTATAAATGCTATTTCTTAAGTACACAAACAAAAAAGTGCGGATGAATACACCCACACTTTACGAAACATAAGTAAATAAACAAAAAGTTCACGTAAAACCTGCCAACTGCCGTATGCGTCAATCAGGTGAGAAGCGGGTGCTTCTTCTTTTCCCAAAATCATATTCAATTTTACCTTTGTAACTATAACATAAACAAAGACGTATTGTCAAACGAACTATTTATTCATGACAACGAAATTTATTGTAGCAAGAAACCAAAAATTATTCAATATATTTTTTTCAAAAACAAAAAGAAAGAGAGGTATGACCCTCTCTTTCTGAAAAATTTATCCTCTTTGCACTTCCGCTTTTATTTCGGCTAGGAAGTCAGCAAACGGCTTTGTTTCTGAGTTTTGCTCACCATATTTACGAACGTTAACCGCATGATCTTCTACTTCTTTGTCACCGACAACGAGCATATATGGTATTTTTTGCATTTGTGCTTCACGAATTTTATAACCAATCTTTTCATCACGGCCATCTAATTCTACACGGAAGCCTTCATTTTGAAGCTGTTCCTGTACTTGCTTTGCATAATCGTAGTGAACACCTGGAGAAACAGGAATCACTTGAACTTGAACTGGTGCCAACCAAGTAGGGAATGCTCCTTTATACTCTTCTATTAAGAAGGCAACAAATCGTTCCATTGTTGATACGACACCACGATGGATAACAACAGGACGATGCGGCTTACCATCTTCACCCACATAAGTTAAGTCAAATCGCTCTGGAAGTAAGAAGTCAAGTTGAACAGTGGAAAGAGTTTCATCTTTACCTAAAGCTGTTCTAACTTGAACATCAAGTTTTGGACCATAGAAAGCAGCTTCGCCTTCAGCCTCATAATAATTAAGTCCAAGTTCGTCCATAGCTTCCTTCAACATCCCCTGAGCTTTTTCCCACATTGCATCATCATCAAAATATTTTTCAGTGTCCTGAGGGTCACGATAGGAAAGACGGAAAGAATACTCATTCAGATTGAAGTCTTTATAGACCGCTAAAATAAGGTTAACGACGCGTTTGAATTCCTCTTTAATTTGATCAGGGCGAACAAAAATATGCGCATCATTTAGAGTCATTCCCCGAACACGCTGCAGACCAGAAAGGGCACCAGACATTTCATAACGATGCTGTGTACCGAGCTCAGCAATTCGAATCGGAAGCTCACGATAACTGTGAATGCTGTTCTTGTAAACCATCATATGATGCGGACAGTTCATTGGACGAAGAACTAATTGCTCATTATCCATCTCCATAACCGGGAACATATCTTCTTGATAGTGGTCCCAGTGACCCGACGTTTTATATAAATCCACACTACCCATTACAGGAGTATACACATGGTTATAGCCTAAACGTTGTTCCTTATCAACAATATAACGTTCGATTACACGGCGGATAGTAGCCCCTTTAGGAAGCCATAGTGGCAACCCTTGACCGACTAATTGATTTGTTGTAAATAAGCTCAACTCTTTACCAATTTTACGGTGGTCACGCTCTTTCGCTTCTTCAAGAAGGCGAAGATGTTCAGCTAGATCCTCTTTCTTAAAAAAGGCTGTTCCGTAGACACGTTGCAACATTTTATTATTGCTATCACCGCGCCAGTAAGCACCCGCAATGCTCAAAAGTTTAAATTCTTTAATTTTTCCAGTTGAAGGAACATGAACCCCACGGCAAAGGTCGAAAAAATCACCTTGTTCGTAGATTGTCACGGTTTCTTCATCAGGAATCGCTTCAATTAGTTCAAGCTTGTAAGGGTCTCCTGCTTCTTTAAATAATTGAACAGCGTCAGCACGGCTTACTTCTTTGCGAACAATCTCAATATTTTCATTAACGATTTTCGCCATTTCTTTTTCGATTTTTGGAAGGTCCTCTGGTGTTAACGACACCTCAAGGTCCATATCATAATAAAATCCACCCTCGATCACCGGACCTACACCAAGGTTTGCATTTGGATACAGTCTTCTTACAGCTTGAGCCATTAAGTGTGCTGTACTGTGACGCAATACCTCTAGCGCATCACTTGATTCAGGAACAACGATTTCTATAGAACCGTCCTCCATAATGGGACGACGAAGATCGAACATAGTTCCATTCCATTTACCAGCAATAGCTTTTTTCTTGAGGCCAGGGCTAATGGAAGCGGCAATATCTTCCGTTGTTGTTCCCCGTGGAAACTCCTTTACTGCCCCATCTGGAAACGAAATCTTAACAACGTCTGACATGGTAATTCCTCCTTTGATTTTGAGCGTTTCTGGACTATCAATATCCGTCAATCGCTTTAAAAAATAGGCTATGTTAAATTTTCCTGTTGATTTCCGCTCCAAGCGCTTCGCTTTCCGTGGGCGTTTCGGCGAGCCTCCTCGGCGCTTGCGCCTGCGGGGTCTCCCCTGAACCGTACTCCCACAGGAGTCTTCGCGCCTTCCGCTCCAATCAACAGGGTGTAAAAATCAACACTGTTCTTTAACACAGCATAAAAATAAAAAAACCCGTCCCTGGAATAGGGACGAGTTTTGATTAACACGTGGTTCCACCCAATTTTTCATGTTCAATACAAACGATTAATCATGACTTTGGTCAGGTAACGGCTGTTGCCGTCAACAATTACTAATTCCATAGAACAGGAAATGTTCACTGCTGAAGTTTAAAGGTGGTAAGTATTTATCCCGTGTTAGAAGACTTTCAGCCGGTGGTCTTCCTCTCTAAAAACCGTAAATGAAATACTGTTGTCCTTATCATTACTTTTACTACATATTTGCTATGTACGTTATTATAATGATTTACTTTTAAAATTGCAAGGTGCATAAAACTAAATATTGACATTATTTTATTTTTTATGCATGATTTTCCGATGAATTTTTTTCAGTAGTCCATTTTTTAATCTCACGAAGTGCGCCATACTCCTTAAGGGTTACTCTTTCCTCAAATATATTCTTGATGGTTCTAACCAGCGGCTCATCAGGATCTTTTGTATAAATAAAAATAGACGTTGGTGCAAGTGACAGCAGCGGCGCAATGGAAGCAGAGTCAACATAAACAGGATGATTCACCAATAACCTTCTATCAATCAATCTTGTTAATTCGCCTCTTTTAATTTCAACAAAATCCTCATTAAAAAAAGTAATTTCCTCATCGAACAATAAATGAAGCGTATCCATTTTGGGTTCACGGTTCACTAAAAAGTCTCTTAGCATGTGTACAAACATTTGATATTCCTGCTCCATTTTGTATTCATCAATGGCAATCTCAACATAGCTTTCTAGCGCTTGTAGATAGGAACGCAGGCGAAATTTAACAAAAGAGTCGAAAGAGAACGTGACATTTTCATGAAGAATCTCATCAATAGCCTCACTAATTAGGTTAGGCTCTTCATTTATTTCTTTTAATAAAACAGCAAGATCCTCTCTTTGCCCGTCCAGTAAGGAATAGATAATATCAATAATCTGCTGTTGCTCTTCCATGTCGGTATAATAATAATGATCCCTTACTATCTCTCGAAACCAATGATCCCGTTTCGTATTTGTTATAAACTGATAAAAGGCCGATTTCACCCTGTCAAACAGAGCCGTAGAAAAGCAAATATCAACTATCTTTACTATATGTCGATCTTCTAAAAGAAGAATAGTTTCATTCATTGGATTATATGGTACGTACTTCAGCAAGTGGTTATAAAGTTTTTGTGCATCCAGCTTGCTTTGGAAGATGATTTCCGCCAACCAAATCCCCCCTTTGAGGCATTGTCTGTTTAATATATATGGGGGACTTGACCAAAATAGAAGTTAGATAACCACAGTTTTGCTATAATAATAAAAAAAGGACTACCGGGTGATCCGGTAATCCGATGGAAACACATATTATTCCTAACGCCTATTAGGACCACTAACTAGAACCGGCTCACTTAAGGTGCGAATTCGCTCCATGATTCTTCTCGCTTTCATTCTCTCTTCTTCCCCACGCTGGCTATAAGTCAAATGATGTTCCAACTCATTAAAATCGAAGTTCGAAGTAAAAAACGTCGGCAAACTTTCCAGCATCCTAAACTGAAGAATTGGACCTAATACCTCGTCCCTTGTCCAACTCGACATCGACTCAGCCCCCATATCGTCCAGCATCAAAATCGGCTCTTTCTTCAAAGCTTCAATTTTTCCATTTAAGGTTGAATCTGCTATTGAACTTTTCATCTCTCTTAGAAGTTCAGGCACATAGACAATCATAGAAGAGATTTGTTGTTGGGCCAGTTTATTCGCAATCGCTCCCAACAAATAAGATTTCCCTACTCCAAATTCACCATAAAAATATAGCCCCTTTGTTGGTTTTCCTTGTTTAAAATCAGCTACAAATGCGATTGTCTTCTTAAAAGCATCTATTCGTTCATCATCAGTAAAGAATTTGTCAAAGGTAGCGTTTAAGATATCTTTCGGGACATATAAACTTTTAATAAGAGTTTCATTTTTCTTCTTTTCATCATACATGATTTTCCGATGACAGCGTTCGTATCGGACATCTATGAAATTTCGTGTTAAAACCAATTCAGGCCGATAGCCTTTCATCATATTGATACAATGATCAAGGCTTTCGCATTTCTCACAATCCTTACTTTGATTTGTATATTCAAAAAGCTTACCTAAACTTCTATCAATGATTTCTTTCGTTATTGCTTGTTCATTCTTTAGAATAAATTCTTCGATATCTGGGTTTTCGAGGGTTTCGCGGCGCATTTTATCGTATCGTCTTTGAAAATCTCCTTGTGAGGATAACCGTTTCAATGTTTGATTTATTTTCTCCATAAGTCACCTCTAGTCATCTAATGCCTTTAGCATTTCTTCTATCTCACGCTTTTTAGCTTCTAAATCAGGACTCTTCTCTACCTTCTCCGACTTCTTTGGTTTTTCTTTATCAAACCATTCAGGAAGAAGCTCTGTCCGAAGAGGCTTCTTATTTGTACCTTTTGTACTTTTTGCAGTTTTTTTGCTTTCTTTCCGTATGCGCTCGTCCTTCTTTGCAAGTTCCATTGCTTCCTTTACCGTCTTCACTTGCTTTCGTGCCCAATGACTGGCTATTGAGTCGACAAATGCTTTAGTAAACTTCATATCTGATTTTATCATGACAACCTCAATAAGAACATTCACTACCCCTGGAGGAAGTTTATACTTAATCATAATCTCCTCTAAGATATCCAAATTAGCATTTGAAGGTTCCACGCCACCTGAAATGTCCTTAAAAACAGTTAAAGGAGAAGTAGTTTCATAATAACGAATCAGTTTTTCTTCTGGAGTTTTTGGCTCAGTAACTTGAACTTGGTGAATTACAGGCTGTGTTCTGTTTATAAGGCTCGGGAGCTTGTCATAATGAACAAATTGATACCAATCACGTGCGCCTTTTCTTAAGTCTTCTATATCAATTTCTTCATTCGGATTTATGGCACCTAAGATAAAATTTTTCATTTCAATCGGATTTATGTTATACAGAAAAGCAAGATTACTAATAACATTCTTTACTTTTGGTGTCAGTGCTTTTTTGGGAACCAAAGATTCATTAAGTCCTGCAGCTAATAAATCAAAATCAAACGTATTTGTATCAATTTGAAGTGGTTTTTGTTCATTACGACCGATAAACTGTTGATTTTGTTCTGCTTCAAGATCCTCTGTTACATATTGAAGATACTGAAGGCTACCAGGCGTAGCTGAAGCAAACACATCTTGGAAGGCCTTGGTTACATCCTGATATTCCTTATCCTTTGTCATTTGCTGGTCAGAGAAAAACCGTTTTAGACGAGCAAAATGGTTTTTTCCAATTTTCCGATAAAGAAATATATTTAACATTCCATCCAAAAAGAATTGTTCAGGCGTTAAAGGAGGAAGCAGCTCATAAATAAAGGACCGGTCTCCCTCTTCATCTATTTTAACGAAAGTCTTTAATAACCCTATTCCCTCTAACTTTAGACGCGCTTCATATATATCCTTTAAATTTAACCCTAACAGGTTCATTAACAGATGGTGCGTGGATGAATCAGACCAGAGTTTATTTTCCTCCAGTTCCGCCCAGAGTGTCATATACAAGCTTAAACAAGTTGACCCAATCAAGGGCTGGTATAGAAACGTCAGCACTTTCCGGTCATACTCATGGAGCAGCCCATCGGATGCTACAATATAACGATCGATAGGAAGAATTTCCTGCCAATGCTGCGCCATATGATTCCAACCTTTCTCTTTCAATAGTGAAAAAAGAGCCAAAGACGACCCTTTAGCTCATTACGATTTTTCTTTTTTTATCAGTTCTTTTAATTCGTCGATAAATACATTAATATCTTTAAATTGGCGATAAACGGAAGCAAATCTTACATATGCGACTTCATCTACATGGGCAAGTCGATCCATTACCATTTCGCCAACAGCTTCACTTTTAATTTCAGAAATCCCCTGACTTCGAAGGTCCTTTTCCACACCGTGCGTAATATCTTCTAACTCCTTTAAGGCAACAGGCCGCTTTTCACACGCCTTAATTAAGCCCCTAAGTATTTTATCACGGCTGAATTCTTCCCTTGTCCCTTCCTTCTTTACAACTATTAAGGGAATCTCTTCAATCTTTTCAAATGTAGTAAAGCGATATCCGCACTCCTCACATTCGCGTCTTCGCCGTGTTGCACGTCCTTCATCAACAGGCCGAGAATCAAGCACACGTGTACCATAATTTTGACATGAAGGGCATTTCATTGTTAATCAACTCCAAATCTGACGAAATCCGAACAATATCCTACTTTTATCTTATAAAAAAGCAGACCTTTGCACAAGTACAAGTATTAGGAGTTTTGTTTTTCTTTAATAACCGTATGTAATTGATTCACCCGATCGTAATAAGAAACCACTCTTTTTTTTAGTTCAGGGTAATTACCTAAGATAGAGAATCGTTCAGTTGAAATATTAAAGTCTACAGCCGTTTCTAGTCCTTTCACAGAAACAATGGTCACAATCAGAAAACAAGGGAAGGGCTTTTTAATTTCTACCGCAATCTCTCCATGTTCTTTTGAGACCGTTAAAATGCGACAGTCAGCATCTTCATGAAATACCTTTTCAATCGATTCAAAAATCTTATTAAAATTGCCCTTATAGTAATGAGTCTTTAAAGAAGCATCCTTGTTTTGATCAGATGTTTCAATTTGACTTCTAAAGCGTCCGAATAAACTCATTTAAATATAACCCTCCAAAAATTCTTCCTTTTTATTTAGTTTACAACATATTGAGGAAAATATAAAAAGAGGTGTACATAGTTCGTACACCCCTTCGATCATTTTTTTTAATTAAAGTACCTTTGCTTGCTTAACATTTACTGGACCCATACCACGTGGAATTTCAATATTTTCACGCGTTTGAGCATTTAAAGCCTCAGCAATATAATCAGCAGCTACATTAGGGTTTAAATCACCACAAGTATATACATCAATGCTTGCATATCCATGTTCAGGGAAGCTGTGAATTGTAAGATGTGATTCAGAAATAATTACAACACCGCTAACGCCTTGTGGAGCAAATTTATGAAAAGCTACTTCGCGGATTTCCGCACCTGATTTAAGAGCTGCTTCTACAAAAGTTGTTTCAATAAAATCCATATCATTTAATTTTTCAAAGTCGCATCCCCAAAGTTCAGAGATTACGTGTCGTCCCATTGTTTCCATATTCTTATTTCCCCCTCTAACCTTTTATGATGGTTTCCTGAAATCCGGTTATTGACGGTATCTTATAACTACCACGGGGGAAAGTTAGTCCAGAGAGGTCCTAACCCTTTAAGTAATTAATAGGTACCTAATTTCAAGAAGTTCACGATGACTAGTATACTTTGTTTATATTTTTTTTGCAACCTATCAAATTAAAATTTTCATAAGATATTTTTGTAACAAGGCAAGGTTGGCATATTCCTCTATATATAATAATAAAAAATCATTAGTTCAAAAGCATTTTATGCCAAAATGTACAAAATTGTAACAGGCTAGGACAGAAAAAAATGCTGTCAATCGACAGCATTTTTCTACCTTTTTAATCTGTTCTAGCCGACCTTAACCTGTGAGGATTTAGCTATTTGCTCTGACACATATAGAGCCAAGTCTACGACACGAGAAGAATATCCCCACTCATTATCATACCAAGCTAAAACCTTAACCTTTCTTGTCCCCATTACCATTGTCGAAAGTCCATCAATGATAGCTGAATTCTCGTTTGTATTAAAGTCCACTGAAACGAGCGGTTCCATTGTTAAATCCAAAATCCCTCTTAAACTGCCATGTGCAGCTTCCATAAAGGCATTATTAATATCATCAACCGTTACATCTTGGTGTAGGTCAACTACTAAATCAACAAGTGAAACATTTGGTGTTGGTACTCGTAGTGCCATCCCATGTAATTTACCCTTCAATTGTGGCAATACCAGTGATAATGCTTTAGCCGCACCTGTTGTTGTAGGGATAATAGATTGTCCACAGGCACGGGCTCTCCGTAAATCTTTATGAGGATTATCAATATTCTTTTGGTCATTTGTGTAGGCATGAATTGTTGTCATTAAGCCACTTTCAATTCCAAATTTCTCATCTAGTACCTTTGCAACTGGTGCAAGACAATTCGTTGTGCAGGATGCGTTTGAAATAATATCATGCTGATTAATATCAAGCATTTCATCATTTACACCCATAACGATTGTAACATCCTCATTTTTCCCTGGTGCAGTTAAAATCACTTTTTTTGCACCTGCTGTAAGATGCAGAGCAGCCTTTTCTCTGGAGTTGAATTTTCCAGTTGCTTCGATCACGATATCAATCCCTAGCTCTCTCCATGGAAGCTGCTCCGGGTTACGTTCACTTAGTAATTTTATTCTTTTACCATTTACAATTAATTCGTTATCTAAAGGGATAACTTCTCCCTGAAAAGGTCCATGATTTGTATCATATTTAAGTAGATGAGCTAATGTTTCAGCCGGATAGCTCGCATTTATTGCTACTACATCAAGTTTTTTTTCAAGGATTGCTTTTCTAAAAACCATCCTTCCAATTCTCCCAAACCCATTTATTGCAATTCGTGACTTCATTTTACGGCCCCTTCCGTATTAATGTTATACTTTTGAGTTGTATTCTTGTAATTAGTATAACATATATAGGTTGAATTGTGATGAATAAACTGCGGATTTTTAAATGTTTTATAATTCTGATAACTTAGTAGTTTTTTCTACTTGTCTGTTGATTTCCGCTCCAGGCACTTCGCTTTCCGTGGGTGTTTCGGTGAGCCTCCTCGGCGCAAGCGCCTGCGGGGTCTCACCTGAACCATACTCCCACAGGAGTCTTCGTGCCTTCCGCTCCAATCAACAGTGTGTAAAAATCAACACTGTCTTTTATCACAGCCAAATTCAAAAAAGGAGAAGGGGCTCCCCTTCTCCTCTTATGTTATTAAATTTTTATTCCAAATTGGGATAATACGTTTATGAGTTGTTTTTTTGTTTCTTCTATTGATCCATTATTATTAATCACTGCATCTGCTAATTTTATTTTTTCGTTGAGAGGCATCTGAGACTGTATTCGGGCCTTAGCATCATCAATCGAAAGGCTATTTCGCTTCATAAGTCTTTCAAATTGTATGTCATAATCCACGTATACAAGAATCGTCTTCTCGACCATATAGGTTAGCTTGCTTTCAAATAATAGAGGGATATCCAGGACAATGACTTCTTCCCCGTTCAACTGAGCCTTTTCAACCTGCTCCATCATTCTCTTTCTAACTTCCGGATGGACTATTTCATTTAAAAGCTTTCGCTTCTCTTCTTGATGGAAAATAATCGAGCCCAATTCTTGTCGATCAATTTCCCCGTCCTCCAATAAAATGTCCTTTCCAAACGTATCAATTATTTGAAAGTAGGCGGCTTCACCTTTCATCACAGCAAGGCGAGCCTCCACATCAGCATCGACAACTGGTATATTCATTTCCTTGAACATTGTTGATACAGTACTTTTTCCACTGGCAATTCCGCCAGTTAAACCGATAACTAATGACATGCTTTTTCCTTTCAGGTATTATAATTTCCAAATACCAATAATGATTAATAAAACCCCAGGTAAAAACGTAAACTTTTGGATCCAATCGAACTTATGAAAAAAAGTGCCACTCTTTATTCCTAACAGGACGAATAAAGAGCTCATGACTGCGACAGTAAGAGCTAAATATAGGGGAGGAAATCCAAGCATAGCTGCTCCAATCCCAGCCCCGAAGGCATCTAATGACAAGGCAAAGCCCAGCATTAATGCTTCGATCCCTGTAATGGTCCCTGACTGGTCAAAGTCAGCAGACATGGGTTTTTTTAATATACTAATAGCTAATCCTAGGGAGCGGATTTCAAGGTTTACGATTGTTTTTTCATGTTCCACTAATTCTTTTTCTTTTTCGGGCCGAAAAAATTGGTACAATACCCAGGCACCTAGAGCAATCAGAATAAATCCCCCTAGTTTTGCCGTAATATTCGGTGATATTACTTTTTCTAAGCCATGTCCAATTGACACAGCAATCATTAATGAGGCTGCCGAACAGGTTGCAATAACGAGAACGGATTTAATCGGCATGACCATTTTCCTTAATCCATAGGTAAACCCTACACTAAAGCTATCAAGACTAAGGGCAAATGCTAATATGAGAAGTGAGAACAACTGAACCATTACGTCTAGGACTCCTTCCTGAAAATCACTACGATAGTATATGGCAGGAGCCCATCCAATGTTATTGAATTGTTGTTCTCACATTCATTTTGCTTACCTTATAGTTTCTGACAGCTTGGGCAATAATGGGTGCCTCTTCCTCCGACAGTTGTTTTTTCTAGAGGGGTTCCGCAATTTTTACAGGGTTCCCCTTTTCGCCCATATGCATATAATTCAAGCTGGAACATACCAATTTCCCCCTGGGAATTAACATAGGAACGAATCGTACTCCCTCCCTTTTTCACTGCTTCTCCTAAAGTAGCAACAATTTCACTGTGAAGAAGGCTAACTTCGTCCTCAGTTAAAGTACTAGCAAGCCGTTCTGGATGTATTCCAGCCCGGAAAAGGGCCTCATCCACGTATATGTTGCCAAGACCTACTAGTAATTTTTGATCGAGTAAGGCTGGTTTTACTTTCCTATTGGTTTTTTTCAGTTTCCGAGACAGGTACTCTTGAGTAAATTCTTCTGAAAAGGGTTCAGGACCAAGCTCTATCAATGGAGGTTTTGTAAATTCTTCCCCCTTTTTATATAAATGCATCGTTCCAAACTTCCGGACATCTCTATACCGTAATTCTGTATCGTCAGTAAAATGGAAAATGACATGTGTATGTTTATCAAAAGGAAGTTCCTTCGGATAAAGTCCATACTTTCCTTCCATCCGTAAATGTGAGACTAACGCATAGTGATCTGTATATATGATAAGAAACTTCCCTCTTCGCCCAACATCAATAATGGTCTCTTTTTTTAATGCATCAATAAACTGCTCAACCTCTACAGGATTTTTAATAATTTTTGGCCAGTAGACGGTGATTTCTCCAATTGTCTTATTAAGAACCATTTTTTTTAACGTCTTTCGTACTGTTTCTACCTCTGGAAGCTCTGGCAATATAGATCCTCCTTTTATTTATTTCGCATCAAACCAGGTTGGACCATAGGAATAATCCACTTTTAATGGCACCTTCAATTCAAGAGCATTTTCCATGACACTTGGAACTAGCTCTTGAAGAATAGCCACTTCATCCTCTGGAGCCTCAAAAATCAATTCATCGTGTACCTGGAGCAATAAGCGTGTCTTTAAACCTTTATCCTTTAACGCCTCATCCATATCAATCATTGCTTTCTTGATAATATCTGCCGCACTGCCCTGAATAGGCGTATTCATGGCTGTACGTTCCGCAAAACTTCTCAAATTAAAGTTTCGGGCCGTGATTTCAGGAAGATAACGTCTTCTCTGCATTAACGTGGAAACATAGCCTTTTTGCTTTGCCGAGTGAATAATATCATCCATATATTCTTTCACACCAGGGTAAGTATCTAAGTATCTCTCGATGAAACGTCCAGCTTCCTTACGGGTGATCCCTAAGGACTGTGAAAGTCCATAGTCACTGATCCCGTAAACAATTCCAAAGTTAACGGCCTTTGCTTGACGTCTCATATTAGAGGTTACTTCATCTTCCGACACATGGAAAACCTCCATCGCCGTTTTTGTATGAATATCAAGATCATCTTTGAATGCTTGGATTAGCTTTTCATCCCCGGCAATATGGGCAAGCACACGAAGTTCTATCTGAGAATAATCGGATGCAAAAATCACCCAGCCTTCCTCAGAAGGGACAAACGCCTGGCGAATTTTTCTACCTTCTTCCAGTCGGATTGGAATATTTTGTAGGTTCGGGTCGATGGAGCTTAATCGTCCGGTTGCGGTTAATGTTTGCTGGTACCTTGTATGCACTTTTTCTGTTTTCGGATCAATCACTTTTAATAAACCTTCAATATAGGTGGATTGGAGTTTGCCTAATTGCCGATACAGAAGGATATGCTCAATTATTTCATGATCCTCAGCTAACTTTTCCAAAACATCAGCCGAAGTAGAATAGCCCGTCTTTGTTTTCTTTAATGCTTGAAGACCTAACTTTTCAAATAGAATGACACCTAATTGTTTTGGAGAATTAATATTAAATTTTTCTCCCGCAAGTTCACAAATCTTCTCTTCAATTTCCACTAGTCGTTCATTCAGTTCTTTGCCCATTGTCTGCAGACGTTCCCGTTCTACCTTTATACCACACGATTCCATATCAGCTAAAATGAGTGAAAGTGGCATCTCAAGCTCATTGAATAATTCATATTGTTCATTTGCTCGTAATTCATCTTCCAATTTATCCTTTATTTCAGCCATGGCAAGCCCTTTACGTACAAGATGTTCTGCTAGCTTTGGCTCTTCAGGGACTTTTCGTTTAGCTCCCTTCCCATAAAAGGAATCATCCGCTTGAATGTTATGATAGTGATATTTATGTGCAATCGCAGCAAGATCTTCTTGGGTCTCTGAAGGATTAATTAGATAAGAAGCCATTAAAATATCAAAGTCTGTACCTTTCAGATGGATATTCTGCCTTCTTAAAGAAACCTCCGACCGCTTTGCATCATAAACGGTCTTCTTTTTCCCTTCATCTTCTGCCCAGTTTTTAAACGCCTCTGATTTCAATGCTAGTTCCGTTGGCAGGTAGAATTGTCCTTTT
Source organism: Neobacillus sp. Soil_C_43 (assembly GCF_057656715.1). Classification (NCBI taxonomy): domain Bacteria; kingdom Bacillati; phylum Bacillota; class Bacilli; order Caryophanales; family Bacillaceae; genus Neobacillus; species Neobacillus sp. Soil_C_43. Next base: position 758,925 of record NZ_JBDGJV010000001.1, read on the forward strand.
TCATTTATAAGGGAAAACCCAATAATCTCTGCATAATGATAATTATCATCAAGAAGTTCTACATAAAAATAATTATTTCCAGCAAACATATCTTCGGTTATTTCGGAAGGAGTGACATATTCAATATCTACAAGCTCCTGATCGTTATGTACGGTTGTATCTTCCCCCAGCTTGTCTAATAAGGAATGAAAGCCTAATTCTTTAAAGAGGGGCACTAACTTCTCTCTAATATAGCCTTCAAAGGCGATTGTTTCTAAATCGACTTCGACGGGTGCTTGCCTTTCAATCGTTGCCAGCTCTTTACTCATTATTGCCTGGTCTTTGAATTCCTCTAATTTTTCCTTAAGCTTATTTCCGCTTACTTGATCAATAGATTGAAGCAGTTTTTCAAGGGTTGTAAATTCTTTTAACAATTTAATAGCAGTCTTTTCACCCACTCCGGGCACACCAGGAATATTATCAGATGCATCCCCCATAAGACCTTTCATATCGATAATCTGTTCGGGTGTAAGACCATATTTTTCAGCTACATGCCGAGGAGTATATTCCTCTATATCCGTAATTCCTTTTCTAGTGATTCCTACAGTGGTATGGGGCGAAGACAGCTGGGTTAAATCTTTATCCCCAGAAATAACTTTGACTTCATACCCATCCTTTTCAGCAGTTAGGGAAAGCGTTCCAATTATATCATCAGCCTCGTAATTTTCTAGCTCATATCTGGAAATTCCGTAGGCATCTAATAAATCACGAATAAACGGGAATTGCTCAGATAATTCTGGCGGCGTTTTTTGTCTCCCTCCTTTGTACTCTCCAAAGGTTTTATGTCTGAAGGTCGTTTTTCCCGCATCAAAGGCAACAAGCATATGCGTTGGTTTTTCATCCTCCAAAATCTTCATTAACATCATCGTAAAACCATAAACTGCATTCGTATGAATCCCCTTATCATTATTAAGGAGCGGTAGTGCGAAAAAAGCACGATAAGCTATACTATTACCGTCTATCAGCACAAGCTTTTTCTTTTCCATCTTCTTCACCATCCAATATCATTTCAAATATTTATGAAGCTCTAGGATAAACTCACTGCCTTCCCCTAACTTGCTTCTAACACTGATCTGCCCATGATGAGCCTCCACTAAATGTTTAACAATCGCTAAACCAAGACCTGTTCCACCTGAGTTACGGCTTCTTGCACGATCCACCCGGTAAAAACGTTCAAAAATTCTTGGAATCTCTTCCTTTTTTATACCTACCCCTGAGTCCTTCACATGGATTCGGACTTTTTCATTGTGTTCCAGGAGGATGATTTTCACATCGCCTCCGGAAGGTGTGTAAGAAATGGCATTACCAATTAAATTGATAAACACTTGTTTTAAACGATCCACATCACCAATGATTTGCACTCTTTCCTGCTTACAATAAAATTCAAGGCGTATGTTTTTAGCTTCTGCCTTTCCACTTAAAAGGGTAATTACCTCTTCAAGCAACAACTTTAAGTCTACTTCTTTTAATAGTAATTGAAAGCCTTGCTGCTCAATTTTCGAAAGGTCCAATAGGTCCTGAATCAGGGATTGGAGACGATCACTTTCTTTTAAGATAATGGATAAAAAAGATTCTAATGTTTCTTTATTATTCATAGCACCATCTAAAAGGGTTTCAGTAAATCCCTTAATAGACGTAACAGGCGTTTTTAGTTCATGGGATACGTTTGCCACGAAATCCTTGCGAATTTGTTCAAGCTTTTTTATTTCCGTAATATCGTGAAAAACAAGTAATACCCCTTTCCAAACATTGTTTTTCCCAATAATAGGCACACCATAAACCATAAAAAATTTTCTTTCTATCAATAAGGGAATAGATAATTGCTTACTTACTTTCTGTTCGGTTCGAAATACTTCGGCAACTAATTGACATATTTCTTCAGAATCAACTACTTCATAATAAAGTTTATTTAAGTAATTGGTAGGATCCATGTGAAATATCTCCACAAAGCCTTTGTTTATGAGACTGATATATCCGCGGCTATCAATTAATACTAACCCAGAACCCATATTTTCTATTAATGCACCTAAGCGATCCTGCTGCATTTCTTGTGATTTAGCTAATTCTTGCAGATTTTCAGCTAACATGTTAATAGCTGACCCCAACATTCCTGTTCCGTTAAGCTTACCTACAGATGTTCTCGCACGGTAATTACCGTTTGCCAATTGAATGGCAACATCAGTTGCTGCTTCTATGTGCTTTGAATACCTCGAGGTAGTTCTGATGCAGAAGAAGCTGATGACAATTAAGACCATAACAAGTATAAGGAAGAGTATGAGTAATACTTCAATTTTATATTGACCCTTTAGTAATTCTAAAACGTCATTTCTAAATAAATGGGTCAACCATATTCCAATCGCAATCAACACTGTAATAATAGTGAAAACTAATGGAATTAACAGCTTTGTACGAGATTTTGTCATTCTTCTTTTGGTCCCTCCAGCTTATAACCTAGACCACGAAGTGTCTTAATATAAACAGGCCTCTTCGTTTCTTCTTCAATTTTTTCCCTAAGGTGAGAGATATGTACATCAACAATTCTAGTATCGCCAGCAAACTCATAATTCCAAACAGCACTTAATAACTGATCCCTTGTTAAAACCCGTCCTTTATTCTGTGCCAAATAAAGAAGTAATTCAAACTCTTTTAATGTTAATTCAAGGAGTTCCTCCTGAAAATAAGCTTCATATTTTTCTGGGTAAATTTTTAACTTACCGATTTCAATTAGTTCATCGTAATTCTTTTCTGCTTCTTCTGGAACCTCATGTTGAATCTGTGTTCTTCTTAATATGGCTTTCACACGTGCAATCACTTCTCTTGGGCTAAATGGTTTGACCATATAGTCGTCTGCACCAAGCTCTAAACCAATTATTTTATCTAATTCATCATCTTTCGCTGTTAACATTAAAATAGGAATCATGATATTCTTTTGACGAAGCTGTTTGCATACTTCCATTCCATCTAATTTTGGCAGCATTAAATCTAAAACAATTATATCAGGAGATTCCGTTTCGGCTATTTCCTTCCCCTCTTGACCATCCATAGCTGTTAAAACCTCAAATCCCGACTGTTCTAAATTATATTGGAGTAATGTCACAATCGATTGTTCATCATCTACAACCAGTACTTTGTTTTTCATAATATCCTCCGCTAAATCAAGATACCTTCATTATAATAATAAAGAACAGGTATTTCCTAGAGATACACCTTCTTCATTTCTTATCTTTACAAAAAATTAACAAAGTATATATGTTTTTTTATAAAAATGGCTTTGTAAACTTGTCTGTTGATTTCCGCTCCATGCGCTTCGCTTTCCGTGGGCGTTTCGGCGAGCCTCCACGAAGCTCACGCCTGCGGGGTCTCCCCTGAACCGTACTCCCACAGGAGCCTTCGCGCCTTCCGCTCCAATCAACAGTGTATAAAAATCAACAATGTCCTTTTTACACAGTTATAAAAAAAGCAAAAAGGAATGCAAAAAACACATTCCTTCGTTCATTTCTATTAAAAATTCTCTAATGCTTTCCCGTGTATATCTTCTAACCGGTGTGGAGGGCAGACTTTTACTTTTCCCTGAATGACCGTCTCATTTTTTTCATTGGTTCCCACTACGCTGATTAAAATGGTATGTTCTTTTCTCTGTACATCAATCACTTCAAATAGGCACTCGACTGTTCCGTAATGATAGACAGGCTTCGGAAAGTCAATTTCTTGACTCAAAATATGACTTCCTGGGCCAGGTAAATATTTTGAGATAGCCGAAGTAATAATGCCTGTTAACATGATACTAGGTACAATCGGTTTTTCAAATGGCGTTTGTGATGCATAATCATGCTGAATGTATAAAGGGTTTGAGTCATCTGTTAATCCTAAATATAGAAGGATATCCTTGTCTTCAATTTTTTCTGTTAATGATAGTTTTTCACCAACTGTTATTTCTTCAATCTTTCGGCCTAACTTTCTTTTCTTCCCTAAAAGCATCCATTACACCTCAATTGTAAGCGATTTCATATAAATATAGAGAAAATTCGGGGCATGCACCCCGAATCCTATGTTTTCTATTATACTAATACGTTCATTACATTGCGAACAGAATCAGCGGACTTATCTAATGCTGCTTTTTCTTCAGCAGTAAGGTTAAGCTCGATAATCTTTTCAATACCATTTGCCCCAAGGATAGTTGGAACGCCAAGGTAAATGCCTTCGTAGCCAAACTCGCCTTCAAGGTAAGCTATAGAAGGTAATACACGACGTTGATCCTTAAGGATTGCTTCACACATTTCAACTAGTGATGCAGCCGGAGCATAGTATGCACTTCCGTTACCAAGAAGGTTAACGATTTCGCCGCCGCCTTTTCTAGTGCGCTCAACAATGGCTTCTAAACGATCTTTAGGAATCAATGTTTCTAATGGAATACCACCAGCATAAGAATAACGAACAAGTGGAACCATGTCATCTCCGTGTCCGCCTAAAACAAATCCAGTAACATCTTTTACAGAAAGATTTAATTCTTGAGCAACAAACGTACGGAAACGAGCAGAATCAAGGACTCCTGATTGACCGATTACACGGTTTTTAGGGAAACCAGATTCTTTGAATACAGTGTAGGTCATGGCATCCACTGGGTTAGTTAAGACAAGAATAGTACAGTTTGGAGAATATTTCACAATCTCCTGCGTTACACTTTTCATTACTTTTTGGTTTGTTTGCACTAAATCGTCACGGCTCATGCCTGGTTTACGTGCAATACCCGCAGTAATAACTACAATATCAGAATCGCGTGTGTCTTCGTAATTAGAGGTACCAGTAATGTTTGAGTCGAACCCTTGAACAGGGCTTGCTTCAAGCATATCTAATGCTTTCCCTTTAGTTGGGTTTTCCATTTGAGGAATATCAACTAAAACTACATCACCAAGTTCTTTTTGTGCAAGCAAAAATGCTGTCGTCGCGCCAGTGAATCCGCCGCCGATTACTGAAACCTTTTTACGTTTTAATGACATGTAACTCTCCCCTTATATGTAGGATTATTTAATTTGCAGGGCTGTTAAAGACAGACCCTGCAACTATTCTTGTTTATGCCTATTCCAGTTAGCTTATTCCATATTTTTAATTAGTTCATCACCGAATTCAGATGTTTTAACTTCAGTTGCACCTTCCATCAAACGTGCGAAATCATAAGTTACAACTTTAGATGCGATGGTTTTTTCAACAGATTTAATTACCATATCAGCTGCTTCGTTCCAGCCTAAGTGCTCAAGCATTAACACACCTGATAAAATAACAGATGAAGGATTTACTTTATCAAGACCAGCGTATTTAGGAGCAGTACCATGTGTTGCTTCAAAGATAGCATGTCCTGTTTCATAGTTGATGTTAGCTCCTGGAGCAATTCCAATTCCACCAACTTGTGCTGCAAGTGCATCAGAAATGAAGTCACCGTTTAAGTTCATTGTAGCAACCACATCAAACTCACGTGGGCGAGTAAGTATTTGTTGTAAGAAGATATCAGCAATAGCATCTTTTACAATGATCTTTCCAGCAGCTTCTGCATCTGATTGTGCTTTGTTTGCAGCGTCTGCACCTTGCTCAGCCTTAATGCGGTCATATTGAGCCCAGGTAAAGACTTTATCGCCAAATTCTTTTTCTGCAAGCTCATAACCCCAGTTTTTAAATGCGCCTTCAGTATATTTCATGATATTGCCTTTATGCACGAGTGTAACAGATTTGCGACCCTCTTTAATTGCATAATTAATAGCTGCACGTACTAGACGAGTTGTCCCTTCTTCAGAAACAGGTTTAATACCAATTCCTGAAGTTTCAGGGAATCTGATTTTATTTACTCCCATTTCATTTTGAAGGAAGTCGATTACTTTTTTAACCGCTTCAGAACCTTTTTCATATTCAATTCCTGCATAAATATCTTCAGTGTTTTCACGGAAAATTACCATATCTGTATCTTGTGGACGCTTTACTGGTGAAGGAACACCTTCAAACCATCTTACCGGACGTAAGCAAACAAATAGGTCTAACTCTTGGCGTAAAGCAACGTTTAAGGAACGAATCCCTCCGCCAACAGGAGTGGTTAGTGGACCTTTGATTGCAATCAAGTATTCATTGATTACATCAAGTGTTTCTTTAGGAAGCCATTCGCCTGTTTGGTTGAATGCTTTTTCACCAGCTAGAACTTCCTTCCATACTAATTTACGCTCGCCTTTATAAGCCTTTTCAACAGCTGCATTTAATACTCGCTCTGAAGCAGCCCAAATATCTGGTCCAATACCGTCCCCTTCAATAAATGGGATAACTGGGTTGTTTGGTACATTTAATACTCCATTTGTAACCGTAATTTTTTCGCCTTGCATAGTTGTTCCCCTCCTAGTTATGTAAAAAACTTTGAACTTTGTTCGTTCACATTGAAAAAAGTGCTGAATCAAAGGTTAGAGTGTTTACCTCTAACCTTTGATTCATTCTATCATATTGAATCAATTTTTTGAAAAAAAGTAAAATATTAAACTCTTTGTTCGATTGGTACATATTTTTGCATTCCAGGACCAGTATATTCTGCTCTTGGACGGATTAACCGATTGTTTTCATATTGTTCTAAAATATGAGCTAACCAGCCAGAAACACGGCTTACAGCGAAGATTGGCGTCATTAAATCGTGATCAATTCCTAAGCTGTGATATACAGAAGCGGAATAGAAATCAACGTTTGGTGGAAGCTTCTTCTCACCAGTGACGATTCCTTCGATCTTAACAGACATATCATACCAGTGCGGCTCACCAGTAAGTTCTGTTAATTTCTTAGACATTTCTTTTAAGTGCTTCGCACGTGGATCACCTTGACGGTATACTCTGTGACCAAAGCCCATAATTTTTTCTTTCTTTTCAAGCTTACCGCGAACATATGGCTCAACATTTTCGATTGTACCAATTTCCGTAAGCATCTTCATCACCGCTTCATTGGCACCACCGTGTAGAGGACCTTTAAGTGCACCGATTGCAGCCGTTACTCCAGAGTACACATCAGAAAGTGTAGCTACACAAACACGTGCTGTAAATGTAGAAGCATTCAACTCATGATCCGCATGTAAGACAAGCGCTTTATCAATTGCTTCAACAGCAATTGGCTCAGGCACATTCCCAGATAACATGTAAAGGAAGTTTGCTGCAAAGCTTAGATCCTGTCTTGGAGCAATTGGATCAAGACCTTTTCTTACTCGGGCAAATGTCGTAACAATTGCTGGCATTTTTGCCTGGAGTCGTACTGCTTTACGATAATTGGCTTCAGAATCCATTAAATCTGCTTCTTCATCATATAAACCTAACAAGGAAACAGCAGAACGGAGCGCTGCCATTGGATGTACTTTATCAATAGGGTACATTTTAAAATGCTCAATCACTTCCTGTGGAAGTGCAGCATTTTCTGCAAGTTGCTGTTTTAGTTCAGCTAATTGTTCAGCATTTGGCAGTTGGCGGTGCCATAATAAATAAATGACTTCCTCAAAGCTTGCGTTTTTTGCTAAATCATCAATGTCATAGCCAACATATGTTAGCGTGTCATCAATAATAGAGCTGATGGAAGAAGTTGTTGCCACTACCCCTTCAAGACCGCGTGTTACTGTCATAATAAATCTCTCCTCACATTCTTAATATCCCCATTGGAAAACAAACACAGAGAAATAAAACCCCTTTACTGATTAACACGGATGTAATAATGACAAATGGTATTATCTGAGTATAATACTCTACCTATTGCTTCATTCATAAAAAATGACTGAGCGATTGCTCGGGATAGTCACAAAAAGATGTATGCCCTTTCAATCACAATAAAAAAACTATTTTACAAGTAATTCAGCATATATATATGGTTTATGTAGAAAAGGATACGCTTACAAGCTTATTATAAACAATTATCAGATTTTTGTGAATGAAAAGGCGTCGAAAAATCGAAAAAAATATTATTCCAAAAAAAATCTAGCTAAAAAAACTAAAAACTTTCATCGCTGCATAAGCAATCCCTGCACCAATTAACGGACCTACCGCCACCCCTTTGAAAAGAGATACAGATAGAATGGTTCCTAATACTAGTGCGGTTGTAATTTGTGGGTCATCCGCTAGTAATTTCACTCCACCTTTTGCGAGTAATGCCACAGCCATTCCAGAAATGAGGGCAATCCAGGCATAAGAGGACTTAAATGCACTTGTTAAATCCTTAAAACCTATGTCCCCACTTGCAATCGGTGCTAGAACAGCTACCGTAATAACCGTCACTCCCCAGTTGATTCCTTTAGACTGCACAAAGGAAAAGGACTTCGCGTCTAGGCCCCCGGCTTTTAATATAAGTAATATCCCAACAGCCACCAATAACGAGCTATTCTTTGCAATAAATCCAATGATTAGAAGCAATAAAAGAAAAAGCAACGACTCACTAACCATTTGTTCACCATCCTTTATCCAAATTATCGTACCATAATAACTTAATGGAGTAAAAATGTGGCATATATTCTCTATCTATATCTGAAACCTTTCCTATTTTAATTACGTAGTAATCTATTAAACAGACATGATTTTTTTGGAAAATTATGCAGTTTTATTCATAAAATGATAAACTAAAAACTATAAATTATATTTTAAGGAGGGTTGTCTTTGAATTCAAAGTACATAAATCGGACAATTAGATTTCTTCTTGTCATTGGAGCCGTTGTTCTGGCCCTGTACTCTTTTTTTTATTTGTCAAAAGTAACTTATCCATTTTTAATTGCTCTTGCGATCGCCTTTTTAATTAACCCGCTCGTCAATTTTTTTGAACTTAAAGCAAAAATGCCTCGAGCGCTTGCGGTTTTAATTGCACTCATTATTATCTTTGCTTTTTTTGCAGGGTTGATCACACTTTTAGTTGCAGAGATCGTCTCTGGAGCAGCTTATTTAGCTAAAGTCGTACCTGAACACCTTGATACATTAATTGAATATATCGAGAATTATTTTACTGGTCAGATTATCCCTCTTTATAATCAGTTAACAAGTGTATTCAATAAGCTCGAAGCTGGTCAACAGGATACAATCATTGGTAACATTCAAAATGTTGGTCAAAAAATCGGAACCACCGTTGGATCATTTATCCAAGGTTTGTTCGGAAATATTCCAAATATTTTATCATGGTTTCCTAACGCAGCCACAGTCCTTATTTTCTCATTATTAGCAACATTCTTTATCAGTAAGGATTGGTATCGACTATCCTTACTTGGTGGTAGGATTTTACCTGAGAAAGCAAAAACAAGCGGGCAAAAGGTCTTTATTGACTTAAAAAAGGCTTTATTTGGTTTTATTAAAGCTCAATTAACACTGATTTCTATAACTACCGTTATCATTCTAATTGGCCTGCTTATCCTAAGGGTTGATTATGCCATAACCATAGCGCTGCTTACGGGGATTGTCGATATAATCCCATACCTTGGAACTGGCGCAGTTTTCGTACCTTGGATCATTTACTCGGCCATTTCAGGGAATATGGGGCTAGCTATTGGTTTGGGTGTACTTTATATTATTGTCCTTGTTCAAAGGCAAATTATGGAACCGAAAATCCTCTCTTCTAGTATCGGTCTAGATCCATTAGCCACACTAATTGCCTTATTTGTTGGATTTAAAACGATTGGCTTTTTAGGCTTAATTGTCGGCCCTGTTACTCTAGTTATAATCAGCACGCTTTACAGAGCCAATGTGTTTCATGATGTCTGGACATTCATCAAAGGAAAAGAAGCGTAATAGAAAAACGTCAGACTGTATGGTAGCAGCTGACGTTTTTCTATTTTATGATTTTTATATTTCCTTTATCAATTCTTTTTCGCCACAGATTTTTTATTAAATATTTAAATGGACTTCTGGTTAGTGGAAAAAGCAGAAGAAATCCAGTTATATCAGTGACGAAACCTGGTGTAATCAGTAGGGTTCCACCTATAATTATACATATTCCATCCAAAACCGCTTCACTAGGAATCTCCCCATATTGAAGCTGCTCCCTAGCCCTGCGAATGGTTTGAAGCCCCTCTCGTTTTGCCATATAGGCACCCAGGACACCCGTTAAAATAATGATCGCTATAGTGGGCCAAACCCCTATTGTTTTCCCAGACAAGAGTAGAACTCCAATATCAATAGCAGGAATTACAATAATCAACAAAAATAAATACCGCATGTTTTGTCCCCTTCCAATCGGCTTGTTTCCATTATATTACGATTGGTGTTGAATTAGTTTTATTATGTAGAAAAAGAAGGGTTTCCCCTTCTTTTCTTTTTTACCTATAGGACACTAGCGTGGCCGTTGTAAATAACACCTCTCGAAGAATCAACAGTAATCTCTTGACCTTCTTTAAATAATTCTAATGCATTGTCGACTCCAACAATGACAGGAATTCCAAGGTTTAGACCAACTACAGCCGCATGGCTTGTTAATCCGCCTTCTTGTGTGATAAGTGCAGCACATTTTTCTAGTGCAGGAACCATATCACGATCGGTACCTAATGTAACAAGAATAGAACCTTGCTTCACATTTTCTAAAGCTTCTTTTGCATCATGGGCAACAACTACTTTCCCAAATGCGGATTTACGGCCAATTCCTTGTGCCTTAGCAATAATATCGCCGACAACATGAATCTTCATCAAATTCGTTGTACCAGCTTCACCAACAGGAACCCCTGCAGTAATAACTACTAAATCACCGTGTTTTACAATACCACTGTTTAAGCTTTCTTGAACGGAAAGCTCAAGCATTTCGTCAGTAGTTGAGCACATTGATGTGATACGTGAATAGACACCCCAAACAAGTGACAACTGTCGAGAAACCTTGTCATTTGCTGCTACAGCAACGATCGGTGCCTTCGGACGATACTTAGAAATCATTCTAGCAGTATGTCCGCTTTCAGTTGGTGTAATGATGGCATTAACTTCTAAATTTAAAGCTGTATGGGCAACAGACTGACCGATTGCATCTGTTAGATTATGTCCAGTGTCTTTGCTGCGGCTAGATAAGATTTCTTTATGATCTAATGCCTGCTCCGCTCTTGAAGCAATATTATGCATAGTCTGAACTGCTTCTACAGGATAAATACCAGCAGCTGTTTCACCTGAAAGCATGATTGCGTCAGTACCATCAAAAATAGCATTGGCTACGTCACTAGCTTCTGCACGCGTAGGTCTTGGATTACGTTGCATGGAATCAAGCATTTGTGTTGCAGTAATAACTGGTTTACCAAGGGCATTACATTTCTTAATTAACATTTTTTGAACAAGAGGAACCTCTTCAGCAGGAATTTCCACTCCAAGGTCACCACGTGCAACCATCAAGCCATCAGAAATCTCAAGAATTTCATCGATGTTGTCAACGCCTTCTTGGTTTTCAATTTTAGGGATAATATGGATATGTGTTGCATTGTTTTCCTCTAAAAGTTGACGGATTTCTAAGACATCTTTTGCACGGCGAACGAAGGAAGCAGCGATGAAATCAATTCCCTGTTCAATACCGAACAGAATATCTTTTGTATCCTTCTCAGTGATTCCTGGAAGGTTCACCGACACACCAGGAACATTTACACCTTTTTTATTTTTTAATGTTCCACTGTTTAAAATCTTTGTATGGATTTCATTTGCGGCTTTATTCACTTCCGTTACTTCAAGACCGATTAAGCCGTCATCTAAGAGAATCTTTGAACCAACATGTACATCTTCAATTAAACCTTGATATGTAACAGAGAACTTCTCAGCTGTTCCTTCGACTTCTGTCATAGAGACAATCACATTTTCTCCAGCCTTAAGCTCAATTGCACCGTTTACCATATTATTTGTACGGATTTCCGGACCTTTTGTATCAAGTAGAATCGCTACTGTATTACCCGTTGCTTTTGCTGCTTCACGAATATTCCTGATTCGAGCACCATGTTCTTCAAAATCACCGTGTGAAAAGTTCAAACGAGCAACGTTCATCCCCGAATTTATTAATTGGGTTAACTTTTCAACACTTTCACTAGCAGGACCAATTGTACAAACGATTTTTGTTTTTCGTAGCATGCTTTATTTCCTCCCATTTTAGAAAAGACAAACGCTATTCTTTAAATTGATAATTCCTTGGATAACTTGAACAGTTCAAGATCTAATGTATGTTTTCTACCTAAAGCTTCAATGATGTCATAATCAACAAGCTGATTCTTTTCAATACCTACTGCACGGCCGCCTTTTCCTTCGATTAATAGTTCTACTGCCCTTGCACCTAATCGGCTGGCAAGTACTCGGTCAGCTGCAGTTGGAGAACCACCACGCTGGATATGGCCTAACACAGAAACTCTTGTATCAAAGTTTGTTGCTTCTGACAGCTGCTTAGCGAATTCAACTCCACTGCAGACTCCTTCAGCCACAATGATGATACTATGCTTTTTACCACGCTCTTGCCCTTTGCGAAGTCTTTCGGCAATTTCATTCATTTCATAGTTTTCTTCAGGAATTAAGATGGTTTCTGCTCCACCAGCAAGACCCGCCCATAAAGCAATATCACCCGCATCGCGTCCCATTACTTCGATTACAAACGTTCTTTCATGGGAGGTAGCAGTATCACGAATTTTGTCTACTGCATCGATTACAGTATTTAACGCGGTATCAAAGCCTATCGTAAGCTCTGTACCTGGAATATCGTTATCAATCGTGCCAGGTACACCAACACAAGGAAAACCTTGTTCTGTTAATGCTTTTGCTCCACGATAGGAACCATCCCCACCGATAACTACAAGCCCTTCAATTCCAAGAGCTTTCATTTGATCAATTCCTTGCTGCTGTCCTTCTTTTGTTTTAAATTCTAAACAGCGAGCTGAATGCAGCATGGTACCGCCACGGTGAATGATATCTCCGACAGAACCTAGCTCAAGCTTCTTTATATTACCAGAAATTAATCCTGCATAACCGCCATAAATACCGTAAACCTCTACATTATGATAAATTGCTTTCCGCACAACGGCACGGATGGCCGGATTCATTCCTGGTGAATCTCCACCGCTCGTTAATACCCCAATTCTTTTCACACCTATCACCTCAATCATTGATTAAGAAACCCTCTTTATACGAATGTTAATAACATTAAATTATCTCAGGATGTACTTCCTTTATTATTAACATAAAACTTACGAATATTTATAAAATAACACGAAGAAATCACCATAACAACCGATTCATAGTAGTAAATAAAATAGACGGAATAATTAGTGAACTGGAAGCGGTTTATTTACAATTGAAAGCGTAATCATTAACTTTTCAGAGTAATTTCCTTGAACATTATGTGAACGGAACAAAAGGCGGAAGCGCCTCGTTCAGCTCCGACAGGCAAATGTTCTTCGGCGGGAAAAGTCCGCCTTTTGACTTTTCTTGCCGAAGGTTATTTGACCCGAGCTGTAACAATCATCGCTTTATCAAGCCATGATTGTTACAAGATACTCAAGGTAGGTTATTCAGGGTGAAAACTAGCTAGGTGCTGGAGCTAGATTCGGACAACTAGTTCAGTTATCCACATTCGTATTTTTTATAATTTACGCTAAACAATGAAAAAATCGTGCCCTTAGGAGCACGATTTTTTATTTAGCACCAATGTAATCATTAACTATTGTGTATTCGCCAATTGTCCTAAAACGGTTATATCGATCGGCAATTAATTCATCCTCTGATAGTTTAAGAAGTTGTTTAAGCGAAGACATCAGACATTTTTCAATTTCTTCTGATTGCAGTATAACATCCTTATGTGCGCCGCCTTTAATTTCAGAGATTATATCATCAATTACTCCCAGTTCCTTCAAATCGGGAGCTGTGATTTTCATTGTTTCTGCAGCATTTTTAGCTAGGGATGCATCCTTCCATAGAATAGCTGCCGCTCCTTCTGGGGAAATAACGGAGTAGGTAGAGTTTTCCAGCATATAGATTCGGTTACCCACTCCAAGCGCAAGAGCACCGCCACTTCCGCCTTCTCCAATAACAATACAAATCACAGGAACTCTAAGACCCGCCATTTCAAATAAATTTCGTGCAATGGCTTCACTTTGGCCACGTTCTTCTGCAGCCTTACCTGGATATGCTCCCTTCGTATCAATAAAACAGATAATTGGCCGTTTAAATTTATCAGCCTGTTTCATGAGACGAAGTGCTTTTCGATATCCTTCAGGATGCGGCATTCCAAAGTTTCTGCGGATATTTTCTTTCGTGTCTTTTCCTCGTTGATGACCAATAACTGTTACAGGCAATCCCTTAAACTTGGCAACTCCTCCTACGATGGCTTCGTCATCCGCAAAGGTCCGGTCGCCATGTAATTCAAAGAAATCCTCAAATAGATAAGAAATATAATCAAGAGTTGTGGGTCTATTTGGATGACGGGCAATTTGTACACGATCCCATGGTTTAATATTCTCATATATATCCTGCTCAAGCTTTTCAAGTCGAGCTTCTAACTTAATAATTTCAGAACTTAAATCGACATCTGCTGTTTTAGTGAACTCTTTTAGTTCGGTAATTTTTTTTCTTAACTCCACTACTGGGCGTTCAAATTCTAATTCGCCTACCATTCGAGCTCACCTCCAGGTTGATGAATTTCTAATATGTTTGTGATTTTCTCTACTAGGTCCTCACGTGAAATAATGGCATCCAGCTGCCCGTGCTTTAATAGGAACTCCGCCGTTTGAAAATCTTCAGGTAATTCTTCTCTAATCGATTGTTCAATAACGCGTCGTCCGGCAAAGGCAATAAGGGCTCCTGGTTCAGCAAAATTGAAATCACCTAATGATGCAAAGCTTGCAGATACCCCGCCAGTCGTTGGGTGTGTCATTATAGAAATGATGAGACCGCCATTTTCACTAAACCGCTTTAACGCGACACTTGTTTTTGCCATTTGCATTAAACTCAATGCACCTTCTTGCATTCGGGCACCACCCGAAGCGGTAAAAATAATAAAAGGCAAGGAGAGTTCATCTGCTTTCTCAATTGCACGGGTAATTTTTTCACCCACGACAGAACCCATACTTCCCATGCGGAAAGAGGCATCCATTATCGCCAAAACTATTTTTTTGCCATTTACGGCTCCTACACCTGTTACAACAGCCTCGTTCAACTTACTTTTTTGTCTGTCTTTTTCTAGCTTCTCCAGATAATCTGGGAAACCAAGTGGGTTTTCAGAAATCATGTCCTCATTAATTTCTTCAAAACTTCCTTCATCTAAAAAGCTATTAATCCGCTCATACGAATTCATTTGAAAATGAAAACCGCAATGTAAACAAACCTTATAGTTTTTTACTAGTTCCTTTGTGTACATGATTTTTTTACATGAAGTACACTTTGTCATAATCCCTTCAGGTACGTCATTTTTAGCTGTTTCTGTTGGAATTGTTGCATATTTCTTCTTCTTTGTGTGATTTTTTGAAAAAAGATCTTTAAGCGCCAAAATGAAACCTCCCTTGTGAACGCTCCTGCCATTTAGCAAGATTCTCCATCGAATGCTATCCTAGAAGTCTTTCTATCCTACATCAACTTCATACCTATCTGTCATAAGTGGTCAGACCACCATCTTGTAAAAAATACCCTTGATAAGAGGGCTTGTATCACTTTCACTATAAATTAAAAAGAATTCAAAATCTGTTAGTTTTTGTCGTTAAAACATGACAAATTTCGAAGCTCATAATAAGCAGCCACTGTTTTTGCTTCATCTTTTAAAGCTAATGCTTCAAGTATTAATAAATAGTTTTCTTTCTTATAGTCCCTATGTGGAAAATCTAAAGAATAATAATATTCCTTTAATATTCCCCACAATCTTAAAAATAGATGGTTATCAGCCATTTCAATGATTCGATAAAAAAACTCATCATCCTGTACACGATTTGATTTTTTTACCCATTCTTTCATATGCTCAATCGTTTGAATGTCCATTCGCTGAATTGCTAATCGGAGACAGTCCATCTCAATATAATTTTTTGTCTCATAAACATCTCGTATCGCTTTTTCATCCTGCAGAATAAATGTGCTGAGGAGCTGTACTAGCTGATGTCCGCGAAAATCTCGAATAAAAGTCCCTTCTCCTCTACGTGTTTCAATTAATCCAAGTAATTCCAATGCTCGAAGGGCTTCTCGAACGGAAGAGCGCCCAAAATTCAGGCGCTCAGACAATTCACGTTCAGAAGGTATTTTATCTCCGGTCTTTAGACCATCCATTGTAATCATTTCTCTAAGCTGCTTTACAATCTCTATATATACTTTTGTATTCGTCACTTACTTGATCACTCACTTTTACCGATAATAGCGAGCCTCTGTGTTTTTTCTTTTACATCTTCTGGGTCAACCTTTAGGCGGGCAACACCTGTTTCCATTGCCGCTTTCGCTACCGCAGCTGCTACATCAGGGGCAACTCTTGGGTCGAAAGGTGCTGGAATCACATAGTCTGCATTTAGCTCGTCCTCATTGATTAAGTCCGCAATCGCTTCAACAGCAGCCACTTTCATTTTTTCATTTATATGTGTAGCACGAACATCAAGAGCTCCACGGAAAATACCAGGGAAAGCAAGTACATTGTTTACTTGGTTTGGAAAATCGGAACGACCTGTCCCAACTACTTTTGCTCCGGCTTCTTTTGCATCATCCGGCATAATTTCTGGTACTGGGTTAGCCATTGCAAAAATAATGGAATCATTGTTCATGGAAGCGACCATATCCTTGGTTAAAGCTCCTGCTACAGATACACCAATAAATACATCCGCGCCTTTAATAACATCTGCAAGGCTGCCTGATAAGCTATCCCGGTTGGTATATTTTGCTACTTCTGCTTTTACTACATTCATTCCCTGTGGGCGTCCTTCGTAAATGGCTCCCTTTGTATCACACATAATAATGTCTCTTACACCATAGCTATATAGTAATTTAATAATCGCAATCCCTGCAGCACCAGCACCGTTTGCGACTACTTTAATTTCAGTCATCTTCTTGCCAACTAATTTTAGTGCATTAACGAGGCCAGCCACAGTAACAATGGCTGTACCATGCTGATCATCATGGAAAATAGGAATATTGGCTTCTTTTTTTAGTCTTTCTTCGATAACAAAACAATTTGGAGCAGCGATATCTTCAAGATTTACGCCCCCAAAGGTCGGTTCAAGCAGCTTAACCGTTTCAACAATCTTATCCACATCCGTTGTATTTAAACAGATTGGAAAGGCATCTACACCAGCAAAGCTTTTAAATAATACTGCTTTCCCTTCCATTACAGGCAGGGCTGCTTCAGGTCCAATATTTCCAAGACCTAACACTGCAGTACCATCGGAAACAACAGCAACCATGTTTCCTTTCATGGTATATTCGTAAACCATCTCTGGTTTTTCATAAATATCTTTACATGGCTCTGCCACACCTGGAGAATAAGCTAAACTTAAATCATGAGCATTCCGAACAGGAACTTTGGACTTCGACTCTAATTTTCCTTTATTAATTCGATGCATATGCAATGCTTCTTCACGTAAAGTCAAGATATGTCACCCCTTAAATGATTACAATAGAATAATAACTTTGCTAAATTCAAGTCCAACAATAGTGGTCAGACCACACTCGTCTCATTATCACTATAACATATCTGCCATAGTTGTAAAGATTAATCTCTCAGTACTACATTTTTTTCCCCAAGGATCATTCTTAATTTTTGCTGTAATTCTGGGGTTGGCTGAACCTGATTTTCAGCACCTAATTTAACGGTTTTACGAGTCGTTTCATCATGTAAAATAACGGAAGCTTCCCCTTTGTATTCCGTCAAAAGCAGTTTTATTTTATTTAGAATGTTCTCATCTTGTAATTCTGCAGAAATTTTCAAATATAATATTGGCTGTTTTAGCGACTGTGTTTGTAGCCATTGATCTAGATCAAACACTTGTTGAATAATAAATTGCAACTTTCCTTCTCGTTCCTCCATCTTTCCTTCAATTAATACAAAATTCCCTTGTCCTAAAAAAGCTTGGTACTTTTTATATACATTTGGGAATACAACGGCTTCCATTTCACCGCTTCCATCACTAACAGTTAAAAAGGCCATCGAATCTCCTTTTTTCGTCCGAATCGCCTTCATTGCTGAAATATACACGCCAGATGAAACTTTTTTATCATCATTTCTTAAATGAAATAATACCGTGGCTCCTCGTCGCTTAAGCTCTTTTTCATGAATCGAGATAGGATGATCAGAAAGGTAAAAGCCAAGTGCCTCTTTCTCAAAGGACAATTTGTGCTCCAGATTGATAGAATCAACTTGAACATATTTTGGTTTAAGCATGAGCTCATCTTCAAACAAGTCAAATTGGCTTGAATCATCAGGTTTAAAAATTTGTGCATGTTCAATTGCTACATCTAAACTAGCGAGAAGAACTGCACGGTCCTCACCAAACTCATCAAAACAGCCTGAGTGAACAAGATATTCTAGTGTTTTTCGATTAATGGCTTTTAAAGAAACTCGTATACAAAAATCAAAAAGGTCATCAAATTTTTTCTGCTTCCTTGCTTGAAAGATTTCCTTTAAAGCTGCAGCTCCTACGCCTTTAATAGCTGCCAGACTATAACGAATTCCCCCTTTTTCTACTTGGAAGGAGAATACGCTATTATTAATGGAGGGAGGCAGAATGGTCATTTCTTTTTGTTTTGTCTCCATAATGTATTGGGCTATTTTTGATTCATTACCAATAGCAGAAGTAAGCAGTCCTGCCATAAAAAACAATGGATAGTTCGCTTTTAAATAGGCTAACTGGTAGGCAATCATACTGTAGGCAACCGCATGGCTTCTGTTAAATCCATAATTGGCAAAGCGAACAATCAAATCGTATATCTCATTGGCTAGGGACTGATTATATCCCTTTTGAAGTGCTCCTTGAACAAAATGATTTCTCTCTTCGTCTAGGACCTCTTTTTGCTTTTTCCCAACTGCTCTTCTTAAAAGATCTGCTTCTCCTAGCGAGAATCCCGCCATTATGGAGGCAATCTGCATGATTTGTTCTTGGTACACAATGACACCATAAGTATTCTCAAGGATCGGCTTCAAATTTGGATGGGGATATTCTACGGTTTTATCGCCATGTTTACGTTCAATAAATAGTGGGATATTTTCCATTGGACCAGGGCGGTATAATGCATTAACCGCAACAATATCTTCAAACCTGGAAGGCTTTAGACGAGTTAATACCTTCCTCATCCCTTCTGATTCTAGTTGGAAAATTCCAGTTGTCTCACCCCTTGCTAATAATTGAAAGGTCTCGGGGTCATGTAGCGGTATGGAACCTATATTGATTCTTCGTTTGGTGCTCCTATAGATAGAGGACAAAATTGATTCAATTAAAGTTAAATTTCGTAAACCTAGAAAGTCCATCTTAAGCAAGCCGATTTCCTCAAGGTATTCCATTGAGTATTGTGTTAAATAAACATCAGATGATCCTTGTTGAATAGGAATCAAATCTATTAGCGGTTTCTCGCTAATGACCACACCTGCCGCATGTGTGGATGTGTGGCGAGGAAGCCCCTCAAGCTTCACAGCAACATGAAAGAGCCTTTGGTTCATTGGGCTTTCATTAATAAACCTTCTAAATGGTTCAGATTCTTTATAGGCAGATTTTAAGTCTACTCCTAATCGGGATGGAATAAATCTGGATAACTGCTCTAATTCTTTTGAATTCAATCCAAAAACCCTGCCTACATCTCGCAGCGCCGCTTTTGCAGCGAGCGTTCCAAAGGTAACAATCTGAGCAACATGCAGCTTTCCATATTTCTCGGCAACATATTCAATGACTTCATCACGACGATGATCAGGAAAATCAATATCAATATCAGGCATGGAAATTCGTTCAGGGTTTAAGAACCGTTCAAAAAGGAGCTGATGTTCGATGGGATCAACATCGGTAATGTACAAAACATAAGCAACAAGTGAACCAGCAGCTGAGCCCCTTCCCGGACCTGTTAAAATTCCATTTTCCCGTGCATACCTCATAAAATCCCAAACAATTAAAAAGTAATTGCTAAAATTCATCCGTTTAATAACGGCAAGTTCATAGGCTAGCCGTTCAAAATAACCCTTTTCGGGTGAAGAGAACCGCTCACTTAATCCTTTCTTACATAACATTTCTAAATATTCATCTGCTGGCAGATTGTTTTCGGTTGGAAATGAAGGTAAGTAGGTTTTGTTTAGTTCAATGTTTACATTACACCGATTGGCAATGTGCAGTGTATTCTCCAAAGCTTCAGGTATTTCAGAAAAGATATTAACCATTTCCGCTGCCGTTTTCAAATAATATTGGTCACCTTCTAATTTATCCCGATGATCGTCTTGTAGCTTATCTCCGTTTTTAATAGCTAACAGGCATTCATGAGCAAACATATCCTCTTTTTCTAAGTAATGTACTTGATTGGTCGCAACAAGCGGAACATTTAACTCGTTACTTATTTGTCTCAATTGGTTGTTAACTACAGCTTCTTGCTCTAACTCATGATTCTGGATGGAGAGAAAAAAGTTTCCGTTACCGAAAATGCCAGCCAATTTTTTAGTTAGATTCCTAGCCGATTCAACGTTGCCATTAATGATTGATTGTTCAATTTCACCTTCTGTTCCAGGTGTTAAGGCAATAATCCCTTCCGCATAATGTTTTAGCCATTTTTGCGGGATTCCTTGATTGGATTTTGTTTGAACAGCACTGGATATTTTCAAGAGATTTTTAAAACCTATATCATTTTCTGCAAGTAAAACGAGAGGATAGGATTCGTTCGTTGTGATTTCACTTTCCACATCTACAGTTAATCCCATTATTGGTTTTACATTTTTCTTCTTACACATTTTATAAAACTCAATAGCACCGTACATCACATTTCGATCGGTTAATGCAAGCGCAGTAAACCCTTTTTTATGTGCAGTGTTAATTAACTCTGGGACAGACGCTGTACTCGTCAACAAACTATAGGCACTATATACATGAAGGTGAATAAAAGACATAATACTACACCGTTCCTTAACTTAATCTATTAATTATTATAAAACTTAATCTCAAAAAAAGAAAATATGTTCTCATTGTTACCATTAAGGTAATCAAAAAACATAAATGCACATACTTGTCCATATAAATGATATATAGGTCTTTATTATGTAAAGAGGCGGTTGAAGGGATGAAAGAAATTGGGTTTTTTCCTACATTTATTGAAAGCTACTTTATTGCTTTAGGAGTTGTACTTGGGGGGTCGCTCATTGGCGGTATTGCTTCTTTTTTAACGGGCCAACCCCCACTAACAACCGTCTATCGCTTATCTGCAGCACTCAGAATTTGGGCAATCGTAGCAGCAATAGGAGGTACATTCGATACGGTATATACCTTCGAAAGAGGTTTGTTTAATGCAGATACTAAAGATATTTTTAAACAATTTTTATTAATTCTCTCCGCATTAGGCGGCGCGCAAACAGGTGCCCTAATTATCAATTGGTTAACACAGGAGCATATTTCATCATGAGGATTCCACCCTATTATCGAAGACCCTCCTGGCAGCGTTTTTTTGCAGGTGCCGCAGTAGGCGGTGCAATAAGCTGGTGTATCTTTTTATATATTTACGGGGTATGGCAGGAAGAAAACACAGAATTATTACGGAAACAGCAACAAAAGATTATTGACCTAAACGAAGAAAAAAAAATTTGGCAGGAAGAATATAAGGAAATGAATAAGCGGAATATCGAACAGCTGACTGTTCAAAAAATAAATATAAAGATTACAAACTGGGAAAAATATAAGCTAGATTTACTCAGTGTTTCCGAGACAGAAGACTCCGTCAAAGATGATATCAGTATGATGCTTGCAAAGGATTTAGATACTGTCTATAAAAGTAAGGATCTCCTAAAAAAAATAATTGAAAATAAACCGATTAAAATCAATGATAAACGATACAAACTTAAAGTAAAAGAAATGGTAGTCTACACTAACCTATCCATACAACTTGAGATACAATTTGAGTAAGAAAAGCGGCCCCGCACACATTGGGGCCGTTTTTTTTCTATTTTGTATAATTCCTGCATACCTCATCTAGTTCTTTTAAGACATGATCTACTTCATCCCAAGAATAGATGGAAGCGCCTGATGCAAGTGGATGACCTCCACCTTTAAACTTTCTAGCAACACCATTTATGACCGGCCCCTTTGAACGAAGACGAACTCGAATTTGATCCTCTTCCTCAATGAAAAAGACCCATGCTTTAATGCCCTTTACATTCCCTAAAATGCCGACTAGTAAGGAAGCCTCTGCAGGTCTTGCTCCATATTCCTTTAACAATTGCTTCGTAAGCATCACGGATGCGACTCCGTTTTCCTGAAGTTCAAAGTTTTGAAGGATATACCCGTTCAACTTGATGATATGAGCATCCAATTCATACATCTTATCAAATACTTCTGTACGAGAGAAATGATAATGAATCAGTTCTCCTGCATATGCAAAGGTTTTCTCTGTGGTACTCGGAAAAAGGAATCTTCCTGTATCACCGACAATACCAGCGAATAGCAGTCTTGCTGCTTCATCATTCATCTTTAACCCTTTTTCTTTACCGGCTAAATAAAACTCATAAATCATCTCACTGCACGAACTGGCACTGGTGTCTACCCATAATAAATCACCATATGGATCTTCATTTGGATGATGATCAATTTTAATAAGCTTATCAGCTAATGAATATCGGTCATCACAAATTCTTGCTGCATTTGCTGTATCACAAACAATGACTAAGGCACCTTTGTACATCACATCCTCAATCACATCCAGCCTGCGCATAAAATGAAGAGTTGGTTCCTCTTGGCCTACTGCGTAAATCTTTTTATCCGGATACGACTCTTGTAAAATGGCTACCAGTCCACCCTGTGAACCATAAGCATCCGGGTCAGGTCGGACATGTCGATGAACAATGATGGTTTCATATTGTTCAATTGTTGCTAAAATTTGCTCAATCATAAACACTGCTCCTTAGAACCAATCATGGCTTTTTTATAAAAAAAAAGGTAAAATAATAATGATTTTCAAGACTTGGAGGATCCAATCATGTTTGTATTTGCTGTATTAGTTTTCATATTATTCGCTTTCTATTTATTTTATAAGACAAAATACTTTAGAAGCAACCGTGAAGTAGAAAAGAAATGGCTTTCCGCAAAATCAAATATAGCACTCGGTCTTTTTGTTTGTTTCTTTGGTTTAAATTATTTACTATTTATTTCTGAATCTACTTCAACTCTTATTGTTTCCGCTATTTTTATTATTTATGGTGCATTTTTCAGTTGGATAGGTTTTAAAAAGTATAAACATTACCTTCCATTCGCAGTAGAGGAAGCTAAGCTATACGAAGCGCAGAAATAATAATTAAGAGGTTGACTCGGAAAGGAGTCAACCTCTTTTATTATTGTCCAGCTCAAGCGCCTAGCATTTCTTATTGTCTATCAATCAATTGGCACATCATCATCGCTTTTCCTACCAAAATTCCTTCGTTGAAAACCTCGACATCTACCTTTCCGAATTTCCGTCCGACTTCAAGAATCCTCGGATATACTTCTAAGGTACTCTCCATTTGAACGGGCTTGATAAAATAGATGGTCATATTCTCAACTACAAGATCTCCCTTTTTATAGCTTCGCATGACCCGGTTAGCTGCTTCGGATACGATGGTTGTAAATACACCATATGAAATGGTTCCTAGATGGTTGGTCATTTGAGGGGTTACTTCACAGGAATAAACTTCTTCTCCTTTAACCTTACCCTGAATGAGGGCCATTTGATTTGTGACAATATCATCGATTGTTTCACCGACTTGTGGCTGTCTTTGATTCATTTGTAATGCCTTTAATACATCCTGCCTGCTTATGATTCCTTCTAATCGATTGGAGTCGTCCGCAACTGGAAGTACTTCTATTCCCTCCCATACCATCGTATGGGCAGTCGAAGCGACACTCGTTTTTCCATTCACCGTCATTGGCTGCTTCGTCATAATCTTATCAATCGACGTGTCTATATCCTGTCCTAAAATATCCTTGCTTGTTACCATACCTTGAATTTTCATATTTTGATCGACTACAGGATAGCGACTGTGTCTTGTTTCCTGATTAAACTCATGCCATTTAGAAACCTTATCTATTGTTTTTAAATAATAGGTCTCAGATAAGGGGGTTAGAATATCTTCGACTAAAATAATTTCCTTTTTGATTAATTGGTCATAAATTGCTCTATTAATCATTGTAGCCACAGTGAAGGTGTCATAGCTAGTTGAAATGACAGGCAGTTCAAGACTATCAGCAAGCTTTTTCACGTGTTCTTCAGAATCAAATCCACCTGTAATCAGTACAGCTGCCCCTGCTTTTAATGCTAGCTCATGTGCTTGCGTGCGGTTACCGACAATTAACAGGTTCCCTGCCTCCGTATAGCGCATCATAGCTTCAAGCTTCATGGCACCAATGACAAATTTATTCAGTGTTTTGTGCAAGCCCGTTCTTCCGCCTAAGACCTGCCCATCAACGATATTTACTACTTCCGCAAATGTAAGCTTTTCAATATTTTCTTTCTTCTTACGTTCAATTCTAATTGTTCCTACTCTTTCAATGGTGCTGACGTATCCTTTATTTTCAGCTTCCTTAATCGCTCGATAGGCTGTACCTTCACTTACGGTCATCGCCTTGGCGATTTGGCGAACTGAAATTTTTTCCCCCACAGGAAGTCCATCAATATATTGCAAAATTTGTTCGTGCTTAGTAGCCAAGACCTTCACCCTTTATATTTGAATTCCCATTATCTGGTTACAACACGACCAGATTAGTCTAAATTTTATTATAAAGTGTTAAAAGCCTTGATTCAATGCGGTTTCTCACATTGTTGTCTAAATCTCAGTGAAAAGACCTGGACTTTTTCTTTAATCGGCCAGCTTGAGACTTTTGTATTTGCCTTTTTGGACTATAAAGCAACCCTGTTAAGTTCCCCGCAATGACCATCAATGCAAAGGTCAACCAAGCTAATGAGAATATGCCTTGAAGACCATCTGCATGAATTGATAATCTAGGAACAGCAAAATAAAGCATAAGGCCACAAAGGAGCAGGCAAAGTAAGTATCGGTTCTTTTTCATCTTTCATTTCCTCCCTATAAAAAAGACTGCTTGTTCCATCTTTATGCAAGAGAGGGGAAAAAAAGTAGGTGATTCCAAAAGAAGATGATTAAATTTCGATAGATTCTCCAGGTTGAAGGATTTTACCGTTTTTATCATCGAGCATTTCTAAAAACGTATTTGGATCCTGCTTAATTGGTGGGAATGTATTGTAATGAATCGGTACAACTGTTTTGGCTGCTAATAATTTGGCTGCATAGGCCGCGTCTTCCGGTCCCATGGTAAAATTATCTCCTATTGGCAAGAAGGCCAAGTCAATCGGATGACGTTCACCTATTAGTTTCATATCTGAGAAGAGCCCCGTATCACCTGCATGATAAATGGTTTTGCCTTCATTCATAAAAAGAATACCGGCGGGCATTCCGCAGTAAATAATCTCCTGGCTGCCAGCAATGACATAGCCCGATCCATGGAAAGCTTGTGTCAGTTTTACTTTACCAAATTCAAATTGATAGGCCCCTCCAATATGCATGGCATGGGTCTTTACCCCTTGAAAACTTAAAAATGCGCATAGATCAGCATTCGCTATGACAAGGGCATTGTTTCTTTTTGCTAGTTCCACCGTATCACCTACGTGATCTCCGTGACCATGTGTGAGGATAATAACATCCGGTTTCACTTCGTCTATTGTTAAATCTGTTAAACTGTTGCCAGTAATAAACGGGTCAATGATAATTGTTTTTCCATTGGTTTGAATTTTTACCACTGAATGACCATGATAAGATACTTTCATTTTTGTAACCCTCCCAAAGTTCTTTTAATAGTACTTCCATAAATAATATAGAAATTCCT
Source organism: Neobacillus sp. Soil_C_43 (assembly GCF_057656715.1). NCBI lineage: Bacteria > Bacillati > Bacillota > Bacilli > Caryophanales > Bacillaceae > Neobacillus > Neobacillus sp. Soil_C_43. The sequence continues at coordinate 784,939 of NZ_JBDGJV010000001.1, forward strand.
TCCTCATTTATACCCATAAACCACCTGTTTTAGCACATCATAATCTCAGATAGTTTACATTTCAAATTAATATTGTTACTCTCAAATTGGATTTGAAATTAGGGGGAGAAATGATGAATCAAAGATTGAACAAACTGCAAGCATGGATGAAGGAAAATGACATTGAAGTCAGTTTTGTTACTTCTTCCGAAAATGTATTTTATTTAAGCGGCTACTATACCGATCCACATGAACGCTTGCTCGCCCTCGCTGTGTTCCAAGAGGAAGAGCCGTTCCTAGTTTGCCCAGGGATGGAAGTACATGATGCTAAACGATCTGGATGGGATCATGAATTAATCGGCTATAGTGACATTGATAATCCATGGGAAATGATTTTGAATTCTATCAATAAAAGTATGGATCGCGTGTCAAAGGTTGCTATCGAGAAAGAGCATATGAATGTAGAGCGGTATGAACAGCTCTTACGATTATTCCCTCATTCCACTTTTGTTTCAGGTGAGGAAAAATTAAGACTCCTTCGAATGGTCAAAGATGCTTCCGAATTAAAAATTATCGAAGAGGCTTGTGCACTTGCTGATTATGCGGTTGAATTCGGGGTTAATGAAATCAAGGAAGGGAAAACAGAGCTAGAAATTCTTAATGCATTAGAGTTTGCCTTAAAGCAAAAAGGCGTTACTGAGATGTCTTTTTCAACAATGGTTCTAACCGGTGCGAATGCTGCTTCTCCTCATGGTAATCCAGGCAATACTAAAATTCAAAAAGGTGACTTAGTTTTATTTGATTTGGGTGTAGTTGTGGATCGCTATTGTTCAGATATCACAAGAACCGTTGCATTTGGTGACATTAACGACAAGCAAAAAGAAATATATGATACAGTGTTAAAAGCCCAATTGGCAGCGATTGAAGCAAGTAAACCTGGTGTGAGTGCAGCAGACGTTGACCTTACTGCCCGTCGTATTATCGCTGAAGCAGGATACGGTGAATATTTTCCACACCGTCTTGGACACGGCCTAGGAATTAGTGTTCATGAATATCCATCATTAACCGAGACAAATCAGCTGATTATTGAAGAAGGAATGGTTTATACCATTGAACCAGGAATCTATGTCCCTAATGTAGCCGGAGTGCGTATCGAGGATGATGTGTTTATTACTGCTGATGGGGCAAAGATTTTAACCAAATTTCCAAAAGAACTGCAAATTGTGAAGTAGGCAGATTTGGATGATTTTAGCATTGTATTTTCGTTTTAATTGAGGTAATATACTAATACAAGCTGCGTTGTACGTAATCATAATAAAGTTTTAACCTTTAAGCTGTAATAGGGAGTTTAACCATTGAAGCTGGAATGACAAGCCTCTGTCTAAAAGACATGGAGGACACGCAGAAAAGCTTCTGAAAACACCCACTTTGAGGAGTGGTGGTTTAAAACTTTCTTATATTTCTTACGGCAATGGCGGCTACATACTTAGCACTCAAAACCAGTTTCTGACTAGAAGCTGGTTTTTTTTGTTTATGTTTTGTTTAACTCTATTCTTATTTTAATCTTTTTAGTCATGTCTGATCCTAAATTGTCTGCTCTTACATGGCCGTGTTCTCTTTCCTGCTGGCTTTTTGGAAACGTTGAATGCTCCTACGTGACAGAGTCTCTTTTTTTTGCCTTTTGGGTCACGTAGAGCTCTCCTACGTGACCGTGCTCCCTCTCTTTCGCCTTCTGGGTCACGTAGAGCTCTCCTACGTGACCCGACTCCCTCTCTTTCAGCCTTTTGGGGAACGTAGGAAAAAACTTCTATAAAGATTCTAACTGATATATAGCAAAGAAGAGGCGGGCTTCCGGCCCACCTCTTCTGCAACATAATTTATTATTGTTTCTCTAACAATGTTTTTGTATCTAAGAATTCAAGGCCGTGTGCTTCTGCGACTGCTTCATAAGTCACATAGCCGTTTAATGTGTTAATTCCTTTTAGCAAGGCCTCATTATCTAAACATGCCTTACAATAGCCCTTGTTCGCAATTTGGACCGCATATGGAACGGTTACATTTGTTAATGCGATTGTTGAGGTTCGCGGTACTGCTCCAGGCATATTGGCCACTGCATAGTGGACGACACCATGCTTTACATACGTTGGATTATCGTGCGTAGTGATACGATCTGTTGTTTCAAAAATACCACCTTGATCAATGGCGATATCAACAACAACACTCCCCGATTTCATGGTCTTAATCATTTCTTCAGAAACAAGTTTTGGTGCCTTTGCACCTGGAATCAAAACTGCTCCAATGACTAGATCAGATTCCTTCACTGCTTCTGCAATATTATAAGGGTTCGACATTAATGTTGTCACATCAGATCCGAAAATATCATCCAATTGACGAAGGCGATCTGGATTTAAATCAATAATGGTCACTTTTGCCCCTAATCCAATCGCCATTTTGGCTGCATTGGTACCAGCAACTCCACCGCCAATAATCGTAACAGTCCCTCTTTGTACACCGGGAACACCGGATAGTAGAATCCCCATCCCTCCGTGAACTTTTTCAAGAAACTGGGCACCAATTTGTGCCGCCATTCTCCCAGCCACTTCACTCATTGGCGTTAATAATGGTAGGCTTCGATTAGGAAGCTGAACTGTCTCGTAAGCAATCCCTACAACTTTTTTATCAATTAATGCTTTAGTCAGTTCAGGTTCCGGTGCTAAATGTAAATATGTAAATAAGATTAATCCCTCGCGAAAATATTGATATTCGCTTGGAAGTGGTTCCTTAACTTTCATGACCATTTCCATGGACCATGCTTCGGCTGGTGTTTCTACTAACTTTGCTCCTGCATCTCTATAGTCTTCGTCTGAAAAACCAGAGCCTAAACCAGCTCCATTCTCAATAAAGACCTCATGGCCAAATTTCACAAGGTTGACCACTCCAGCAGGCGTCATTGCTACACGGTTTTCATTATTTTTTATCTCTTTAGGTATTCCGATTCGCATGTCCATACCTCCAATTAATATAAGCAGTAGAAAATAGTTCGAATAATTCCGAAAGTAAAAGCAATTTTATTTTACCAAAAAAATAGGAGTTACCCAAACTTATTCTAGTATAAGTTCTTGAAATAACCACAAATTCCCTTAATCTTAAAAAAGCTTTGACGCTAAATTAACGACAAAGCTTTTTTCTAGCAATTTAATAATAAGGGTAATATGGGTCTCCATAATAAGGATAACCATAATAAGGGTATCCATATCCATAACCATAAGGAGCTGATAATAACGCCCCTGCAGCTAATCCACCCAGGAACGGTAATCCGAATCCACCAAAGCCCCAGCCCCATGGACGGCCAAAACCGAATCCAAATCCTGGACGACCGAAACCACCAAACCCAAATCCAGGACGGCCAAAGCCTCCAAATCCAAATCCAGGGCGACCAAATCCACCACCAAAATGTCCAAATCCACCAAAACCAGGACGGATCCGTTCATCCGCTTGGTTCATCGCAGGCATTCCATAAATTTCAGTACTCAATGTTTATTCCTCCTCATTTTATTTACTTCACACACTAAAGAATATGCATATCTAACGGGAAACTCTTGGGTAAATGCCCCTTAAAAGGAAATTCCTAGATATATGTCTACTAAATTCCTTTTGCCACAAGAACAAAAGCGGATGCCCTCGTTCAGCCCCGACAGGCAAATGTTCTTCGGCTGGAAAAGTCCGCCTTTGACCCGAGGGGTTAGGCGCTGGAGCTAGATTCAGACAACTAGTTCAGTTATCCACACTCGGACCTTTTTATAATTTCCTGGAACAAAGAAAAGGCCATCCTATTATGGACAGCCTTCGTTCGAACATCTTATTGCCTAGTTTTCTGTGTACCCGTCAGTATCTACTGATGCAGTGGCAGCGTTAAAATCAGCTTGGTCGGCTACTGCCGCTCCCTCTCCTATAAAACCGCTATTATAGGAATTCATTATCTGTTGACTTACTTCATTCGAACCTTGTTCATCGAATTCAAATGAATATTGGTTATTTGGATTTCTTTTTTCCATCCCACAAATCTCCTTTCATTCTAAGCTACTACTCCATTATTGTTCGAAAAATTGCAACAGTTATTCGTTGTTAAATAATGTATAATTTAGGTAAGGAGATGATAATCATGGGACTCAAATATAAAAATATTTTAGTCGCTATTGATGGGTCGAAAGAAGCAGATTGGGCCTTACGAAAGGGTATTGAAATCGCGAAAAGAAATGATGCTGCCTTACTTCTAGTTCATGTAATAGATACTCGGTCATTCGCGTTAATCGAAGCCTATGACACCGTTATTGGCGATCGAGCAGAAAAGCTGGCAAAAGACATGCTAGATAACTATCAAAAGCAAGCTGTTGATGCAGGTGTAAAAGAGGTTCAGTATGAAATTGAATTCGGTTCTCCTAAGGTTCGAATTCCTAGAGATGTGGCAAAAAAACATAATGTTGACTTAATAATTTGTGGTGCCACAGGAATGAATGTAGTAGAAAGATTCTTTATCGGTAGTGTATCAGAACATATTACACGATATGCACCATGTGATGTTCTAGTAGTCCGAACTGAAAAAGAATAAACAATAAATAACAGGGGCATGCAGAATTTTACTGCATGTCCTTTTTTCACTTATTCCATTGGAAAAGAGTTATGATAGGTAGGAAACAACCATTTGTAGTAAAATAAAAATTATTACACAGCTTGGAGGCAGCCAAATGAAGGACCACTTTTCTTTCAATCAGCGACTAGGTATCTTTCTTCCTGACTTAACAATAGATTGGGATCAACATAGCAAAGATACTCAACAAGATATTCTTTTTCATTGGGAACAAATACGCGGCTCAATTCCTGATCGAATTGTAGACCTAGAAGATCAAATTAATCATAAACAAGCAGAGCTTTCTGATGAAAGTGACTTCATTCGTTCTTGTCAACTGAACAAAGAAATTGCAGAACTTGCGTCCATCATCAATGACTTATGGCTTTGGTATAGAGCAAACCAAACACTTTCCACAAAAGCTCATCATTAAAAAGAGGATGACACTACGTCATCCTCTTTCTCTCTATTACAAATCTTTCTTTATTTCTCTTACCACATGCCCTAATTCGGGCAAAATTAATTTATTCATCGCAAGCTTTACCGCACCAGTGGAACCAGGGGTAGAAAATACCGCCCTATTATTCACTACACCAGCAATTGCTCTTGAAAGGATTGCTGCAGAACCGATATCTTCTTGATAACTCAACATCCTAAACAATTCTCCGAAGCCAACAATTTCTTTATCAAGCAGGCTTTTTACTGTTTCAATTGTGACGTCCCGCTTGGCTATCCCCGTCCCGCCATTAATAAGAATAGCGTCAATATCTTCCCGGTTACAGGCTTTTAAAATTTCATCTTGAATTGGGATTGCTTCATCCTTTACAATCACATAATCAGAAATTTGATGTCCGGACTGCTCAAGCAATTCAATCATCAGCTTACCACTTTTGTCTGTGTCCTTATTTCTTGTATCACTGACTGTGATTATCTTACAATTAATACTCTTAGGGGCTTCCCGTTTATGTTCCTGCGTGCTCATATTTGAAACTCCTCTTTTTCTTTTAGATAGCGGTATTGATAATATTTATGAGCTAATTCCGTTACTTTCCTCGTTAACTGATAATTTGCTCCTGCACCAATGGCTATGCTGACGAGCGGCATCCCTTGAATCATCTTTCTTCGAAACAAGGCAATAACCATCGCTTTAAATACTTGTTGCAAGGGTTGTTCAAGCCAGGTGATATTGGAAATCTCTTCTGTCCCCTCATAAAAATACGAATTATCGTACTTTTCTAATTCATCTTTTAACATGATCCAGCCTTCTTTTTGTATTCTAGGAGGCAAGGTACCTATATGAAATACCTTAAGGGATGTCATCATTTCATAAGGAGTGTTAACTTCATATCCATAAGTCATGGCGATTAATTGGACAACCCTCAAATTAATAACGGCCATTGCTGGGATATCCATCCCCAAAAGCAAGGAACTCCCGGTTCCCGCTAATCCTCCTTGAGCTAAGGAATAAAGGCGATGCCTAGCAATGTGCTGTTCTGCTATGTATTGTAATTGATTAATATCCAAATTCTTTAAGTCTGATATATTTTCTAAATTAGGGATAAAAACCCTTCCAGATGAAAGAATTCTTTCTTTTGCATCCATTTGAAGCTGAGAGCCTTGAATCATACCATGCAAATGGAACAGCCATGTATCAACAAGGGAAAAAAATTGCTTCTGAACCGTTTCAGGCAATAAGGAGAAAGAACGCTCCAAATATTTTTCATAAGTTAATTGAAAGTCATTTGGTTCGTAATTGAATAGATTCTTTTCCCATTCGCTTATTTCATTCCATACTTTAGTTTCCCGGTCTGTATATGGCATCGTATGAACCTCCTCCAACATGCTTCTCCTAACAGTATAGCATAAAGCGAGAGAACGTTAAAAAGGCAAAAGCCATTTATTGTTAGCTTTTGCCTCTTTGGAGATTTAAGTTGAAGAGAGTTATTGTGCTAAGCGAACAACGTCGCGCGCGATCATTACTTCTTCATTAGTTGGGATAATAATAACTTTAACTGGAGAGTGAGGATAGTTAATGAAAGCCTCTTCCCCTCTTACTTTGTTAAGAGCAGGATCCCAATATACACCCATAAATTCAAGACCTTTTAGCACATTTTCACGAATGGTATCACTATTTTCACCAATACCTGCAGTAAAGATAATCGCATCTACACCATACATACGGGACGCGTATGAACCAATATATTTATGAATTCGGTTTGCAAATACATCTAATGCTAGCTGTGCACGCTCATTGCCTTTCTTGGCTTCAATTTCAATATCCCTTAGGTCACTTGAGAATCCAGAAACAGCTAACATACCGCTCTTCTTATTTAATACATCTAGAACTTCATCAGCAGTCTGGTTCGTTTTTTCCATGATATATGGAATTAAAGCAGGGTCAATATTACCTGAGCGTGTACCCATTGTTACACCTGCAAGTGGTGTAAAGCCCATTGATGTATCGATAGATTCTCCACCTTCGATAGCTGCAATACTTGCACCATTTCCTAAGTGACAAGAAATTAAACGAAGTTGTTCAACTGGGCGACCTAGTAATTCTGCTGCACGTTGTGAAACATATTTGTGAGATGTTCCATGGAAGCCGTATTTACGGATACCGTATTCTTTGTAGTATTCATATGGAAGGCTATAAAGGAAAGAACTTTCCGGCATTGTTTGATGGAAAGCTGTATCAAACACAGCAATCGCTGGTACATTTGGAAGTACATTTTGGAATGCACGGATTCCAGTTAAGTTTGCTGGATTATGCAGTGGTGCAAGCTCCGAAAGTTCTTCGATTTTATTTAAAACTTCATCTGTAATCATTACAGAGTCATTAAATGCTTCACCACCGTGTACAACACGATGACCAATTCCTTCAATTTCATCAAGTGATTGAATGATACCTAGTGTAGTTAATTTATCTAATAACATTTTTACTGCTATTTCATGATCAGGTATATCGGTTATTTCTTGGACTTTTTCACCGTTAACTGTAATATTAAAAATTGAATCGCTCAATCCGATTCTTTCGATAAGACCTTTTGTAATTACTTCTTCACTTGGCATTTCAAATAATTGAAACTTTAAGGAAGAACTCCCCGCATTGATTGCAATAATTTTTGCCATTTAGCTAACCGCTCCTTTTATATAACAACGTCGTGAATATGCAATTTTGGTTTAGTACACTTTTATTTTGCGCAAACCGACCTTGTTTATTTCCCTCAATTCCTCATTTAATCACTGAATTTAGGACATTACAAGGAATAAATTGCTTGACAACGGTTACAGAGCAAATGTAATTATATTCTAATTTTTCTCTATTTTTAACTAAAGATAATTCTGTTAAAATTGTCTGTTGATTTCCGCTCCAGGCACAAGCGGTTCGTGGGCGTTTCGGCGAGCCTCCTCGGCGTTTACGCCTGCGGGGTCTCCCCTGAACTGTACTCCCACAGGAGTCTTCGCGCCTTCCGCTCCAATCAACAGGGTATAAAAATCAACAATGTTCTTTAACACATCCAAAACTAAAAAAGAATAAAATCGGGAAATCTCACCGATTTTATCCTTTATTTTCTTGGAACCATTTTTCAATTTGTGATAAGATTCGGTCCATTTCATACTGCTTTGACAGACTCGGTAAGTTCACGAGCATAGCCTGCTTCGGAGGCTGAATCCCGTCACCCTTTTTTTGCAAAATGAAAATATTTTTAGCTGCACTTTTATTTTTAAACATCGTTTCAGGCAATTGTAGAAGACCCTGAATGATTACATGTTCTTTTAAGAATTCATGAAGCTGTGCTGCTTGTTCACTTTCAAAAAGACCACTTGGAACTAGGAAAATCAAATATCCACCAGGTACTGTATGTCGTACACTTTGCTCAATAAATAAGTGATGCGAATACGAGTGTCCAGTATTTGCCTTTAATTGATAATCTGCTGCCCGTACGTCATTTGGATAAAATCCAACAGGTAAATCAGCTATTACAGCCTCTACTGGATCAATAAATAAAGGCTCTAAGGCGTCCTGATTAAATAACTGAATTGGATGTTCCTGTAAATTCGCATTTACATAGGCAAGTTTAATGAGAATATCATCGACATCTACTCCTATTGAGGTTATCTCTTTAGGCACATGATTTAAAACAGTCGTTAGTAAATTCCCTGTTCCGACCGCCGGATCGAGAAGCCTAAACGTGGATTGTTTTACAAATCGGTCAAGTAAGTATCCTACCAGTAGTCCAATCGTATCAGGAGTCATTTGGTGATTGGGTTGAACATTTTCCTTCATCCCTTTTAAAATAACTAGCTGGTAGGCTTTACGTATATCTTCCTTGGAATACTTGTCTAAATGGATTTCTTCGTACTGCTTTTTTAACCTTTTTGTAGTTAGTTCACTTAACTCATCCTGTAGAATTGTGCCTTGGAACATGTTTTCTCCTGTTTCGGCTAATGCCTCCAGATAACTACAAGACAATTCCTCTTGTAAAACAAGTGCCGTTTCATTAAATACAGTAAATAGTTGCTCTATTGGAGAAATTTTCATCTATTCCCCTCCGTTACTAAATTTCCTTATTCATTTTATACGAGTATGTATTTTTTAAACAAGTATAAAGGCCTCGCCATAATGCCGAGGCCTTGTTATTCCTATTTTATTTTGCATTTCTAGCAGCTTCAATTGCTGCTTCATAGTTAGGATGATTCGTTGCTTCACTCACATATTCTACGTATGTCACTGTATCTGTAGAATCTACTACGAACACAGCGCGAGTTAATAGTCTTAATTCTTGAATTGCAACGCCATATGCCTCTCCGAATGAAAGATCACGGTGATCAGATAAGGTTTGAACGTTTTCAATTCCTGCTGCTGCACACCAACGTTTTTGAGCAAATGGTAGGTCCACGCTTACAGTTAAGATTTTAACATTCCCTAAACCATTAGCTTCTTCATTGAAACGGCGTGTTTCCGCATCACAAACACCAGTATCTAGAGAAGGTACTGCACTGATTAAACGAACCTGTCCCTTCGTATCGTCTAAAGTCACTTGTGATAAGTCATTAGCTAATACTGTGAAATTTGGAGCCTTATCTCCTACCTTCACTTCATTCCCTAACAATGTTACTGCATTACCCTTAAAAGTTACATTTGCCATCCTTACATCCTCCTTTGTCGTGTTAAAGCAATACATGAAAAAGATGAATTTGCTTTAATATGTACAGTGTAAATATATCTTTTCAAACCCTGTTTTGCAATAATTGAGCATCAAGAAAAAAGTTAACCTTCCCTAAAGAGAAGATTAACCCATTCATTTAAAACTCAAGCTCTTGTTTATGTTGCTGTGACTGTTGGGTCTGTTGATGATTTTGTTGCTGTTGTTTGTTCTCATCTTTCTTCGAGAACATTTGCTGAATCTTATCAACTGCTTGTGGAGCAAGCTCCAATATTTTCTCGTATAAATGAGTGCTTTCATCCAGGTGAAGCATCTTAACCCCATTTGAGTTAACAATTAAAAAGGCGATTGGAGTAATGGATACACCACCCCCGCTTCCTCCACCAAACGGAAGCTTCGGTTGGCCTTGACTTTGACTTTGACCCTGACCCTGGCTCTGCCCTTGAGACTGCCCGCTGTCTAATTTAAACTCGCTACCACCAGCAGCAAATCCAAACCCTACTTTAGAAACTGTTAAAATAACACTACCATCAGGGGTTTCAACAGGATCCCCAATAATGGTATTTACATCAATCATTTCTTTTAAACTTTCCATTGCAGTTGTCATCAAACCTTGAATTGGATGGTCGGACATGGATCTTTCCTCCTATTTCAAACAGAATTAGTTTTTTCATTTTCATACTTTTCTTTACTTTTTAAGTGCGGTTTACCGCCCTTCCAGAATTTAATCAGCTTTAATCCTGCGAGAATAGCATGCCCGATTCGGAACTGAAAAATACCTGTAAATCGTGTTTGAATGACAGCAGCTTGGAAATGAGGGGTAACTGATAATTCCGGAATTTGTTTCATGGCAAGGTAATGACTGAGAAGTCCTATTATACTTCCTTTAACCGCCCATAGCCCTCCAGTTATGATACCCGTATACGCTGCATCACCTACTCCAACCATCGTATGCCATTCAAGCTTTTTAATAGATACCTTTTTAAAAAACTTCCTAACAATCAGATGCAACTTAAACACATGCTCGAGCAGTTCTTTTGTATTATTGAAACTTGTCATAACATCACTTTTATCAATCTGGTTCACTGACACATTGTCTTTTTTCGTTTTTTCATTCCCCTTTTTCTTCTTCCTCTTAACAATAATGCTAGGGGAATTATCATCAATCTTTATTAAGGGAACATCTATTTTGTATTTAATTAAGCCGAACCATAACTGTAACTCTACCTTCAAATCATCATTGTCATTAAAATGGAAGTAATTTAAAAGAATCGTTAATTTAGAAAAAATAAGTAGGACGAATAAGAGCATTAGTATTGATACAATGATCAGGACCCAAACCAAACTCCTTCACCACCTTTCAGCCTATTATTATTCGCTTATCGTAAAAAAATAAACCTGCCAACTTGTTGTTGACAGGTCATTACAATGTTCTTTTCCCCTCTTTCTTTATTTAATAGGATGTAACTGCTTTCATAATGTCTCTAAAAAATGCTAAACTAATTTCAGATTAACCTAATTTTATCAGTGTTTAATTTTTAATAATAAATATTTTCACCAACATTTTACAGGAGGCATAATTTATGGAATCAAGACGTAACATCTATTTTTATCATAAGCGTGATGCAGACATGCTTTCAAAAGCCGCTCCACTTTTTGAATTGGCTGACCGCTACGGTTTTACCATGGTAAATGATTATCGGAAAGCGAATATTATTGCCAGTATTGGCGATGATGGGACCTTTCTGCAAGCTGTTAGAAAAACAGGCTTTCGTGATGATTGTCTTTATATGGGAATCTCCACTAAAAATAGTTTAAGTATGTATTGTGATTTTCGAATCAGTGATACCTCGAAAATGATAGAAGCAATTACAACTAATGAACATATTGAGGTCCGTCGTTATCCAACCATTGAAGTAACTGTTGATGGCCAAGGGACGTTCCCATGTTTGAATGAATTCAGCATTCGATCTTCTATCATTAAAACACTTGTTTTGGATGTATTTGTCGACCAATTACATTTCGAAACCTTTCGCGGAGATGGTTTAATCGTTGCAACACCAACAGGAAGTACAGCCTATAATAAATCAGTAAATGGTTCAGTTGTCGATCCTCTTTTATCTTGTATGCAAGTAAGCGAGGTTGCGTCAGTGAATACCAATCGTTACCGGACACTCGGCGCTTCCTTTATTTTAGGAAGTGAGCGTACCCTGACACTTAAAGTCATTTCTGAAGGAAATGATCACCCAACCATGGGCATGGATAACGAAGCCTTAAGCATCCGCCATGTTGATAAAATCCAAGTAAAAATTAGTGATAAAAATCTAAAAACATTAAAACTAAAAGACAACTCCTTCTGGGAAAAAGTAAAAAGAACCTATTTATAATAATAGCTGTGTTAAAGAACAGTGTTGATTTTCACACCCTGTTGATTGGAGCGGAAGGCGCGAAGACTCCTGTGGGAGTACGGTTCAGGGGAGACCCCGCAGGCGCAAGCGCCGAGGAGGCTCGCCGAAACGCCCACGAACCGCTCGCGCCTGGAGCGGAAATCAACAGGCAAGTTTAACATGGTCATAATAATAAAAGGCAGACTCATTTTATATGAGTCTGCCCCTTATATTACATACTTGTTCTCTTTTCTCTTCGCCATTTCAAACCCTTTTCTGAAATCAGCTTTGATTTAGAAAGCGAATAAATAGTTAACGCTGACCAAATGAACATAAATGACAAAAGCTGAACCTTCGAGAAATGTTCATTATACACAAAAACACCTAAAATCAAAGTAAGTGTAGGTGCAATATATTGTAAAAATCCTAATAGGGATAATGGGATTTTCTGGGCTCCTTTTGCAAAATAAAGCAAAGGCACTGCGGTTGCTACTCCTGCTCCAATTAAAAGTAAATCCGTTCCCAAAGTTGAAGAGAAAAGAGTATTCGCACCACGACTAAATAAGATCATCATATAAATAGCAGCAATTGGGGCAACCACCATGGTTTCTAAAGTCAATCCCACTGCAGATTCAACATTAATCAGCTTCTTTGCTAATCCATACAAGCCAAACGATACAGCTAAGGTAATTGCAATCCAAGGAAATGCACCATGCGCTACTGTTAAAATGACAACCCCAACGGCAGCCAGAACAAAGGAGATATATTGATAAATCGTTAATTTCTCCTTCAAAACCACCATTCCTAAAAGAATACTAACTAGTGGATTAATATAATACCCTAAACTCGCTTCAATCATATGCCCACTATTAACTGCCCAAATATAAACAAACCAATTGACACTTATTAGTAGTGAAGCAATCGTTAATGCATACAGCTGTTTTTTGTTTTGAGCAAACCCTCTAAACGTTTGGACAAACAGTTCCCACTTTTTTGTAAAAATCAACACTACAATCATAAAAATAAATGACCAAAATACTCTGTTCGCCAGTATTTCCTGTGCATTAACATTATCTAAAAACTTCCAATAAATCGGCAATAATCCCCAAAGTAAATAGGAAAAGCCGGCATGGATGGCTCCCTGCTGAAGTTCCGTCCGTTTCATATATTCTCGAGCCCCTATTCTTTCTAGTATCGAAATAATCTTTATTATAACCCGAATAACTTAAAATAGGGGATTAATTTGACTTGAAAATAATAAAGCAGACGGTAGCAACCGCCTGCTCTTTAATTACTTTAAATCTGTTTAGCCGCTGCAAACTCTTTTTGCCTGAGCTCTATACGACGAATTTTTCCTGAAGTCGTTTTCGGAAGCTCAGTTAAATACTCGATTTTTCTAGGATATTTATATGGTGCAGTTAATGTTTTTACATGCTCCTGCAGGTTCTTTGTTAATTCTGGGTCAGCAGGGTCTACATCCTCTTTTAAGACAACAAATGCTTTAACAATGAATCCCCGAATTTCATCTGGGCTAGCCACCACTGCACATTCCTTAACATATGGGTGCTTTACTAGAGCATCCTCTACTTCGAATGGTCCAATGGTATAGCCAGAGCTTATAATAATATCATCCCCGCGTCCTTCAAACCAGAAATATCCATCTTCATCCATTTTAGCTTTATCACCAGTTACATAATAATCCCCACGGAATTGCATAGCAGTTCTTTCAGGATCTTTGTAATAATTTTTAAATAATGCAGGTGTTTCTACGTGGACAGCAATATCTCCAACCTCTCCAACGGCACACACCAGGCCTTCTTCGTTAATAATTTCCACCCTATTTCCAGGCGTTGGTTTTCCCATTGATCCTGGTTTCAATTCCATTCCTTTTGTTACACCTACAAGCAATGTGTTTTCCGTTTGACCATAACCATCACGAACTTCAACGTTATAATATTTCCTAAACGTATCAATAACCTCACGATTTAATGGCTCCCCAGCAGATACCGCACTATGAAGGTTTGGTAACTGATAATCAGTTAAATTATCTACCTTCGCCATTAAGCGGTACTCAGTTGGTGTACAGCATAATACATTAACTGCATATTTTTGTAAAAGGCTTAAATATTTTTTTGGCTCGAATTTTCCGTTATATACTAACCCAGTTGCCCCTGAACCAAGTACTGATAAAAACGGACTCCATATCCACTTTTGCCAGCCAGGACCTGCCGTCGCCCAAACGGTATCCCCTTCTTCAATAGCAAGCCATTTTGGTGCAGCGGTCTTTAAATGAGCAAACGCCCAACCGTGGGTATGGACAACACCTTTCGGATTTCCCGTTGTACCAGAAGTATAAGATAAAAACGCCATATCATCACTTAATGTATCAGCAAGTAGGAAATCATCATTTGCCTGTTTCATTTCTGCATCTAGATGAATCCAGCCCTCTTCCTCTGCCCCAATTGTAAACTTTACAATTGGTTGTGTTTCGTTTATGTTCTTAAATTGGTCTACATATGGATAATAGCTGACCACCGCCTTCACATCGCCATGTGTAATTCGGTATTGCAAATCTTTTTCCCTTAACATTTCAGAACTTGGAATAACAACCATTCCTGCTTTTAATGCAGCTAAATAGACTACGTAGGCTTCAATGAGACGCGGTACAATAACAAGAACAACATCGCCTTTTTTTAAGCCATTTTCGATAAAAACATTGCCTGCTTGATTTACTTGCTTCAATAAATTCTCGTATGTAACCTGCCTTGTCTCCCCAAACTCACTTTCCCATTTCAATGCTACTTTGTTTGGATCTTTTGCAAAACGTTCTACTTCAGAAACAAGATTATACTTTTCAGGTGCAATCAAATCTTCCCTTTTCATCGTTCTCCCCCTTTACAAATATCCCACAAACCTTATTATACAAAATTATTTAAAAATTTAAAATTATTATTCCCCTAAACGTAATTTTCCACAAAAAAGAGAGCGGGATAAATCCCACTCTCTGTAGCCATCGTATTTTGTTTTGGATTAACGAGCAAATCCGCCGCCTAATTGTTGTTCAGCCATAGCGACTAAACGCTTAGTAATTTCACCACCAACAGAACCGTTAGCACGTGAAGTAGTGTCAGCACCAAGTTGAACACCAAATTCAGTAGCAATTTCATACTTCATTTGATCAAGAGCTTGTTGTACACCAGGTACTAGCAATTGATTTGAGCTATTGTTGTTTGCCATGTGATATTCACCTCCTTGTGAGTATAGAATGTGTAGAAGTGAGGTTCTTCATTCTATCTTACAAATGGTAAATGTTCACAAAAAATTCTTAATTTCCTTTATTAGAATAATGCATTAAACTCTGAGTGTAAATTATAAGCATCATCCATAGTTATATTAAGAGTTTCAATTTTTTGTACAGCTTCCTCAATCAGTTTTTCAAAATCAACAAAGCTTTCATAACGATGGACCTTTTCTCTTCTTGGCTTCGTTTTTGGTGAAGCTGGTACAAAAATGGTACAGCAATCTTCAAACGGCCGATTAGAAATCTCAAGAGTATCTATTTCTTGCGCGATTTTTATAATATCGGTTTTGTCCATCGAAATCAAGGGACGTAAAATAGGGGTATTTGTTACTTCATTTATGGCATACATACTTTCTAACGTCTGACTAGCTACCTGACCTAGGCTTTCTCCGGTAATGATCGCTAAACCTTCTCGTTGTTTTCGAATTTCATCCGTAATACGCAACATCATTCTTCTCATCGTAGTCATAGTATAGTTTTCAGGGACTTGCTCTTTAATGACCTGCTGAATTTCTGTAAACGGTACAATATGAAGTGTCAGCGATCCATAAATTTCCGCTAGTTTTTTAGTTAGGTCGATTACTTTCTCTTTTGATCTCTCACTTGTATACGGCGGACTAAAAAAGTGGACAGCTTCCACTTCTAATCCCCGTTTCATCGATAAATAACCTGCAACTGGACTATCAATCCCACCAGATAACATCAGCATTGCTTTGCCAGCTGATTTAACAGGCAGTCCCCCCGCACCTTGTATGGTTTCACAAGATAAATAAACGGCTTCTTGTCTAACCTCGATTCTCACATTGATATCGGGTTCTTTTACATTCACTTTGAGACCTGGGAAATTCTTTAGCAGATGTGCCCCTATTACTCGATTAATTCCGTCTGTGTCTAATTCAAAGGTCTTGTCAGAAGAACGCTTAGGAGTAACCTTAAAGGTCTGCCCTGCACGGAATATTGAACTTACTAGCTCCAAAGTGGTTTGTTTGATGTTCTCTACATCTCTTCCTACCTTAATCGCAGGACTAAAGGATTGAATCCCAAATATCCCCTTTAGCTTTTCAATTATTTCCTTTCCGTCTTCACCATTTAAAATGACATACATCCGGTCGCGACTTGCTTCAACTTTAATATTTGGAAAGGAAGTAAGTGAATTAACAACACTTCTTCTAAGTTTTTCTACAAATTTATGACGATTCCGTCCTTTGGTTGAGATTTCTCCATAACGTATGAGTATACGATCATATTTCATTTATTTCATAACCTTTCGTATATGTTTAGCAGCTTTATTTATAGCTTCAATCGCTGCCTGCGCCTCCTCAGGCGTATTTTCAAAGGATAAGCTTATCCTAATCGCACTGTCTGCCTTCTCTTCTGGCACACCCATGGCAAGCAATGTACCACTTGGTGATTTCTTCTTTGACGAACACGCACTCGTTGTTGAAACAAATATTTCTTCCTGCTCAAGGGTATGAATTAATACCTCAGACTTCAATCCTTTTAACGATATATTTAATATATGTGGAGCTGCATTCTCTACAGGGGTATGAATAGTTACTTGCTCTATGTTAGTTAACCCTGTTCTTAGCATGCTCAGGGTGGTCTTCATTTTTGCTATACCTGCTTCGCTTTTCATCAAGGTCATCCGAAGTGCTTTTGCCATTGCTACAGCACCTGCCACATTTTCTGTCCCGCTTCGAATGGTTCTTTCCTGATTCCCACCCGATAATAAAGGGGCAAGCTTGGCCCCTTCTCGAATAAAAAGAGCACCTGTCCCTTTAAGTCCATGAAATTTATGAGCAGAAAAGGAACAAAGATCGATTCTGTTTCGGTGTATAGCTAGAGGAACCTTTCCCACACCTTGGACAGCGTCAACATGAAAAAGGATGGTTGGGTATTTTTTCAACATTTCTCCTACCTCTTTAATCGGTTGAATAGTACCCACTTCATTGTTAACATGCATGATCGAAATTAAGATGGTGTCCTTGCGAATGGCCTTTTCAACATCTTCAACACTCACCCTCCCCTGATGATTGACAGGGAGATAGGTAATATCGAAACCATTCTGTTCCAACTGCTCCATAACTGCACGAACGGAGGCATGCTCCACACTCGTAGTAATGAGGTGGCGACCTCTTTTTTTATTTAATAATGCCGCACCTTTTATCGCTATATTATTACTTTCTGTTCCACCTGAGGTAAAGTAAATTTCATTAGGTTCTACAGTTAAAAGCTTTGCCACTTGCTCCCTTGCTTGAGTTAAAAGCTTCTCTGCCTGTATTCCCAATCCATGCAATGAAGAGGGATTTCCAAAATATTCACTTGAAACAGTTACATAAGATTCAAGTACTTCTTTATATGGCTTTGTCGTTGCACTATTATCTAAATAAATCACTAACTTTCCCCTCCATAAGAAGACGAACTTACAAAATAAAATCTTAACATAAAAACCGAAACATTTGAAAAATATTATACAAAAAACCGACCTAGCTGCTGCTAAATCGGTTTGTCATTTTATTCCATTTCAATTGTAGCCTTTATCTTCTTTAACGCATCTGGGTCAACCCCATCCAAAGATGCCGCAACCTGTTCTAAAGCTTCTTGAAAATCATACTGTCTGAATGCCGTTTCAGCATCAGCTAATCCTTTTGCAACTGATGGATGGTGGCTACGATAACGATTTCCATATTGAATTGCTTTTTCAGCTAAAGTGACATTCTCAATAAGCTCAATCGTTGAATTTACAAGTTTTTCAACTGTCAGTACAGCAATTTCTAAATACTGATTTAGAGCAGATATATTTAGAGGCTTTTCTTCAAGCTGGTATCGGACATTATTGATGCTTTCGTTTGTATCTTCTATTAGATATTTATAATCCTCAGGCAACCCAGGAACGTTACTCTTTGAAACAAGACGAACAGTTTCTGCTACTTTCTTTGTAAGTTCCTTAATTTTTTCCCTTGCTTCAAGTTCGTCCTTTCTCAAGGCTTGAAGTTTTTGGGCAAAAGCTTGCTGCCCTTCACATATCATATCCAGTTGGTCTTTTAACTCACTTAATTCTTCACTAATCGCTGATTGAGCCGTTTCATTCATCTTTAACTTTTCAACCAAAATTTCATAATGCTTATACACCGTTGAAAGTTCTTTTTCTAGATTATTTTGAACCTCTAAATCACTATCTGATAATTGATAGCTCGCTTGAACATGAATTAATTCATTTGAAAGATTCTTATTTTCCTCTTGAGCAGAAGCAAGTTGTTCAGCAGCAACCTTATTATTTTTCATGACATAATGCTTTGCGTGTACTTCCTTTTCCAAGAGGTCAAAAAGAATATCAATTCGATCCTTTACTTCCTTGATGCCCTCTTCTGCTTTGTCAATTTCGGTGGTTTCAATCAAGCGAATATTTTCAGTAATTTTCTCTTCAAGGCGTTGTATTTCAGTGGTTACATTTAAATGCTCTAAGTGATAATCCTGCTCTGTCATTTCTCGATAGCCCTCAAGACAATCTGCTAGCTGATTTGGAAGAAGAGATTGACTTTCAATTAAAAGCTGAGGAATTAAATCCATTTGGTTCTTGATTGTTCCAAGCTGACTATGAATAAGTAAAACTACTTCTCGAGCTTCAAGATAATTACCGAGCTCCGTTTTTTCATTAAATTCCTGGAACTTCTGTGCCACTTCATTTAGTTTTGCTTCTAAGTGCTTTTCAGACTTACCAAAACTATGACGATGAGCAAGTAACATTTTTTTTGATTCTCTATAAAGTTCCTTAAGTTCCTCAATTTCCACTCTGTTCTTTTCTTCACTGCCCACTAGTTCATGCAGCTCTTCTAGTACCTTTTTAATTTGTTCCTCTGTTTCCATTAGCTTCGTATTAATCGCCTGTTGGGCTTCTTTTGCCTTTTTAAATCTATAGCGATCTATATATTCTTCTGCATCAAAAAGCATTTCTTCTAAATCAGGAAGCTGAACCGTTACCACATCATCCCACTGACTACGCCAACGCTCAAAAAGTTCCTCAGTCTGACCCGTCATATTTAACTGTTTAACTTTCGACATTTCATCTAATATGGGACGATTCATAATATCGATTTTCCACGCTTCCAATCGATCCATTTCTTTAAAATACTTTTTCTTTATTAAATATCCCACTATAAATAAGGCTAATAATAGGATGAAAAATCCAATGATAAATTTCACAAGTAAGCCCCCTATTTCAAACAACATTGATTCCACTATGTATTCAAATCATCTATTTTAGAAAAACTCATTAAGTTCAATTCAATGCTTTTATGATACCATGTAAACGACATTTTTTGACTATTATTTTCAATTTTTTTGTAAAATAAAAAAAAAATAGCGATTACCGCTATTTTAGTGCTGCTCCCTTTTTGATAGGTATGTCTGAACATAGTGTTTTATCAATCCATAAGTGAAGATCCTTAAGATATTTCTGCTCGAAAAATGGCTCATTCGGAAATACATATAGTACTTCTCTCATATAATTGCTATTCATAAACGGCATCATGATTAATCCTTTTAGCTGTATAATTAAATAAGGAATGGAATGTGGTCTGAATTCATGCCATTCAAAACCCCGTTCAAATATTTTTTGAAAATAATATTTTTCTTTTAAAGAATAGGTGGACATGATTTCCCTTACTACTTGGGAATCCATCGACATCTCCCTGTAAATGAAACTGGCAAGCTGGTAGTTCTCACATTGGTAATGGAGCAAATCAGATACCACGCGTTTTAAGCACTCTTTTGCCCCTCTATCAATAGATGCATAAGCAGCTTCCATCTTTCGGGTGTACTGTTCAAAAAAATGCATAAAGCAATATTCTAAGAGACCTGTTTTATTATTAAAATGATAGGCAATCGTTGCGGTATTTACATTAGCTGCATGAGCAATTTCCCTTATTGACGTTCCTGAGTACCCATTGGAATTAAATAACGTGATAGCGGCCTTAACAATTGCTTCTTTTGCATTTTTCTTCATCCATTCTCCCCCTTCAGGTAATTCCCATAATCCCCTTATCATAATGATTCTTGGTGTCACAATTGATTCCTTTAAGAAAATATCGACAAAGTATGCTCATTTTCTCTCATTTTTGATAAAATAAAATATAAATTATAAGAGAAAAAGGTGAAATACCGTGTTTAACGTCGAAATGTACACTGGAAATCGAGAAGAAAATTATGAACTTGTTAAGAAGCAATTACAGGCTCTCCTTCACGATGAGAAAAATCAAGTTGCCAATCTTAGCAATGCCTCTGCCTTATTGAACCAATTTCTAGACCGTGTTAATTGGGTAGGATTTTATCTACTAGATACGAATGACGAACTAGTGTTGGGTCCCTTCCAAGGACTCCCAGCATGCATTCGGATCCCTCTTGGCAAGGGTGTTTGCGGTACTGCTGCATTAAAAAAGGAAACCCTTCTTGTTGAAGACGTGAATCAGTTCCCAGGTCATATTGCATGTGATGCTGCTTCACAATCAGAAATAGTTGTTCCACTGCTAAAAGGAGAGCAATTAATCGGCGTTTTAGATATTGATTCTCCTGAATTAAACCGATTTGATAAGCTCGACCAACAAAAACTTGAAGAATTTGTAGAAATTCTCGTTTCCTATCTTTAAAAACAAAAACTCGCTAAGGCGAGTTTTTTTAGATTTTATCAAATGCCTGCTCTAAATCTTCTTTAATATCCTCCCAGGCTTCAAGGCCCACTGAAAGACGAAGCAAGGTTTGATTAATCCCCATTTTTAACCGTTCCTCTTCCGGAACAACGGCATGTGTCATGGAAGCCGGATGTTGAATTAATGTCTCTGCATCCCCAAGACTGACCGCAATTTTAATTAAGTTGAGCTGATTCATAAACATTTGAGCCGTTTCTTTCGTTCCCTTAATCGAAAATGATATAAGCCCTCCTGGTTTTTCCATTTGTTTTTTCATTATTGCGTAATCAGGGTGCTCTGAATCCCCAGGATAATAAATAGCATCCACCTTCGGATGTTGTTTAAGAAAGTCAAATAGGACAGTTGTATTTTCACAATGGCGATCCATCCGTACCGGAAGCGATTTTAACCCCCGTAACAAAAGCCACGCATCGAATGGCGAGATAATTCCCCCTATATCCTTTTGAGTTGTCCTTGAAATTTGGTTAATAGTCTCTCTTCCTCCAACCACGATTCCAGCGATGACATCGCCATGTCCGCAAATATATTTTGTTGCACTGTGTATGACAATATCGCAGCCATTTGAAATTGGATTTTGTAAATAAGGAGAGCAAAACGTATTGTCCACTACTACGGGAATTCCCTTTTCTTTCGCCACATCTGCAACCATTTGAAGGTCAACAAGCTTCATTGTTGGATTAATGGGAGTCTCAATATAGATACAGGATGTATTTGGTTTGATTTGGTTTTCAAGGGTCTCCCTTGTATCCATTAGTGAGAAATCATGTTCAATATGATACTTCTCCTGTAATAATTCTAGCAATCCAAATGTACAACCATAAACACCCTGAGAGCATAGAATGTGGTCACCTGATTTTGTTAAAGCAATTAACACTGCACTCACAGCAGCCATGCCTGACGAAAAAGCTAAAGCGGCTTCCCCCTTTTCAAGTGCAGCCATTCTATCTTCCAGAATTTTTACGGTGGGATTTCCTAATCTTGAGTAAATATATCCCTCTTCTTTCCCAGCAAACCTTCTTTCCCCTTGCTCCGCACTCTCAAAGGTAAAGGTGGATGTTTGATATAACGGGGGAACTAAGCTTCCTTGATGATTTTCCGCATGATAGCCAAAATGAATGACTTCTGTTTCAAAACGAGGTTTTTTATCCTCCACTGAAGACTCCTCCTAATTGTAAGCGTTATCATTTTTACTTATAAACTATGATGGATATGTAAAAATCGTTAAGGGCTGAATTCTGTCAAGTTTCAGCCCCTTAACTTGCTTTACTATTGTCAACTTGTGTAACTACTTTGTTTTTCCCCGTGCCTTTTGCGTGGTACAATGCTTCATCTGCTCTTTTAAATAGATATTGATACGTATCAGATTTTTCGCTATTCCAATAGGAAACACCACACGACACAGTAATGTGAGGGTTAGAACTCTCAGATACCTTTGTCACTAATCTTTCAGCGATAGCCGCTCCGGATGATAAAGGAACTTTGGGGAGATAGATGGCGAGTTCTTCTCCGCCCCAGCGTGCTCCCACATCATTCCCCCTGATATTTCCTTTAATGAAATTTGCGACTTGTATAAGTATTTCATCGCCTATTTGGTGACCGTAGGTATCATTGATTTCCTTGAAATTATCAATATCAATAAGAATAAAGGTTCCTTCATTATCTATTTTCATAGAAGTCTGAATTTTTTCATCTAAATAATTACGTGAATGGAGCTTTGTTAGATGATCAGTGGTAACTAATTTCTTGAGTTCCTCTCTCAACATGGAGTTGGTTAGGGAAAGCGATAAATGATGTACTAATGTCTGAAGAAGTTGAAATGTCTCAAAAGAAAAGAAATAGGGTTTTTCCTGCATGATCATCGAAAAACCTTTTAAATTCTTACCAAGTACTAATGGTACAACCATAATGGAATGAAAGCATGTACTTGGATTGGTAAGCGGAAGACTTATATCCCCAAATAATAGTGGATCATTTTCATTATTTAATTTTCCTTTTATGTATTCTATATAGGTTTGAGCAGCTGTTGAAAAAAAGAAGGGTGTGGAACCAGGGAGTATTTTGACCTTGGCTTTCTCAGTAGAGCCTAAAAAGAAACCAACCTCTTTTGCATTAAAGGAAGATTTAATTTGTTCTGCCATAAATGTCAATGTATCAGCTAATGGCAGGTTAGAATTTAAACGATAGGAAGTTTCGTTAATTAATTGAAGCTCTAAAATGGTCTTTCTTGACTGCTGATAGTGGTGGGCATTTTCGAGAGCGGCTCCTGCACTTTCTGCCAACAAGGTCATAAATTCTACTTCTTTAGTCGGAATATCCTGAGCATTAGGTGCAATAATCTGTAATACCCCATAAACCCCCTGCTTGCCTTTTAAAGGTGCATAAAGTATGGTACTCTTTTCCGTATGAGAAAACTCATATTGAACATTACCTGATAAATACGCTTTTGTTGCTGCAATATTTTCACTATCATATTCCAGGTCAATGACTGGGAGGTCGCTATGTTTGTAGGTAGTCTGTGACAATAACAGGAAATATGAAAAGTTTGGATATTCTTCTTTAAGAATAACCAATAGTTCGCTCAGAAGACCTTCTTCATCTAAAAACGAATGTAGCTTTTCTGATATTCCATATAATTTTCTAAAATCAACTATATCCAAAATATTTGTTCTCCTCTTTAGCTAAAATCCCAAATATATACATCGCAACCTAATTATAGTTAATTTATGTTAGCAATTGATATACTTTTTTTGAATAATTTATTAATTTTTTTTACAAACATGTTTGAATATCATTCCCCGAACTCTGAGTTAACAAAAATATACTTGACTTTAGAGTAATAAAAATAATATAATACTCTTTGTGTAAAATATTGCAGCCTATTGAGTTCACTTGAATAGTCTCATTTTGTTCCTCATGAGAGTTTTGCTATCTCATTTGATGGTGTATCTTGTAACCCTTAGCTGCTAGGGCGAAGGTGCATGAAAACAAAATGACTGTCAACGATTCTCATACCGGTTTTTATTTTACCAAAATAAAAACACTAAGGAGGAGTCATTCATGGCTCGATATACTGGCCCAAGCTGGAAATTATCTCGTCGTCTTGGAATCTCTCTAAGCGGCACAGGTAAAGAATTAGAAAAGCGTCCTTACGCTCCTGGACAACACGGTCCAAACCAACGCAAAAAGCTTTCTGAATACGGATTACAATTACAGGAGAAGCAAAAGCTTCGTCACATGTATGGTGTTAACGAGCGCCAATTCCGTACTCTTTTCGATAGAGCTGGCAAATTATCTGGTATCCACGGTGAAAACTTCATGGCGTTACTTGAGTCACGTCTTGATAACGTTGTTTACCGTTTAGGTCTTGCTCGCACTCGTCGTGCAGCTCGCCAATTAGTAAACCACGGTCACATCCTAGTTAATGGATCACGCGTAGATATCCCATCTTACCGTGTAACTGCTGGTCAAACAATCAGCGTTCGTGAAAAGTCACGCAACCTAGATGTTATTAAAGAAGCAATCGAAGTGACAAACTTCGTTCCTGATTTCTTAACATTTGATGCTGACAAATTAGAAGGTACTTTCACTCGCTTACCTGAGCGTTCTGAGTTACCTGCTGAAATTAACGAAGCTCTTATCGTTGAGTTCTACTCACGTTAATAGTAAGAAAATCCTCATACCATTGGTATGGGGATTTTTTTTATATTTCTCTTCAAGAAAAAGGGCTCTGATTCCTCAAAGCCCAATATCTATTAATATTTAATTAATGTGTATTTCTTTTTCCCTCTTCTAATAATGGTAAACTGGCCTTCGATTCGGTCAGTTTCCTGAAGGACGTACACTGTGTCAGTTACCTTTTCACCGTTTACCGTAACTGCTCCATTGGTGATATCCTCACGCGCTTGACGCTTGGAAGGTGAGATTTTTGCAGCTACAAGTAAATCGACAAGATTTCCTTCTTCTTCGCTGGCATTAAAGGACGGAACATCTTTGAAGCCCTGCTTAATTTCCGCTGCTGTAAGACTAGTAACATCACCACTGAATAACGCTTGGGAAATCTTAATCGCCTGCTGTAAAGCTTCTTCACCGTGGATAAGACGAGTCATTTCTTCTGCTAACACTTTTTGCGCTTTGCGTAAGTGTGGTTCCTCTTGAACAGCCTTTTCTAATTGGTCAATTTCATCATGTGATAGGAAAGTAAAAATCTTCAAGTATCTAACAACATCGGCATCTGCTGTGTTAATCCAGAATTGGTAGAACTCATAAGGCGTTGTCTTTTCAGGGTCTAACCAGACTGCCCCGCTTTCTGTTTTACCAAATTTAGTACCATCAGCTTTTGTAACAAGTGGAATCGTTAAGCCGTATGCCTTTGAACCTTCTGGTTGGATTTTGCGAATTAACTCAAGGCCTGACGTAATATTTCCCCACTGGTCACTCCCGCCAATTTGCAATTTGCAGTTATGGTTCTCGTATAAATGATGGAAATCCATAGCTTGTAAGATTGTGTAAGTAAATTCAGTAAACGAAATACCTGTTTCAAGACGAGATGCAATGGTATCTTTTGCAAGCATGTAATTTACACCAATATGTTTTCCGATATCACGTAAGAAGGTAACTACGTCCATTTTCCCGGCCCAATCATAGTTGTTAACCATAATCGCACCATTTTCGCCTTCAAATTCGAAAATAGTTTCAAGCTGTTTTTTTATGCCTGCAACGTTTTCTTGAACCGTTTCTAGAGTTAATAGCTTACGCTCCTCACTTTTTCCACTAGGGTCACCAATTAGTCCTGTAGCACCGCCGACTAAGACTATCGGACGATGTCCGTTCTTCTGAAATCTTCTTAGTGTTAAGAACGGAAGTAGATGACCAATGTGCATACTATCTGCTGTTGGATCAACTCCGCAATATAAAGAAATACTTTCCTTACTTAATAAGTCCTTTAATCCTTCTTCATCCGTTTGCTGGTAGATGATGCCTCTCCAGGCTAAATCCTGCAATAAATCCATTCCAATCCCCTCCATTAAAAAATAAAAACGCCCCTGCAAAATGCAGGGACGTAAAAATACGCGGTACCACCCAGCTTGAGGACTTACTATTCCTCCAACTTGAAAAACAATAACGGTTTTAACCGTTCTCCATTACTAATCAGTGTGTTCACAGAGAAAGCTCGAGGAGGTAATTCATTCTTCTATTTGTGTCAGCTTGCACCACCGCTGACTCTCTAGAAACAGGGATAGAAGAACTACAGTTGGTTCCCTTCAAAGCTTTTTATTAAATTTAACTATAGCTTTTTTTATCACATTTCAAGTAACATGTCAAACATCCACTGGAAATTTCAGAAAAATGTAGAAGGTTGTCAGTTTTTATACCTTCTATATGCTATAATGTATGTGATTTTAGATGAGGTGATGCTATTGATGAATGAAAAAATGCAAGCCTGGATGGAAAAAGCAAAGTCCATACTCAATTTGTTTACCCATAAAAAAACCGTAAAAAGTGCACGAATTACCTATCAAGTAGTTTGGAACCTTTTTCTCCTTGTAATGACGGTTGTCATTCTTGGGGGTTCATTTGCAACAGGTGTAGGAGCTGGGTATTTTGCCTCCCTTGTGAAAGATGAACCGGTCCGTCCTTACGAGAGTATGAAAAAGGATATTTATAATTACACGGAGACATCTGATTTATACTATGCTGATAATGTTTACCTCGGCAGACTTCGCAGTGACCTTATACGCGAAGAAGTAAAGTTGGATCAAGTTTCAGAAAATTTAATTAATGCCGTAGTGGCGACTGAAGATGAGTACTTCTATCAGCATAAAGGGGTGGTTCCCAAGGCAGTTTTCCGGGCCCTTTTCCAAGAAGTAACGAATTCTTCTGTCCAATCAGGTGGAAGTACCTTAACACAGCAATTAATTAAGAATCAACTTTTAACCAATGAGGTATCCTTCCAACGGAAAGCGAATGAAATTCTACTTGCACTCCGTTTAGAGAAATTTTTCGACAAAAAGGAAATCCTCGAAGCCTATCTTAATGTTTCTACATTTGGAAGAAATGCTTCCGCGCAAAACATAGCTGGTGTTCAGGCAGCAGCAAAAGGGATTTTTGGTGTAAAGGCTAGTGAGTTAACACTCCCACAAGCAGCGTTCATTGCTGGCTTGCCTCAGAGCCCGTTTGGTTATACTCCTTTTACAAGGGATGACAATGGAAAACCGGTTTTAAAGAATAATCTTGAACCAGGTCTCACACGGATGAAAACGGTTTTAAAAAGAATGTATGATGGTGGCTACATAGATGGAAAACAGTATGCCGAGGCATCATCCTATGACATTAGAAAAGATTTTCTAAAACCTACTGTTTATTCTCAAACAAATACTTTCCTTACAGACGAAATTGAAAAACGTTCTGTCGAGGTCCTTACTACCGTACTTGCAAAGAAAGACGGCTACACCGAGAAAGAATTAAAAAATGATGACCAACTTTTTTACAAATATAAAACTTTAGCAACCCGTGATTTACACCAAAATGGTTATGAAATTCACACAACCATCAACAAAGATATTTACGATGCGATGCAAAAGGTAAAAGATAGCTATAAGAACTACGGCCCTGCTAAAGCACAGGAAAAAAAGGATCCAGAAACGGGTGAAATAAAAACCGTGATGGAGCCTGTTGAAGTCGGAGCCGAGTTAATTGAAAATAAAACGGGTAGGATTATCAGTTTTGTTGGCGGAAGAAACTATGAAAACCAACAAATGAATCATGCCACAACTGCTCTACGGCCTAATGCCTCTACCATGAAACCGCTTCTCGTCTATGGACCAGCGATTGAATTGGGAAAAGCAGCACCTGGAACGCCAATACCAAATGTTGCGTTGAATTTTATTCCAGGTAGGAGTAAGCCTTGGCCACAAAACTACGACTACCGCTACAGCGGAATTGTGTCTGCTCGTTATGCACTTGCAAAATCGTATAACGTTCCAGCGGTTAAGGTATATTCCGAAATTGTTAATCAAAACCCAGCAAAATATTTAGAAAAGATGGGCTTTACTTCACTAACGAAGGATGATCATACAAACCTTTCAGCTGCCATCGGTTCCATTTATGGTGTAACGGTTGAGGAAAATACAAATGCGTTTAGCACATTTTCAAACGGTGGGAAATTCATCGATGCCTATATGATTGATAAAATCGTAGATAAAAGCGGCAAAGTGATCTATCAGCACGAAGTAACACCTGTCGATGTCTTCAAACCACAAACAGCTTATTTAACACTTGATATGATGCGTGATGTTATCAAAATGGGGACTGCAGCTGGAATTAATAGCAAATTAAATTTCAGAGCAGATTGGGCTGGTAAAACAGGAACAGGAAATGAATATAAGGACTCATGGTTCGTTGCGACCAATCCTAATATTACATTCGGTATATGGACAGGGTATGATACGCCCAAATCATTAAAGATTTCAGGTATGTCGTATAGTCAACGAACAAATAATCTTTGGGCTGAATTAATCAATGCAGCTTATAAAATTAAACCTGATGTAATCAATCCTAAGGAATCATTCCAAATGCCAAGTGGAATTGTTAAGCGTTCATATTGTGCTGTTTCAGGGATGCTTCCTTCAAATGCTTGCTCGAAGGCCGGACTGATCGAAAGTGATTATTTTAATGTGAATGATGTGCCAACGAAAGTGGACGATAGCTTGATTGAAGGAAATTTCGTTACTATTAGCGACAAAAAGTATTTAGCATTGGATTCTACTCCAAAGGAATTTGCTCAATATGGCTTAATATTAAACCCGGACTTTATTACACGTATGGTTGGAAAAACGTTTAAAGACTATAGCCAACTCATTCCACAAAAGGACCGATGGGGTAAAATTCTTGTACCTACAGCCAAAATGGTGGATAACGGAAAAAGACCTAATGCTGTAAGCTTAAGTATTTCCGGTAATACATTATCTTGGTCTTCCTCAGGGGACAATGATGTGGTTGGTTACCGAGTATATCAAGGCGGGCTAATATCGACCAAGGTAGCTAGTATTATTAATGGCTCAAAGCTTTCCTACACGGTAGGAAATGGTTCATTTTATGTAACAGCAGTAGATATAGCCGGTAATGAATCCGCTCCGTCTAATCTAGTGGAGGTAGGAGCAGCAGTACCACCTCCATCTGAAACAACCTCACCGTAAAAAACAAAAGGCGGAAGCGCCTTGTTCAGCCCCGACAGGCAAATGTTCTTCGGCGGGAAAAGTCCGCCTTTTGACTTTTCTTGCCGAAGGTTATTTGACCCGATGGGCTAGGCGCTGGAGCTAGATTCAGACAACTAGTTTATTTATCCACACTCGGACCTTTTTATAATTTTCCTAAACAATAGTAAAAACCGCACCGAAATGTCGGTGCGGTTTTTGTTTCAATTAATCTTCCATAGTTGAAAGATCACCCGTCGGCAAATTAAGCTCCCACGCCTTTAAAACGCGTCGCATAATCTTACCACTTCTTGTTTTTGGCAGTTTATCTCGGAAATCAATTTCTCTTGGTGCAGCATGGGCTGCTAATCCTTTTTTGACAAATTGTCTGATTTCCTCTTTCAGTTCTTCAGAAGCCTCAAAGCCGTCACGTAGCGCAACAAACGCTTTAATGATTTCACCACGTACAGGGTCTGGTTTACCAATTACGCCTGCCTCTGCTACTGCTGGGTGTTCCACAAGCTTGCTTTCCACCTCAAATGGTCCTACACGCTCTCCTGATGTCATAATAACATCATCCACCCTACCTTGGAACCAGAAATAGCCATCCTCATCCATATAAGCCGAATCCCCGGATACGTACCAGTCACCTGGCATAAAGTAGGATTCAAATTTCTCAGGATTATTCCAAATGGTATGCATCATGGAAGGCCAGCCCTTTTTAATAGCCAGATTCCCCATTCGATATGGCGGCAATTCGTTTCCTTGATTATCGACAATTGCAGCCTGCACACCTGGAATTGGCTTACCCATCGAACCAGGTTTAATTTTCATACATGGATAGTTACTGATCAGTTGTGCACCTGTTTCTGTCATCCACCAGTTATCATGAATACGATGGTTAAATACCTTTACACCCCATTTGACCACTTCTGGGTTCAATGGCTCACCCACACTTAGAATATGCCGCAGGCTGCTTAAATCAAATTTCTTTACGAGTTCATCTCCCGCACCCATTAACATCCGGAAGGCAGTAGGAGCACTATACCAAACGGTAACCCCAAAGTCTTCAATCATCTGATACCAGGTTTCAGGGCTAAAACGTCCTCCCACAATGACATTAGACGTTCCCGTTAACCACGGTCCAAAAATGCCATACGACGTTCCTGTTACCCAGCCTGGATCTGCCGTACACCAATACACATCATCCTCTTTTAAATCAAGGACCCACTTTGCCGTTTGATAATGCTGAATCATTGCATTATGTACATGCAAAACCCCTTTAGGCTTGCCGGTTGAACCTGATGTGTAATGCAAAATTAAGCCATCTGTTCTGTCTACCCATTCGATCTTAAGTTCTTTACTTGCCTTCTCAAATTTCCCAAGGAAGTCAATGTATTGACCTTGTTCCTCCACATTTTTTCCAACAAGGAAAATATGCTTTAAGGCAGGTAAATCTTCTACAGGTACACGATCCAATAATTCAGGTGTAGTTACTAGAACTTTAGCTTCACTATCCTGCAGGCGGTCACGAACCGCGCCTTCCATAAAGGCTTCAAATAAAGGACCAACGATGGCTCCAAGCTTAATAGCACCAAGAACAGTAAAGTAAAGCTCTGGAGAACGAGGCATAAAAATAAATACGCGGTCTCCTTTTTCTACATCTCCATAATTCTTTAACACATTACCGGCTTTGCTTGAGAGATCCTTCATTTCCTTAAATGTGTACTTTTCATTGCGAAAACCGTCTCGATAGTAAAGAGCAATTTTATTTTTTCGGAAGGTCTTTGCATGGCGGTCAATGGCCTCATATGCCAAGTTAACAAGCCCTGTTTCACTCCAGGAGAATGCCTTTTCTGTTTCCTTCCAGTCAAATTGTTTGTACATTTCATCATAATTACTTAGATTATGGTCTCCTTGCACAACTGGTAGCGCTTCCACTTTCATTACTATCTCCCCCTCATGCTTTATAGAGATTATTATAGTACAAATAGGAACTATTCACAATTTTTTAAATATTATTATTCATAAATAATAGATTTATTGCTATGTTGATTGGAGTGGAAGGCGCGAAGACTCCTGCGGGAGTAGCGGTCACGGGAGACCCCGCAGGAGTGAGCGACGAGGAGGCTCCCGGAACGCCCGCGGAAAGCGAAGCGCCTGGAACGGAAATCAACATACAAGGATAACAGACATATAAAACAGAAAATTTCGTGAAATCGCTTTCTCTTACTAGATTTTATGTATAATAGAATTAATGTACTAACGATTTTTTAAGGCAGGTGACCTTATGGAACACAAGAAAACATACAATGCAAAAGAATTGAAAACACCTCATGGGAATTTAATCATCGAAGGCCCTATTCCATCTGATAAATTAGCAGGTTATGAATTTCACGAAGACCTTGTTGCTTTTCGTCCTCCTGTACAACAGCATAAAGCTTTAGTGGGTATTGCCAATCTTCCAGAAGGTAGAATTATTATTGCTAGACATAGGCACACCATTGTAGGTTACGTTACTTATTTATATCCAGACCCCCTTGAAAGATGGTCTGAAGGGAAAATGGATAATTTAATTGAATTGGGTGCCATCGAGGTAATTCCACAATTTAGAGGCTGCTCTGTAGGAAAAAACCTGTTAATCGTTTCCATGATGGATGATGCAATGGAAGATTATATTACGATCACAACAGAGTACTATTGGCATTGGGATCTAAAAGGTACCAAGCTAAATGTGTGGGATTATCGAAAAGTAATGGAAAAAATGATGAATGCCGGTGGGCTTGAATGGTATGCGACGGATGATCCGGAAATTTGCTCCCATCCAGCTAACTGCCTGATGGCTCGAATGGGCAAGAGAGTCGATATGGAATCCATCCAAAGATTTGACCGTCTTCGGTTTATGAACCGGTTTATGTATTAAATATTTAGCTGAAATTCACTTGAGACCTGAGGTGATTTTATGATAGTGGAAGAAATTATGAAAACAGATGTGGCCACACTTTTACCAACAGACACCATTGCTGATGCTATGAAATTAATGGAAACAAAAAAAATCCGTCATATACCCGTCATTGATAATCAAAGACATCTTATGGGGTTAATCACTGTCGCTAAAATAAGGGAAGCAACGCCCTCCATTTTTCATGCAAATGAGCATCCCGAAGATTTGAAAAAGCCGCTTGAGACGATTATGGAAAGAGATATGATTACAGGGCATCCACTGGATTTCGTCGAAGAAGTGGCTGGCCTATTTTATGAACATAAAATCAGTTGTATTCCCATCATTAATGACCGTAAACTAGTGGGAATCGTTACAGAAACCGATCTACTCCGAACCTTGGTTGAATTAACAGGGGCCCATCAGCCGGGGTCTCAGATCGAAATAAAGGTTCCAAATCTCGCTGGTATTCTTAGCGACATTACAAATGTGATTAAAAATCGAAAGGCTAACATTTTGAGTGTTCTCGTTTATCCAGATAAGACAGATGAACATTTTAAAATCCTGGTCATTAGAGTTCAGACAATGAATCCAACAGCCCTTATTCAGGATCTTAAGCAAGCCGGGCATCATGTCCTATGGCCGAACCTACCGGGGATTTCCATATGAGTGATCGGTGTTCCTTTGTATTCTCAGAAGAACTGTTGAATTATAAATTCAGCAGTCATCATCCTTTTAACCAATTTAGGCTTAAACTAACTGTTGACTTGTTAGAGAAGATGAATGCGTTAGATCCTGCGCATATCATCTCCCCAAAGATGGCAACGGATGAAGAGTTAGCCCTTATACATGATCGAAGTTACATAGAAGCGGTTAAGAAAGCAGGACACGGAGAGCTTTCAAAAGAAATCGCTGAAAATTATGGATTAGGTACAGAAGACACACCCATATTCCCGAATATGCACGAAGCTAGCGCCTTATTAGTAGGCGGTACCTTAGCCGCAGTTGACCAGGTTATGACAGGTAAGTCTCTCCATTCTCTTCACCTTGGAGGCGGTTTACACCATGGGTTCCGCGGAAAAGCGTCTGGATTTTGTGTATATAATGATAGTTCGGTTGCTATTAAGTACCTTCAGGAAAAATATCATGCACGTGTGTTATATGTAGATACTGATGCCCACCATGGGGATGGTGTCCAATGGTCCTTTTACGATGACCCCAATGTTTGCACCCTTTCCATTCATGAAACCGGACGATATTTATTTCCAGGTACCGGAAATATCAATGAAAGAGGCCAGGGCCCTGGTTATGGGTATTCTTTTAACATACCTGTGGATGCTTTTACAGAAGATGATTCCTGGCTCCATGCCTATACAAACTCCATAAAAGAAGTGGCTGAATTTTTTAAGCCTGATGTAATACTTACTCAAAACGGAGCTGATTCCCATTATTTTGATCCGTTAACACACTTATCGGCAACGATGAAAATTTATCGTGAAATCCCCAAGATTGCTCATGAAATTGCTCATCAATACTGTAATGGAAAATGGATTGCAGTTGGCGGCGGTGGGTATGACATTTGGCGAGTGGTTCCAAGAGCATGGGCACTCATCTGGCTTGAGATGACAGAAAACTCAAATTGTTCAGGGAATCTACCTGATGCATGGATTGAGCAGTGGCAAAAAGAGTCGCCCGTTACTTTACCGAGGGAATGGGACGACCCTGACAACTTATATACACCTATCCCAAGAAAAGCTGAGATTACAGAGAAGAATGAAATTACGTTAGAAAAAGCTCTATACCCAATTCGTACTCAACAAAAAAGCCAAAAGGGCCTGCCATCTTAATGGCAAGCCCTTTTTTTTCATCTATTAGTTATTTAGTTGAATCACGATGCTCAATGCGGTGAGGAAGTACGACAATTTGTTCTTCAACGCCTTCTTTATTCATTAATTTCGTTAAGAGTCGCATTGCAACAGCGCCAATATCATATAACGGCTGCACAATGGTTGTAAGCTGTGGACGAACCATTAGTGATAATCTGGTATTATCTGATGTGATTACTTCAAAATCCTCAGGAATTTTATAACCTTTATCCTCGGCACCATGAACGACTCCTAGTGCCATTTCATCCGCTCCAACTAAAATGGCTGTTGGTCTTGCTGATGCCTCGAGTAATTTATCAAAGGCTTCAATACCTGAATCGTACGTATAATCTCCTTCAACTATGAGCTCTTCATTATAAGGAAGCCCGGCTTCTTGAAGTGCCCTTTGATACCCTTTAAGTTTTTTCTGGGCATTTTTCGGTTCATGAAGTGGTCCCACCACAATGGCAATATTCTTATGGCCCTTTTCAATGAATTCCTTTACGGAATCATATACTGCTTCTTCATAATCAATGTTTACTGACGGAATTTTTTTTGACTCCTCAATAGAACCCGCAAGAACAATCGGTACTGGAGATTTCTCAAATTCCTCCACGTGGTCTGCGGTAATATTTCCTCCCATGAACACGATTCCATCTACTTGCTTCCCTAGCATCGTATTAAGTAAGTGTAATTCCTTGTCCATGTTTTGGTCAGAATTGCTCAAAATGATATTGTACTTGTACATAGTTGCAATATCTTCTATGCCTCGAGCTAACTCTGCAAAAAAGATATTAGATATATCTGGGATAATTACTCCAACTGTTGTTGTTTTTTTACTAGCTAATCCTCTTGCTACGGCATTTGGGCGGTACCCTAATCTTTCAATAACTTCTAACACCTTTTTCCGGGTTATTGGTTTAACATTTGGATTTCCATTTACTACACGGGAAACTGTCGCCATTGATACATTTGCTTCCCTAGCCACATCATAAATCGTTATATTCACTTATAACACTCTCCTGTAACGTACATTGTTTTCTTTATTTTACATCTGTTATTAAAAACCTAGTCATAATATTGATTGTGAGATAATAAACAATCTTAGTATGTATTTAATGATACGATAAGAATATTAAAGCCGCAATTGCATTTGTCAACATTTTTCGTATATTTTTCTAAAAGTCATTAAAAAACCTCCTGCAAGCATGTGCAGGAGGTTTTTTTAACCAAAATTAAATCCTTACAAAGTTTGATGCTAGTAATTCATTATAAAATTTGTCAAATTGGTCAAGGTCCATTTGTTGTTTTTGGTCGGATAAGGCCACTGCCGGGTCTGGATGAACTTCAGCCATGACTCCGTCAGCACCAATGGCAATCGCCGCTTTTGCAGCAGGTAATAACAAGTCTCTTCTACCAGTAGAATGAGTAACATCTACCATTACTGGTAAATGGGTTTCTTGTTTAAGAATTGGAACTGCCGAAATATCAAGTGTGTTTCTAGTAGCACGCTCGTATGTCCGAATACCTCGTTCACAAAGGATGATTTGGCCATTCCCTTGTGCCATAATGTATTCTGCTGCATTGATAAACTCTTCAATCGTGGCAGCAATCCCTCTTTTTAACAATACAGGTTTATTTACTGCCCCTGCAGCTTTTAATAGTTCAAAGTTCTGCATGTTCCGTGCACCAATTTGGATAACGTCAATATAATCTAAAGCCATTTCAATATCGGCTGGGTTTACGATTTCGCTAATTACTGCCATATCGTATTCATCTGCTACACGCTTTAAGATTTTTAGCCCTTCCACACCTAATCCTTGGAAATCGTAAGGAGATGTCCTTGGTTTATATGCACCACCACGGAGAAGCTTTAAGCCCTTTTCCTTCATCGCCTTAGCAACCGTCGCTACCTGCTCATAGGATTCAACCGCACATGGACCAAACACAAAATGTGGCTTGCCATCACCTATAGTTTCTCCCTTTAGGTTTACAATCGTATTTTCAGGCTTCTTCTTTCTAGATACAAGCAGGGCTTTCTCATGATCATCCTTTTGAAGATCTAAACCTGCTTTAAAAATTTCTTTGAAAATATGGTCGATTGTAGAATTTTCAAATGGTCCATCGTTATGCTCTTTAATGATATCAAGCATTTTTCTTTCACGGACTGGATCGTAACGGTACACACCTTGATTTTCTTTTACCCGTCCAATCTCTTGGACGAGCTGAGCTCTTTCATTAATTAGCCTCAATAATTCCAAGTTTAACTCATCGACACGTGTTCTTAATTGATCCAATTCAACCTTTTTGCCCATATTCGTCCCCGTCCTTTCATTTGCAAATCTTACTAAACTCATAATGATTTACACTTAAAATTTTTTAATTTTATAATATTTCAATAATTAGGCTTTATTATAGCGGAAATATATTTCTTTGTCACTCATTTTTTCTTTATTAATTAAACGCTTTTAAGCATTAAAGTATCATTAGGTATATAAAAGTATTGTATGTTACCTACTTAACATACGTGTCTAAATTTTTTATAAAGAAGAGGATGAACGTTCATCCTCTTTAGTATTACTTATTGAGTTACATTACTTGCAGTTAGTAGTGCCTTGTTGGTAATTTTCCAATGTGAAGCATTCCAAGTTGCTTCTCCATTCGAAAATAGGATTGCTTGCGGTGATTCATGTTTAATTTGAAATCTTTCTGCAACCTCGTTAGAAAGTGGCCGTGAATCTTGTACCGCTATGAAATATGTTGGCATATTCTGATTTTCATTTGCATATTTTTCGTACTCCTTGTACGCAGCATGACTGATCGGGCATGTTAAACTGTGCTTTAACAAATAAAATCTACTTTCTTTTTTTACTATTTCATCAAACTGTTCAATTGAATCAATTTTTTCTAGCATCTTTACATTCCTCCATTAAAAAAAGCATACTGTCAGCAATGAACACGACCTACTTAAATAAAAATAAACGGTGAAGTCATTTTATCACTTCACCGTTTGTATCACAAATAATATAACTATTAAAGTTTTACCTTGCTCTCTTCTTCATCAAAAGCTTTTTGAGCTTCTTCTAATTTTTTTCGAATTTCTTCACTGTCATGTGGCACTGATTCATTCGACTTTTTTACAGTTCCCTTTTCCTTTCCATGCTGGATTGGAATATAAGTTAACTCAGATTCTTCTTTGGGAGATTGCTTTCCCTTTACCTTATTTACTAGTTCGGAGGATTGAAGCACAATCCCCTGGGAAAGGGATGCTGTTTTAGATGCTAATTCATTGCTCTTACTAACTACATTCTCCCGTAATGAACCACTCTTGTCCATAATTGAACCTGCTTGATTCGTTAATGTTGAACGGAGCTCTTTCCCTGTCTTAGGTGCAAAAAGTAAAGCTGCTGCAGCTCCAACTACCCCTCCAATAAAAGCTCCTAGGATAAAGCTGCTGGAAGATTCGTCGTTACGATTTTGATTCGCTTCCCTTGACTCATATTCTCTATTAGACATCTTCGTTCCTCCTTAATTCTAATGAGATCTTACCCTTTTAATCATTTGCTCTGATTCTTTTTCTTGTTTTATTTGCTTTCTAGCTTGCCATTTATCCTTCAATTCAAGGATCACATTACTCCATTGAACTATTTGTGAGATTTTTTCTTTACTATCTTCTACTTGCTGATCAACAGTATTGGTTAAGTTCAGTAACGTTCCGTTGAATTTGGAAACGGTCACCCCAACGTCCTTTACAGAATCCACCACACTATTTAAACTTTCGGATTTTTGCTGAATATCTTCAGCAAGCGCATTGGTCTTTTGTAAAAGTATTGTCGTTTCGCTTGTAACCCCATCCAACTGTTTTTCTAATCCTGACAGCGTTTTTGAAACGCTTGTAAGTGTACCCTGAAGTGATTTAAGCGTTTTTGATAAGTAGATAACTAGCACAAAAAACGCTATGGCTATCAAGGCTACGCTTAAGTATAAAATAATTTGCATCGTGCACCTCCGCCTTAACTATATCAATATGTATTACCCATCCATCATGGATATAAACCTCGCTAATATCTTATACTACTTCCATTCATTTGTCTTGTTTTCCTGCTATTCCTTTAAAAAAATTCACTATTCATACGGAAGAAATTACTTTATTTTTCAACTTTCAGTCATTATTCGGTTACAATAGTATTGTACTTACATAATTGTTTGGAGGCGCTACCATGAAAGATCCTCGTATCGAGAAACTGGCAAAGAATTTAATTAATTATTCTGTGCAGCTACAAAAAGGTGAAAAGGTGTTAATTGAGAATTTTGGGTTGCAACGTGAACTTGTTACCGCGTTGGTGAAGGAAGCCTATGCTGCAGGTGGATATCCATTTGTTCTATTAAAAGATCATCAGGTTGACCGTGCGCTATTATTTGGTGCCGAAGAAGAGCAATATAATATGATGGCTGATTTTGAAGCAAACGTCATGAGTAAAATGGATGCATACATAGGGCTACGTTCTGGAGATAACATCAATGAACAAGCTGATGTTCCTGATGAAAAAATGAAAATTCACGGCTCTACAATTGGAAAAAAGGTACACCGTGATATTCGTGTACCAAAAACAAAATGGGTTGTTCTTCGATATCCTACGTCATCAATGGCGCAATTGGCCAAGATGAGCACAGAAGCATTTGAAGACTTTTATTTTAATGTGTGTAACCTGGATTACGGAAAAATGGATCAAGCCATGGACAGCTTGGTTGAACTGATGAATCGAACAGACAAGGTTCGCATTACTGGACCTGGAACAGATTTAAGCTTCTCTATAAAAGATATACCTGCGATTAAATGTGCAGGAAGACTAAATATTCCTGATGGTGAAGTATACACAGCTCCAGTTCGTGATTCAGTAAATGGAGTCATCACTTATAACACACCGTCTCCTTACCAAGGCTTTACCTTTGAAAATGTTAAGCTCACTTTTAGAGATGGAAAAATTGTTGAGGCTGAGTCTAATGATTCTAGTCGTATTAACAAAATCTTTGATACAGATGAGGGAGCACGCTACGTGGGAGAGTTTGCAATTGGAGTGAACCCTTTCATCTTAAATCCGATGCAGGATATTTTATTTGATGAAAAGATTGCCGGCAGCTTCCACTTCACTCCTGGACAATGCTATGATGATGCGTTTAATGGAAACCACTCTAATATTCATTGGGATATGGTAAACATTCAGCGTCCCGAGTATGGCGGAGGGGAAATCTATTTTGACGATGTACTCATTCGAAAAGATGGTCTTTTCGTGCTACCAGAATTAGAAGTATTAAATCCTGACAATTTAAAATAAGAAAAGCGGAAGCGCCTTGATCAGCCCCGACAGGCAAATGTTCTTCTGCAAGAAAAGTTGCTCTTTGACTTTTATTGCAGAAGGTTATTTGACCCGAGGGGCTAGGCGCTGGAGCTGGACAATTCTCAAAGTCGGATTTTATACTTTCTTATAATGTAAACAATAGAGGCTGACACTTATTTGTGTCAGCCTCTCTTTTGTTTATTGATTGATTTGTTTTTCATAAGATTCCTGGAACTTTTGAATATCCCCTGCACCCATAAATATAATTACACTATTGTCGTATTCATTTAATACTGAAGTATTTTCTTCTGATAGAATCTCAGACCCATCAATTTTTTCCTGTAGGTCCTTAATTGTCAGCTTTCCATGATTTTCACGAGCTGACCCAAAAATTTCACACAAGTACGCTTTATCAGCTTGACGAAGACTCTCAGCAAAATCTTCTAAAAAGGCTTGGGTACGTGTAAAAGTATGTGGTTGGAATACAGCGACAATTCTTTTATCAGGATATTTCTGCTTTGCAGCATCAATGGTTGCTTTGATTTCAGTCGGATGATGGGCATAATCATCGATTAAGATTTGCGTTCCAATTTTCTTTTCAGAAAATCTTCTTTTCACACCTTGGAATGTTAGCAATTGTTCTTTCACGATAGTAACATCAATCTCTTCATAGTGGCATAAACCGATGACTGCAAGCGCATTTAACACGCTGTGATCCCCAAATGTAGGGATTGAGAATGTGTCATAAAAAGTATTACGTATAAATACATCAAAGGTTGTTCCATTGGTGGATTTGACAAGATTTTTTGCCTGGTAATCATTTTCGTCGCCAAATCCATAAAACAATACAGGAACCTTCGCCTGGATTCTCTGAAGCTGCTCATCATCACCATAAGCAAATATTCCCTTTTTCACTTGAACAGCCATCTCTTGGAAGGCTGAGAATACATCTTCAATATTGGCAAAGTAATCTGGATGATCAAAATCAATGTTTGTCATAATGGCATAATCAGGGAAGTACGATAAGAAGTGCCTTCTGTATTCACACGCCTCAAAAACAAAATATTCTGCCCCTTCTTGTCCTTTCCCAGTTCCATCGCCAATTAAAAAGCTCGTAGGTTTAGCTCCTTTAATAACATGAGCCAGTAAACCAGTCGTAGAGGTTTTTCCGTGTGCACCTGTAATCGCAACACTTGTAAAATTCTGCATAAAATCGCCTAAGAAACGATGGTACCTTATTACTGGAAGTCCAAGTTTCATTGCCTCTTGAATCTCTTCATGCGTATCTGGATAGGCATTTCCTGCAATAATCGTCATTCCAGGCTTGATATTTTCCTTTTGAAAGGGAAATATCTTTATACCGGATTGTTCAAGGGCAAGTTGAGTAAAAAAGCGCTTTTCGACATCGGAGCCTTGAACCTCAAATTTCATATCATGCAGAACTTGTGCTAATGCACTCATCCCAGACCCCTTAATACCTACAAAATGGTAAATAGTCATAGAAGAACCTCCAACCAACGTCTATCTGTAAAACAGTATATGACATCTGTCTGTATTTGACATTGTTTATAGAATTACTGAACAAGTAAGCTTACTTATTTAAAATCATTTAATTATTATAACATTGTTTTCGCGTAAAAACTATTAGTGTCAATTATCTTTGCGATCCACCCCGAATTGGCATTCATTATTATTTGTTCGTACCTAGAAAGAATACGGTGGATTATTGATTTATATTATTCTTGAATGGCCTCTAAATCAGCTCCTGTTATTAAGACCTCACGAGCCTTACTCCCATTTGCACTTGTAATATATCCATTTTGTTCAAGTATATCCATTAATCTTGCTGCTCTATTATAGCCAATTTTAAAGCGCCGTTGCAGGCTTGAAGTGGATGCTCCCCCTTGCTCAATAATAAATTCACAAGCTTCATAAAAGAGTTCATCTTCTTCCTCTGTTACTTGGGCCTTTTTCAGCAGCTCTTCTTGTTCGAATAAATATTCTGGCTCGCGTTGATCCCTTACATGGGCAACTACAAGATCAATCTCTTCATCCGATACGAACGTTCCCTGCAATCTTACAGGTTTCGATGATCCATTTTCTAAGAACAGCATATCGCCACGGCCGAGTAATTTTTCCGCCCCGCTAATGTCAATAATGGTACGTGAATCCACTTGGGAAGAGACAGAAAAAGCAATTCGGGTTGGAATATTGGCTTTTATTAATCCAGTTATAACATCAACCGATGGTCTTTGTGTGGCTACAATAAGATGAATACCGCATGCCCTTGCTTTTTGAGCTATTCTACAGATTGCTTCTTCCACATCTGCTGGTGACATCATCATTAAATCAGCTAACTCATCAATGATTATCACAATAAAAGGCAACTTATCAGAATAGCGCTTATGCTTTATTGCAAGTTCATTAAATCGGTTGATATCACGAACACCCGCATGAGCGAAAAGCTCATATCGCCTTTCCATTTCATCCACAGCCCACTTTAATGCAGCTGTTGCCGCTTTTACATCGGTAATGACAGGGCTAACAAGGTGTGGAATTCGGTTATACGGTGCAAGTTCTACCACTTTTGGATCAATCAGCAATAGCTTTAGATCTTCTGGACTGGCTTTACATAACAGGCTAACTAAAATTGTATTAATACATACGCTTTTACCTGAACCTGTTGCCCCAGCAATTAGCCCGTGTGGCATTTTCTTTAAGTCAGTTACAATCGGTTTCCCTGCAATATCTAGCCCCATTACTGCTGTTAAAGGAGACGTAGATTCTTGAAACACACTACTTTGAATGATTTCATTTATTAAAACGGGTCTTGACTTTTGATTTGGTACTTCAATACCAATCGTATGCTTTCCCGGTATAGGTGCTTCAATCCGAATATCCCTTGCTGCTAGACTTAATTTAATATCATCACTTAGATTAGTAATTTTGTTTACTTTTACCCCTGGTTCGGGTTGTACCTCAAAGCGGGTAACAGATGGACCTTGGGTCACGTTGACCACACTTGCACCAACATTAAAGTTTTTCAATGTAATATTTAGGAGTTCTTCTTGCTCTAACAACCAACCAATATCTTTATCTTCTTTAACGGGCGGATGTAATAGACTTGATGGAGGGAGCATATAAGTTCCATTGGACGTTACCTGTTCAACTTTCTCCGCCACGGTTGGAGAGGAAACAACCTTCTGAATAATTGGCTTATCAGTTGGTTTTTCAATGGGCTTTTCTACTGGTTTTTCTATCGTACTATCTTTTGGCTCCACCATAGCTCTTTCTAGTAGTCTTTCTAATGAAGTATCAACTTCTTTTTCTACTAAAGTGTTCTTCCGTACCTGAATAGGCTGCTCACGTTCTCTTCTTTGTATATTTTCTTCCCATTTTAGTTTATCCTGCTTTAACATCATTACATTAAATGGCAAACGAGAACGCTTGGTCTCAGGCTGCTCGGGTTGGGGTTCGGCTACAT
Organism: Neobacillus sp. Soil_C_43; assembly: GCF_057656715.1. NCBI lineage: Bacteria > Bacillati > Bacillota > Bacilli > Caryophanales > Bacillaceae > Neobacillus > Neobacillus sp. Soil_C_43. Next base: position 827,927 of record NZ_JBDGJV010000001.1, read on the forward strand.
TCTCAGATTCAGCTTGTAGTTCGACAGAAGTTTCAACCGGTAAATTCGGTTCGATCTCCATTGGTTCAGGCTCATATTCAATCGCCTCTAACACATTTTCTTGCAAGGATTCAAATTCAATACTAGATTCCTCATTCGTAATAAGAGACGCTTCAGCAATTATCTCTTCAAATACTGCTGAATGGTTAAGCTGATCTTTATCCTCTTCGTTTAAAAAGTGGCTCAACTCATGCTCTACAACCATCTCTGTCTTCTTTGGCCTGTTAAACCCGAAAATAGGAGAAGGAATTTCTGTTGGGTGAAATGGGCCCCTCATTCTCGGTTGTTGCTTTGGCTCTTTGATTGGTTTTGGGACTTCCGTTTTTACAGGTTGAGTTTCTTTTTGTTCCCTTCTGCTTCTCTTTTCAGGCTGTTTCTCTAAAATCCTTTGCTGTCGGACATTCTCCCTAACTTTGGGCTTGACCTCAGATAAAGGTGTAGTGGAAGAACGCAGGCCACCTTTTGGATATTGATAGGAAATTCTCGTATCTAAATCCTTTAAACTTTCGTATTGGTTTAGATGTGGAAGTTCATCGTTTCTATGGTTATGTACAACAAATTCGTTTAATTCCTCTTCCTCATCTTTTTTAAACTTTTGAAAAAAGTTTTGGATCCAGCTCAAAACTATCACTCTTTCTACTTTCATCTATCATTCTATTTTATCAGTATTTGATATTTTTTCGAGATAATTTCTCAGAATAAGTCGAAATATATTCGAATTGGATATATCCCCCAAAGAAGTAATGAAAAAAGACCACTTGATGTGATCCTTTTTCATTCATTTTATTTATTTTTTCCTAAAATGAAAATGGGTTCTAATTCCCCATTTTCATAGATGAATGACAAAGCTGTAATTGGAACACGACCATTCGCAAAAAAGCTCATAGCCATCTGGGCCATAACATCATATCCTCTGTCGTTACGAATATCCGCCATGATTAATACATCTTGGTGAGGAACGGCTAAAACCATCGTCCCAACCATTCGTTTCTGCATTTCATTGAGGAAGCCTTTATTTAGGATTCGGCTTGCATCATATCCATCATTGGTGTTGAGAAAATAAAAACTATTCCCAGCGACCTGATCTTCCTTAAGAGGAGTTGACAGGGATCTTGCGTTGAATAAGGCAATTTCCTTAATTCTGTTCGCTTCCCAACCTTCCTTTTCCATGATTCGACGGTCAATTAACCGGTACGTCTTCCCCATGTCATATGCGTAATAGATCTTCGTTTCGGCCGTATGTTCGTCGCTCATGAACGGGTTTCCCTCTTCTGATTCATTAGGAAAAGACGTAGACCGAATAACCGGAAAAATATTCTTTTCATGATCGGTTAACTGAACGGTATCCTCCATTGCTTGCAGACCTTCATTTACATAATAAACGACTTCATCAATCGCTTTTTCTTTTTCATCATGCCATTTGGCTATAATTCCAGGTATTGTGACGGTAATCCCCTTACCTGTTGCTTTATTTTCAAATCTGAGAGTGTCTTTATCTCGGTCATAGGAAATGGCTCGTTCCTCATTTGCTAAACGAGTTTCTAATTCTCTTCTCATTTTTTTACTGTCCATTTTCATGTTTGATCCTCCCTTCAAGGGCTGCTAATCCATTGTACAATAAAAATGAGGCTGACTCAAAAGCAAAGAGTCAGCCCCGGAACTTATTATTTAGCTTTGTTAAATTTGTCTGTTGATTTCCGCTCTAGGCACGAGCGGTTCGTGGGTGTTTCGGCGAGCCTCCTCGGCGCTTGCGCCTGCGGGGTCTCCCCTGAACCATACTCCCACAGGAGTCTTCGTGCCTTCCTCTCCAATCAACAGGGTATAAAATCAAACATTATTCTTTTACATAGCCTATTATTTTAAACCATTGATGAATTGTTCGATTTCTTCTTGTGTTTTCCGGTCTTTACTTACGAAGCGGCCGAGTTCCTTTCCGTTTTCGAAAGCAATAAAGCTTGGAATGCCGAATACATCTAATTGCTGACACAAATCAATGTAGTCGTCCCGGTCTATATGAATAAAGGTGTATTCATTAAATTTTGCTTCTATCTCTGGAAGGATTGGTTCAATTACCCGACAATCTGGACACCAGCCTGCAGAAAACATAAAAATGGTTTTCCCTTGGTCCCGAAGTTGTTCAAATTGCTCCATTGATTCTAAATTCTTCATAATTAACGCCTCCATTTATTCTGTGAACTTGACTGAATTAACTATTTGCATCATCATTTTCGTATTTTGTACCAAATCACTAGTTTCTGATTGCGTCGTTATTTTTGCCCCGCCCACTCCAATTGTTAATTCATTTAAACCATCGTCCTTAAGTTGATCAATGGTTATAAACCCAAGCTTGTTGTCGGTAGAAGCAAATTTCTCATTTGTATATAATTCCTTATGTTGATCGACTGTTGCTTTGTACACAACATCACTTGTTGTGCTTTCCTTTGGGTTAAAGAAAAGAATATACGTATCTGAACCGTTTCTTAAAATAATATTATTAGCTGATTCACTTTTTATAACATATCCTGCAGGTAAGAAAAAGTGAATCTTTCCACTCATTTTATTTGGCTTTTTCTCTTTTTCAGTAAACGTTGCTTTCGCTGTTTTTATTGCAGCTATACTTTCTTCTTTTATCGAAGCATTGTTGCTACATGCACTTAGTAAAAGCAGCGATAGTATGAATATAGTAATGGTTTTTAAAAATTTCAGCTTTTTCGCCTCCCGTTCATACGAATAAAGTCCCATAAATATATCATACCTGCCAGAATATTCAAAAGACAAGACTTTTGTCGAATGAGGTTGTCGAAAAAAAGCTAATCTGTTCTGTTAATTGCTTTTTCGATAGTAATATTGACCCACTAAAAGATTTGTAAGGTGTGTAAACATATCTACCCGATTAATTACACCATAAGTGAAAATCCCTACTGCTCCCTCATGTTTCCTTACGTTCTTCATTTTCGCATAATCATCCATGACTGGACCAAGTTCTTCTCCCGCTCTAAGCCTTACAGCAATTCCTTCAGGAAGAAGAAATCTTGCCCCACCTGCAATAATAGGCTCCCCATTTCGAGAGGCTAATGCTCCCCAGTTACATAGCATCAGACCCTGGGATGTTTCTTGTACACCGCCTTCTAGACCTATACCTATATCACCATTCCCCTGCCTTAAAGCCCCTACAGCTCGATTGATTGCCCCTTGGATTGTTTCGTCATCAGAAAAGGGCTGATCGCTCACATTCGATGGAATATCTAACACTAAAAACTCCACTTCCTCATGAATGAAACTATTTTTTACTGCTAAAATTTTGGCTGGGTTTTTAGAACCGATAATAATTTTCATTTCTAAATCTCCTATCGATGTAAAAAGGAAGCATGAACCATGCCTCCCGAAATATTAGCTGTTTGATCGAATGGTATCGACCGTAGTTTGGTCACATGCTTTAACAAGTTTTACGATTAATTCTTTCGCTGCCGCATAGTCATCAATATGGATGATCGACGCATGGGTATGGATGTAGCGTGAACAAATTCCCACTACTGCACTTGGAACGCCCTCATTGGATTGATGAACACGTCCTGCATCTGTTCCACCCTGTGAAACGAAATATTGATATGGAATCTGATGTGTTTCCGCAGTATCAAGAACAAACTCTCTCATCCCACGATGCGTAACCATGGATCTATCAAGGATTCGAAGCAATGCACCCTTGCCTAATTGGCCGAATTCTAGTTTGTCTCCACTCATGTCATTTGCAGGACTTGCATCAAGTGCAAAGAAGATATCAGGCTTAATCATATTTGCAGCTGTCTGAGCACCGCGTAAACCTACTTCCTCTTGGACTGTAGCACCCGAATAAAGGATGTTTGGCAATGTTTCATCCTTTAATTCTTGTAGAAGTTCAATCGCTAAGCCACAGCCATACCGATTATCCCATGCCTTTGCCATGATTTTTTTCTTATTTGCCATCGGAGTGAATGGACAAATCGGCAAAATAGCCTGACCGGGTTTAATTCCGATTTTCTCTGCATCTTCTCGGTTATCTGCACCAATGTCAACCAGCATATTCTTAATTTCCATTGGTTTGTTTCGTTTTGACTCATCTAAAAGATGAGGCGGGATCGACCCTACTACGCCAATGACAGGACCATTATTTGTCATAATCTGAACCCGTTGGGCGAGTAGCACTTGACTCCACCAACCTCCAAGCGGCTGAAAACGAACCATTCCGTTTTCAGTAATGGAAGTTACCATGAAACCCACTTCATCCATATGGCCCGCAACCATCACTGTCGGTCCCTGACCATGTCCTTTTTTCAGGCCAAAAACACTACCTAAATGATCTTGAACAATTTCATCTGAGTATAGAGCTAATTGCTCCTTCATAAACTTTCTTACTAAATGCTCATTTCCCGGTGCACCTGGAAGCTCCGTTAAGGTTTGAAAAAGCTTTAATGTTTGTTCATTCATTTTGATACTCCTTCAGAAATAGATTCTGTGCTCTTATGTATAATTTCATTTTACAGAAATTTCGTGTCTCTTACCAATATTTCATCCGATATAACTGACAACTCCCACAACTAAAGCAGTGGGGTTCTAGGGTATAGGGGAAAATTTTACCTCGTACACTTCTCAACGGTACCCTTATCTTGCCTTACGGAAAGAGTTTCTACCGAAACACTGGTGTACATTCTCCTAGAACATTAACGGACGTATTGCGTATAGCAAGGCACTTCTCCAAGCAGGCCTTAGACCCCTTGTGTGCTTATCATTCCGACTTCTCTTGGGCGTTGTCACGACCAATCTGATTTTTGTTTATGCTACAAACCAACGCAAAATTTTACTAGATAATTGTTTTAGACGTGCAATCTCACGGTTATGTAGTTCAACAAAGATGTCCCATTGTGCGTTACATAATTCCACGTTAACCGTATTGAGCGTTTCCGTTGTGTTTCCGATTAAAAAAGCACTATATAAATCACGTTGAATCCGAAATTTTCCCACGTCGTTCCAACGTTCTGAAAGTTGCTTCTTCGTATACTCACCAGTCAAATGATTGAACTGACTAGCCTTTGTAGCATAGGTATCAATTTTCTTAATTGACCGTCCTTGATACCTTAGTTTTCGGTCAATAATCGTTAGCAGCATTGAAGGAGCATGATTCGCGATGGATTTACCAAACCGTTTCTTAGGGTTAATCTTGCCGTTCTTCTTATTTCGAGTCGTTTTCTTCGCTCGTTTTTGTAGCGATTGAAATCGCATGGTTTCCACTCGTACATCCGAACCAAGTTCTAATATTTCGTTCGCTAACTTCTCATGGGACTGTTTTCGGTGGACAGCTATTTTACGAAACAGCTCTTTTCGCTCTCGGCGAAGTTGGAGATAACGCTTGGAATTCGTCCACGTCTTTCTCCCTTTTTTAGTAGTGCTGTTCTCGTTATAGTTTTGAGGGTTAGTGGACCGTTGTGATCGGTCCATTGCTCGCTGAATACAACGAAGTTTCTTCTCGTCAGCATGGCATTCTGGGGCTAGTTCTCGAAGTTGTACGGTTTTTTCACTACTAATGGCGATTGTAGATGAACCAATGTCGATCCCTACGCGTTGGGTTTCATCATCGGCCACCTTACGATTTCGTTTTGTTGGAGGATAGCCTTCTTGAACAAGTTGGACAAAAAAGCGAACCTTGCCACGCACTTCACGCTTCAAGATCCGCACGTACTTTGTCTTATCCATTAAGGCTAGGTATGCATATTCATCCTTAGCTTTTGGTACAACAGGGATACAAAGCCGGCTCTTAGGCTTAGGCTGTTTTTTTGTTGGGTTTTCTCCCCAAAGGATGTTGCCATCTGCATACCGCAAGCCAGTAGCATTTGATTTGTTTTCAACAGAAATATCATCATCATACGCTTTGAAGTGCACTTTTTTTGCCTTTCCAAAATGGAGTTTCTCGACAGCTTGAAAAGCCCTTGTAGCAAGCTTTTGTGCTTCAAAGCTACCGATATTTTCCTTGAATTTGTGCTGAACATTTCTCACGAAATCGTGCAAACCATATTCAGAAAAGCCGTAGGCTAAACGTATCTCTGAAAGCAGTATGTCACGTCCTTTAGACTTAGGGTCCCGAAGCAAAGCACGATGCTCTTTATCAGCTTTGACACGTTTATGACGTTTAAGAGCTTCACCTAGACAAGAATTGTAGACGTACCGAGCAATCTTCAATTTCTTTTCCAAACGGTGTTGTTGCCAAACTGGAATAATTAATGGGAGTTCGAGTGTATAAGTCGGTGTAGTCTTTCTTTCCAAAGGTATCACTCCTTTCTAGTTACGCTTTTTCTTATTTTCAACGTATCGTTTTATCGTTTCACTCGATACATTTCCAGCAGTCGAAACAAAATAAGAACGTGTCCACAAACTCGGCAAGTGTTGTAAATGCGGAAATTCTTCACGCAATCACTCCTTTTATTCTTTCCATCATGTTCCATAATTACATTTTATTGATTTACTATTATTACTGCAACCTTTGAATCAAAAAAGGACGTGATACTTTCAAATGCTTGAAGCACCACAAACTTTCGGTTTATGTGATACTCCGTATTTGACCTCACTATCGTCCCATGTCTAAAGACGGGCTAACGCCCTGCATGGGCTTTCTCGTTCGGAAAATCAGTAATATTACCTTCTTACTGCTAAATACGATATACTGAGAGGAGAATCCTTATACGTAATCTTTTCCAATTTATTTTTTGGAGGTCCTTGGCTATGAACTGGAAATCTTTCATCGTTGGAGCTGCGGTCGGTTTAATTGGCGGTTATGTGGTAAAAGAAGTAATTGATCAAAAAACGAATGTGTCACCCGAAAAGGTACTGGAACAAGTAAAAAGACAGTTTAAACAAAATGGACCCATCAGCGGCTCTTGGATACATATGGAAACCGAACCATATGAAAAGCAGCATATACACTATCGTGTATACAAAGGCGGTATTTCAAAAAATAATGATGGTTCTACTGAGCAATATGAATTTATTGCTGATGCGCAGACCGGTACTCTTATAGACATTACACCCTTATAAAATAATAACAAAAAAGCCGTATCCTCAGTGGGTACGACTTTTTTGTCTCTATTTTCTTTTTATCACTTCAGCTAATTTACCTTCGTTGTCCCATTTTACTGCTCTGTAGTAGGCATCGTGGTAAAAGGTAAACCAGGCATTTTTCTTTAACCCAAAAGGGAGCCATTTCTCTTTTGCGAATATAGAGTCCATTGGGTAGTCATCATATGCCATTACCCATAATACATTTTGATGGGCGTGTGTCGCCATTAAATCTGCCATGTGAATAGCGATGTCTCCACCATCTTCAACAATAACAATAGAATGACCGTTACTATGCCCGCCGGTATGAATCATCCTAATAGCTCCTAAAGACCATTCACCTTCAAATGATACAACTTGGGTTTCAACAGCTTCCCAGTTTTCTTTCCAATATGTATTTTTTGAACGTATATTAGGATTTCGCATTTCATCCCATTCCACTTGTGACGTGATGATTTTCGCATTAGGAAAAGTTGAAACATAACGGTCATCCACAAGCTTCGTCAATCCTCCTGCATGGTCAAAATGCAGATGGGTCATTAGAACATAATCAATATCATCTGTACTCAATCCTAACTCTTCCAAAGATGAATCAAGCTCAGATTCCTGTGTGACACCAAAGTTTCTTAATTGTTTTTCGGTTAATTTTCCTTTTCCCAATCCTGATTCGACCAGTATATTCTTCCCATCCATTTGAATAAGAATGGGATCGGTAGGGAGCTCAATTTGATTTTTATCGTTACACGGATACTTTTTCGACCATAATCCTTTTGGGACAACTCCAAACATGGCCCCACCATCCAAATTTGTAACGCCGCCTGATAACCATGTAAATGAAACACGACCAATCTTTAATGTTTCCATTTACCATTCCTCCTCTTCCCTCATTTTTCTATATTTTAACATTCGGAAGGTGGGTAGCGAAACAAAAAGACAGTTCATGGAATGAACTGCCCTAAAAGACCTACTTTTCATTTTGGTATTTAACTTCACTACGGTAAATTCGCTGTCCCATTTCAGAAAACTTCTGTTCATATTCAGTCATGATGTTTCCTTCATACCCACTGTTATGAAAATCGAGGCTTACATATTTTAGTAATAATCCATAAGCAGAAAAGCTCGTTAAGGAATATTCAAATAATCCTTGGTTGTCTGTTTTAAAGTGAATTTCCCCACCATCGACCAAAATATCCTCATATAGCTTCAAGAAATCTTTATAGGTCAACCTTCTCTTTTCATGACGGGATTTCGGCCATGGATCAGAAAAATTTAAATACACTCTGTCTACGTCATTTTTCGCAAAATATTTACCTAGATCAGCTGCATTCACATTTAAAAGTTTTAGATTTGGTAAATCTGCTTCAATTAAACGATCCAAGGCTGCTACAATGACGCTGACATGTAATTCAATACCAATATAATTTATATCAGGATTTGCTTTTGCCATTCCTGTAATGAATTGCCCTTTACCTGTACCAACTTCAATATGAAGTGGCTGTTTTTTTTCAAACACATTATGCCAATTACCCTTGTGCATTTCGGGATTTGCTACAACAAATTGAGGATGTTGATCTAATTTATCCTTTGCCCAAGGTTTATGTCTAAGTCTCATTACGACACTCCTAAAAAATAATTTCGTTCAAACCATATCATGCAAGACCTTCGCATGCAAGCAGTTCTTGTTGGAAAATAAGAAAACGCATAAACAGAAAAAGAATTCACAACCTAACTGTGTGAATTCTTTTTAAATACCACTTGAGAGGGTGTCCTTTATGCCATTAAGTCATGGTGACCAAGTAACATTATTAAAAGATATATTGAACAACCATCAGTCCGATTGCTGTGGTTCCGTAGCGGAATGTGAACAGCTAGAACGCTTAGTGAAATCTCTAATGGTCAACACACAAGTTGATCAAAATGTTAAGAACATTCTGCAGGAAGTGTACCAGTATAGCCAAAATGGTGCACAAACAGCTGATTTAGATCAACATATTCTATCTAATCAAAATAACTTATCACAATGGGTTAACGATATTGATGAATTTTCATAATTTATAGAATTTCATGTAAAAAATGAATCCATTTGTTCATCTCTTCCAGACGGTTTTTATTTTTATGCCACTGAATGGAAGATAAGGTTTGCACGGTCACATACCACTTCATTCTTAACTTTAGATGATCTGTTAACTCTTTTCCGTACATGATTAGCCAATCCTGCCAATTTTCTTGTGGGATATACCAATATAAGAGTAATCCAAGATCAATAGCAGGGTCTGCAATCCTGGCTCCATCCCAATCAATCAAATACAACTGGTTGTCTTCTGCTAACAGCCAGTTGTTATGGTTGACATCTCCATGACAAACCACTTTTTCATCACAATAGACATGTAATGCTTCATCTTTTAAAAAGTTTATTGCTTTTTGTGTTTCTTCTAAGGATCGAACTTGATCGTCTAACTCATTGACCACTGATTGAAAAATGGTTTCCGGGTGTAATGGCGAGTTCTCTATCCTGCTTAACATTCCAAGCATTGGCTTTGAGCGGTGAATTTTCTTGAGAAGCCTGGCAACAAGCTCTTGATTCATTTCCGCCGGTGTTAATTCTCTACCTGGAAGCCATTGTTGTGCTGTTATTACATCTCCATTTTCCAACCGTTTGGTCCAAACAAGCTTTGGGACAATGCCTTCTGCTGAAAGAACCGCAAGGAATGGAGAGGAGTTACGCTTTAAAAAAAGCCTTTGATCCTCATATTCTGCATAAAAGGCTTCACCAGTAGCGCCTCCGGCAGGGGTAATTTCCCACTCTTGTCCTAGTATATGTTCCAAAATCGTTCACCTTCAATTTATGCCGTTCTATTGGGCTTATTCCCCCAAATTATTCGGAGGTAAAACCTGTGCTGCTGGAAGGTTTAAAATAACCAGAGTTCATTCAACAGCTTTTATTTTTAATAAAACAAAAAAAAAGCTATTGAAACCATTGCACACAATAGCCATCTTAATAAATTTTATCTCCAATTGCCTTTTTTCGTCAAGTAATCTCGAGAAACTATTTTTTTAGTAAAACATTTAAAGATATAGGTTGTATCTTGACATCGCCACCATGTAGCACTCCTTTGGAATAAATTCCCGCCTGATTTTTATCAACCAAAATGGACCAATCTCTCTTTGGAAGAGTAAATCCTTGTTCCCTAGTTGACGGATTAATGATTAGAATTACCTCGTCGTGAACCATTTGATAGATGCACGCTAGGGTAGGAGGTGAAGATGGGAGGGAACGAATATTGCTTCGAATTTCATCAGAAGTTCTCATTCGAAAACAAGGGAAGGCTTGGCGGATCTCAATCAAACCTTTAATGTAATTTACATTATCTATAAATTGACTCTTTCTCTCCCAATCAAGTTGGTTAATCTGCTCAGGAGCACAGTAACTATTTCCTTCGCCTTGCTTGGTTCGGAAAAATTCCTGCCCACTATGAAGAAAAGGAATTCCTTGTGACAACAAAACCATTCCGGTTGCCAGACGATGAAATTGTGCGCGTGTGGTATCATCAACGTGTGGAAGGCAGGATTGAAGTTTATCCCAAAGGGTATGATTATCATGACATTCAACATAATTTACTGATTGGGTGGGTTCATTAAAAAGTCGCAAATTTCTCTTCTTAAACCCAATGCTCCCCGTTATTACCTCCAATGCTGCATCCAAGTAATGGTCATTCCCAAGTGCATATCCCTTATCCAATATATTAAAAGTGCTTCCCTTAATAGCATCACGAAATTTATCATTAAATTGAGCAATCTGGGGTATTTTTGCTTGATTAGAAATGGTCGCTTTTTGTTCTGTGGGAAGGGGTGTGTTCAGATTCCATCCCTCTCCAAGGATCAGTATGTCGTCTGCCATACTGTCACACGCCTTTCGCACTTCTCTCATCGTTTCCACATCTAAAATCCCCATTAGATCGAAGCGAAATCCATCAATATGGTACTCTTCCATCCAATAGCGAATAGAGTCAATGATAAATTTCCTAACCATTTTCCGCTCGGATGCGATATCATTTCCTACACCTGTTCCATTTGAAGGCAATCCTAATTCGTTATGACGAAAATAATAACCTGGAACGATTTTTTCAAAGGGGGAATCCTCCCGAATAAATACATGATTATACACTACATCCATAATGACCCTTAGACCACTTTCATGGACTCGATTAATTAGTTCTTTTAACTCTTTAATTCTAGTGTAAGGGTCGGCAGGATTGGTCGAATAGCTACCTTCTGGTGCATTGAAGTGGAGAGGATTGTATCCCCAGTTATAATCCTTATTGGGCGTCAACTCATCTACACCTGCAAAGTCATGAAAAGGCAGAAACTCAAGATGCGTAATCCCTAGCTCTTTTACATACGATAACCCTGTCGGTTCATCGTCTTTTCCTTTTGTATGCAATTCACCTGCTCCTAGATATAATCCCTTATTCTTTATTCCACTATGGGGATGGATACTAAAGTCCCTTATATGGGTTTCATAAATAACTGCATCGACAGGGTTTTCTAAGGGAGGCAAATCAGGCCTAGGTCTTGGAGGGTTGTCTGGCATTACGACTACACCCAATTCTCCATTTACCGTTACAGCTTTCACATATGGATCAACAGCCTCGCGCCATTCTTGATTGATTAAGACCAGAAAACTATAGTGATAGAGCTCTAAAACCCGCGGAACCGTAACAGACCATATGCCTCTATCCCCCCGCTTCAGCTTGATGATTTCCGAAAAACTGCTCTCTGGAGGAGTAATTTTTAACTTGACCTGGATAGCCGTGGGTGCCCAAAGCTTAAAGCGAGTCTCTTCTGCACACAGGGTCACACCAAGGTCATCTCCATCATAGTAAAATCTCTCGTCAAAACTCTTTGTCCGAATCACTGCACCAATTTGAAGGTCTGTTTTCCCTCCATGCTCATCTACTACCCAATATTGCTTTTCAAAGGAATAATCTCCTGAAAACCTACAAATATATTTATGATGATCGACTATTTCACTCTTTGCAATAATGTCCAATGGACACTTTCCTGCATCATTAACAAGATAGAAAGTGGATGACACTCCTCCATGATAGGAAAGTGGCAGAAGAATCGTAATGATATGGAGCTCATCTAAATAGGCAAGAAATTTTCTGTCAGTACCATTCATTCCTATCCCTCTCTTTCAGCTCAACTTCCTTTTAGAACGTATTCGCGTTAACACTTCAACCGCTTTATCTTGAAGCTGAATAGTCAGTGGTGTATGCCCAACATGCTCCCCATCAGCATGAACAAATAGTGAATCAGTAGAATGAATAGAAATGGCTTTTCCTTTATACGTTTTCACTTCTTTAAAATGAATATGCTTTCCCCAAAAAACACTAACGAAAACAAGCAGCAATTTTAGCCTTGATAACTGATGAACGACAGTAATATCAAACAGCCCGTCATCTGGCACTGCAACAGGAGCTATTTTCATCCCACCGCCATAATAGGGCTGATTGGAAACTGTAACAAACCATGTTTGTTCAAATATATGCTTTTGACCGTCAATTGATAAATCAATTGTTGTAGTTTTATAAGTAAATAGCTTTTTTAGTAGAAAATAAACATAAACAAGCCTGCCTAACGAAAGCTTATTTAACAGTGCCTTCATCCGTGATTGATTGACTTCGTATGATATGACAGCATCAAATCCAGCACCCATATTATTAATAAAATTATATTCCTGTTGATTTGCCATTTTAATTTTACCAATATCAATAGCTAGTGCCTCCTGCTTCATCAAGCGAAGAATAACCGTTAAGGCTGCCACCGGCTCTGAAGGGATTTGGAAGCCTCTTGAAAAGTCATTTCCTGACCCTCCTGGGATAAAGCCAAGGGTAATATTATTTTTTTTTACTACACCATTCATTACTTCATGAATGGTCCCATCTCCACCTACCGCAATGATGATCTTTTCTTCGCAGTTTTTTTGGGCGATCTGGCTGGCCAGTTTTTTTGCATGTCCTTGATATTCTGTAAAAACAGCAAGATAACTAACTTGCTTTTCTTTAAGTTGATTTTCAATTCTCTCCCATATCTTAAGACAGTAACCGTTTTTTGCCTTTGGATTGACAATAAAATAAATTTCTTTCATAATACCAACCTTTTTTATTTGTTTTCATTCTGTCAGTGGAAATACCTGGATTGCTTCATATTTTGGTGTTTTATGGAGATGTGTTTGATATAAAACCACCTCATTCACTTGAAAAGCGAGCGGCTCTGATTGGAGCTCATTCCATATTTCGAGAAGTGTCTGTTGAAATGCTTTTTCGCCTATCCACTTTCTTGCTAAGGTAATATGGGGACGGAAAGGCCTTGTCTCCAGTTCAAATCCGGCTTCTTCACAAGCCAAAAACACCTTATTCCTTAAAAGATTTAGTTCATTACTTTCCTCTGTATCTGCCCAAAAAACACGTGGAGAGTGACTACTTCCGAAAAAACCAAGTCTATTTATTTTTAATTGGAATGGCTTTGCATTATTTAAGGCATCTTTCACATTGCTAGCAGCTGTTGCTAGTTTTTCTGGGGATGCTGCACCCAAAAAAGCCAAGGTGATATGTAAATCTTGAAAATGTACCCAGCGGCTAAAAGGAATCACAGCTTTTATTTTTTCAATATGTTCCTTCATCATTAGTTTTGTTTCTTCGGGCATCCTAACAGCAAAGAAGAAATGCGTTTTCTGTTCCATTGTTTATTCAGTCCTTTACTCAATTTTAGTTTATTTTCCCCAGATTGTATCTATTTGTGGCAGAAGAATAATCGATATTTTTTACAAGCCGCCTTTTTTTATTTATGATTATAGAGTGTATAGGAAAATTGTAGATGTTACAGAAGATAGAAAGGATGGGTCCCCATGAAAGTAGTCAATAATATTGCTGAATTAATTGGTGAAACACCACTGGTCAAACTTAATCGCTTAGCTCCTAAAGGCGGGGCCTCTGTTTATTTGAAGCTTGAGTTTTATAACCCAAGCAAAAGTGTAAAAGACCGCGCTGCATTTAATATGATTATAGAGGCAGAAAAAGCTGGTTTATTAAAAGAGGGCTCTACCATTATTGAACCAACTAGTGGAAACACAGGAATTGGCCTAGCCATGAATGCGGCTGCACGAGGGTATAAATCCATTATTATTATGCCTGATACAATGACTCAGGAACGGATTAATATTTTAAAAGCCTACGGGGCAGAGGTTGTCCTTACTCCCGGGGATGAAAAAATGCCTGGTGCCATAAGAAAGGCACAGGAATTAGCAAGTGAGATACCAAATAGCTTCGTTCCAATGCAATTTGAAAATGAAGCCAACCCCGATGCGCATCGGTACACTACTGCTGTGGAAATTATTGAGGCAATGAAAGAAATCGGCAAACCATTATCCGCATTTGTTGCTACAGCAGGAACAGGAGGTACCATTACGGGTACCGGTGAAACCTTGAAAGAGCATTTTGAGGGATTAACTGTACATGTTGTGGAGCCTAAAGGTTCGCCTGTTCTATCAGGTGGCAAGCCTGGTAAACATAAGCTTGTAGGGACAAGCCCTGGCTTTATCCCTGAAATTCTAAATCAAGATGTGTATGATGAAATTCATGCGATTGAAGATGAAGATGCATATGATATTGCTCGCAGGTTAGCGAAAGAAGAAGGAATTCTTGTTGGCCCATCCTCTGGTGGAGCGTGCTACGCTGCTTTGGAGGTTGCCAAGCGTCTGTCTCCTGATGATGTAGTGGTTTGCATTGCTTGTGATACAGGGGAAAGATACCTATCAAGCGATTTGTTTCAGTATTAATTAGTAAGTAGAGAGGCTGACTCGTTAGGGGTCAGCCTCTCATTTTGGTTATGAAGAAATCTTTTCTTTTAAATCCCCACATTGCTTCTCTATTTCTTCAGTAAATAAGCTTTGTAGCTTTCTTGTAATAGGGCCAGGTAAACCCTCCTTAACCTGATCTTTGTCAATTTCAACAATTGGCATAACCTCTGAAGTCGTACTAGACAAGAATACTTCATCAGCCGCAGCCAGTTCAGCCAAGGTAAAGGAGCGTTCTTCAAATGGAATGTTGTTTTGTGAGCATATCTGTAAGATTACATCTTTAGTAATCCCCTTTAAAATAAGATGATTAGATTCATGCGAAATAACCACACCGTTATTCACAATAAAAATATTAGAGCTGCTACCTTCTGTGACTTGATCCCCACGATACTGAATCGCTTCAAAGCATCCCCGTTCCGCAGCCTTTTGTTTGGCTAATAAGTTGCCCAATAAATTTAAACTTTTGATATCACAACGAAGCCAGCGAATATCCTCCGTACGAATGGTTTTCACACCATTCGTAAGGCTCTCAACAGGACGTGCCACTTCTTTCGTATAGGCTACAAGTGTAGGAACGACATCCTTTCCTGGAAAAACATGATTACGCGGAGCAGTTCCCCTCGTAATTTGCATATAAATGGTTCCCTCAACCAAATTATTTTTTGTAACTAGTTCTTCTAACAAAGCTGTACAATCATCAATGGAATAAGGTAACGTAATCCCAATACTGTCAGCACTTTTCACAAACCGCTCCAAATGTTCTTTTACCGTGAACATTTTTCCATTATAGACACGGATGACTTCATATACTCCATCCCCGAACTGATAGCCGCGGTCTTCTATATCTACCTTTGCTTCCGATCGATTGACCAATTTTCCATTTATAATTGCAAAGTTCATTCTCCCTGTCCCCTTTTGTTTATCTATTCACTCTTTGCCAACTCATAAATTGCTTGTGCATAAATAGCTGTGGCCTTCAGTAAATCTTCAATATACATATATTCATCCTTTTGATGGGCAATGTCGGGGCGCCCTGGAAATAATGGTCCAAAGGCAACACCGGACTTTAAAGAACGGGCATACGTTCCTCCACCAATGGCAATTAATTCAGCCTTTTCACCAGTTTGCTCTTCATATACCTTTTTCAACGTTTGGATTAGGAACTCTTTTTCATCGACATGATGTGGTTTAGAGTCTGAGAAGTTATCAAGAACAAATCCTTCCGTTTGTAAAAGCTCCTCTAATTTCGCCTTTGTTTCTTCCATTTTATTTGTGACAGGATATCTGCACGTCATTCCAATTCTTCCATTTGTATCTTTTGAGTAAGAAAGCTTACCAGGATTAATGGTTAATTCTCCTGAAATGTCATCTGAATAAGCAACACCAAGATTCACACCCCGTGAATCTTCAAAGAAATAGCGGGATACAAATTGGAAATAATGTGAAGCTTTTGCATCTACATTCAATTTAGACAGAAACTCTGCTAAAAACAAACCGGCATTCTTCCCATTTTTAGGCTCCATTCCATGGGCTGAAATACCTTTTACTTCTAAGTAAAGTGCCCCGTCCCCTAGTTGATGACTGTGCTCTAACTCGTACTTTGTCATGAATTCAGTAAACTGACGGACAATTTCTTCTTCGTTTTCCTTAACTAGGATAGTCGCTTTTGCTAAATCAGGAACCATGTTGTATCTCTTCCCAGAAACAAAGTTCTCCACTTCAATCAAGGCTTCCTTCGTGTCAACGGAAGATTGCTCTTGAACCATATCGAAATCGGCAATGCCCTTCTCTGCATTGATAATCGGAAAATCTGCATCCGGTGCAAACCCGAGTGTCGGCATCTCTTCATGCTTGAAATAATGGTCTACACAGCGCCAGTTGCTTTCTTCGTCTGTTCCAATAATCATTCGAACACGTTTACTCAATGGCAAACCTAATTCTTTTACAATTTTCATTGCATAATAGGCTGCCATTGTAGGCCCCTTATCATCAAGTGCACCACGAGCAAAAATTTTACCATCTCTGATTTCCGCTCCAAATGGATCACTTGTCCAGCCGTCTCCCTCTGGAACTACATCCACATGGCAAAGAATGCCTAACAATTCTTCTCCTGAGCCAAACTCCAGATGTCCTGCTAAATTGCCCACGTTTTTCGGAATGAAACCATCCCTTTCCCCAAGGTTTAGCATAAAATCTAATGCTTCCTTCACACCATTTCCAAGTGGTGCTTCAGGTGATGTATTTTCTTCATCTAGCAGGCTTTTAATATGTAATAATCCCTGTGTGGCTTTAATTAGTTCTTCTTTTCTTTTTTCTACTTCGTTCATCCAATTAATCTGTGTCAATATTCTTTACCCCCCTCTATACTATTTCTTCTACAATATCATTTTTGTAAATATCTTAGCAATTTTGCTTTTTAAAAAGGCTGTGTTAAAGAACAATGTTGATTTTTACACCCTGTTGATTGGAGCGGAAGGCACGAAGACTCCTGTGGGAGTATGGTTCAGGGGAGACCCCGCAGGCGCTAGCGCCGAGGAGGCTCGCCGAAACACCCACGGAAAGCGAAGTGCCTGGAGCGGAAATCAACAGGCAAGTTTAACAAAGCCTTTTAAAAAGAAGTACGTTTCTGCTTAACGCGTTATGTTAGAATAAATTTTACATTTTTACTAAAAATTCAAAAAACTTAGCATAAACCCAGCTATATTTACCATATCTTAGAGTATAAAATAAATAAGGAGGTAGGACAAAAAGACGATTTTTGTAACTTTTTGATGATATTTTTGTAAACTTTACTATAGTGGTAGAAATTTTCAGAAATTATGGGTACAATAAACGTAGATGTATGACATCTAAGTCTCACTACTCCAAAAAAAAGGAGATGTCTGCGCGGAAAAGAAACTACATATGATTGAAGAGTAATCTTCAAAGAGGCTGTCGGTAGCAGGGTTAAAGCCATAAGGTTTGAAAAAAGGATAGGGAGTGGTTCTTTGAAACCTTCAACTAACCGGATGTTAAACCGCATCAAATGTATCTACATGTTTATTCGCAATAAAGGCACTGTTTCAACGCAGGAACTTGTAGAGGAATTTGGTATCACTCCTCGCACCATACAACGAGATTTAAATGTCTTAGCCTATAATGACTTGGTAATTAGCCCAAGCCGCGGAAAATGGACAACAACAGAGAAGAAAGTGAAGATGTCATCTTAATATCAGTGAAACCATAGAAAATAATCTAGGAAGCACACGAAATCTTCGTGTGCTTTTATTTGTTTCGTATATAATTTTTCTAATCATACTATAGAGAATATCCAATGAAATTCTCTAAATTTAATTGACAGTTTTGATAAATATGATATATTAATATAAAATTCTTTAGCACTTAAAAGCGTTTATGTAAAAAAGAAGATTGGTAGGTTCATCATGGAGAATAATCAGCAGAACTTAAAGAAGGGTCTCTTACCGCGGCATGTTCAATTTATTGCCTTGGCAGGGATGATTGGAACAGGGATTTTTAAAGGCAGCTCTGACACATTAAATATTGCTGGACCTAGTGTTGTGTTTACCTATTTAATGGGCGGCTTACTATTATTTATCGTTATGGCAGCCTTAGGGGAAATGGCTCTTGCGTTTCCTAACTTCAATGTTCAGCATTTAGTTAATAAAGCATTTGGTTTTCGCGTTTCCTTTATCGTAGGCTGGCTCTATTGGATTAACTGGATCCTGGTAACAGTAGTAGAACTACTTGCTGCAGGAAGTTTCCTCCAATTTTGGTTTCCAGATACCCCATTATGGCTATTAAGCTTAATTTGCGCATTTGTTATTATTGGAATTAACTTATTTCAAGTAAAATATTATGGAGAAATGGAATTTTGGTTCGCTGGAATTAAGATTCTTGCACTAGTGGCCTTTATCGTTTTAGGATTCTTCCTATTACTTGGTTTCATTCCAAGTGATGTTGAAAACCCTATTTCAAACTACACTGGGCACGGTGGATTTTTCCCTCATGGAATCAGCGGGATGTTGAGTGCCTTTTTAGTCGTAATGTTTTCATACGGCGGAGCAGAATTAATTGGGGTCGCTGTTACTGAGACAAAAGATGCTGACAAAGTATTGCCCAAAATTATTAAAGGGGCAGTATGGCGGGTTATTATTTTTTACGTTTTACCAATTCTTATTATTTGTGGGATTATGCCTTGGAATAAGGTATCAAGCGTCGATAGTCCATTTGTACAAGTTTTCAGTACTACTGGGTTACCAGGGGCTGCACACATCATGAATTTTGTACTCATGACAGCTGTACTTTCAGCAGCCAATTCAGGGATTTATGCTACATCTAGAACACTATTTTCGATGGCTCAGAGTGGCGTTGCACCAAAAGGATTGGCAAAGACATCAAAAAAAGGCATTCCGTTAGTAGGAATCATGATCACAACTGTGTGTATTTTGGCTGGAGTTTATTTAGCCTATATTACACCAGGTAAAATTATTAATTACCTCATGACGATCCCTGGTTTTACCATTATGTTAATTTGGATTTGTATTTGTGCAGCACAATTGAAGTTACGTCCTACGTACAAAGAAAAACCACATTTTCAGGTAAAAGGATTTCCGTATACAACGATTTTCGCTATTGTCAGCTTAAGTGTTATTTTTATTGGGTTCTTAACAAGTCCAAGCAATCTGATTGGTTCGTCCGTAGCACTTGTGACAGTTGGTGTGCTAATTGTCCTTTCCTTACTTGTTAGGAAAAATGGTTCCAAATAATATACAAAAGTGATACCCGAAAAATTTGGGTATCACTTTTTTGTATTACAGATTTACTCATTTTCATCTGACTCAACAAATAATCTTAGTGCAGTCAGCTTATTTTCCCAAAATAATTCAAAATACTGCAGCCAATCTTTTAATTCCATTAAAGGTTCAGGCTCGAGCTTGTACCGAGTTTCTCTGCCGACTTTCCGTTCTTTTACCAATCCTGCATCTGCTAATACGCGCAAATGCTTAGATACAGCCGTACGGCTAATTGGAAATTTTTCACTGATTGCTGTGACAGGCATCTCTTGGTTGCTTAAAAGCTTTAATAAACGACGTCGGGTTGGATCAGCAATCGCTTGGAAAACATCATGCTTAGCAGAAGAAGCGACCATTTACGCCTCAACATATGCTTGTAATTTTTTAACCAGCCCTGCCCAGCCTTGATTCATGTTGTCTCTAATTGGTGTATGTGGAACACCAAACTCTGTAACCTTATTAACATCCCAACCGCCATGGATTAGTGTTAATTCTGTCTTATCTTCTAGTGCCTTTAACTCAAACGTTAGTGTCCAATCCTTCCCCCAATTAAAAGAGAGGCGGTTTGGCGGATCCACTTGTGTCACTTTACATGGAGACATACCAAATTGGCCTGCGTTAATATGAAATTCATGACCTTCAACAGCCTTCAGATCATTTGGCATGAACCATCCGGAAAGCCCTTCTGCGGTAGCTACTGCATTCCAAACTTTATCAATTGGTGCATTGTATACTTCCGTGTATTTGATATCTTCTAATTTTGGTTGTGCTTCGTTTGTCATTAGATTTCCTCCTAAAATTGAGCTATGTTTAATGTTTCATTTATTGGTTGTTTTTAATACGAAACCATCTGGTTACATATCAAATAATATAACACCTTTTGGTTTCGCGTCAAGTTCTATTAAAATAAATATGGTGACTCTACTTTTTGTAAAGACACCATAAACAATTAAATTATTGGTTATAAAGGAGCGCTTGCGCAATTCCAACGAAGTATTCTGATTCGCGAATGATATGGTTTAATACCACCTTTGCAGTGGGGTTGCTACTGACGGCTACGCTGTGTGTTTTAATTTGCTCGCATAGTTTTATAAATGATAGACTCTGATCTAAACAATATGAAACCAACTGAAGCACATGCTGATACAATTGGTCTGAAATCTGATAGCCCGAACGGACTACTGACTCTATATAACGGACCACATGCTGATGCGTTTCTCCAAGAGCAGCTTCCCATTTTTTAAGTGCATCAACAAATTCCTGTTCCAGTCCAGAAACTAGCTCACGAATCACAACCGTATGCTCCTCTTCCTGGTGCTTCCAAAATTCTGCTTCATCCAAGATACGTAAAGGCATTTGTTGCCCATAATAAAATTGCATAGACATCCCCCCATACTTAATTCACTTCAATGTATGGGATATGCTGTTAAAATATGCTAAAGGTTTTACTACCTATTTTCTTTAAGCTATGAATGATACAATATTCTTCAAATAGATTACTTTCGAGGTAGTTATATGTTAAATTTCCAATACTTACGAAGGATCCATTTAAAAAGGGAGGAGATTCCCTCTTTTAACAAATATCCTTTTAAACTGACAGCTATAAAGACACTTGATGAGCTCGTGTTTCATCCTAAAGTTACGTTTCTTATTGGTGAAAATGGAATGGGTAAATCCACTTTATTGGAGGCAATTGCAGTTGCATTAGGGTTTAATCCAGAAGGTGGATCCTTTAATTTTAATTTCTCCACTTATGATTCTCACTCTTCGTTAGCTGACCATTTGAAGGTAATCAAAGGTGTAGAGAAACCTCAAGATGGATTTTTCCTTAGAGCGGAAAGTTTTTATAATGTAGCTTCAAACATTGAAGAGCTTGATAAGGGAGGCGGCGGTCGTAAAGTCATTGATTCTTTCGGCGGTGTTTCCCTTCATGAGCAATCACATGGTGAGGCCTTCTTTGCCACGTTTCTTCATCGTTTTAGGGGAAATGGCATCTATATTTTAGATGAACCTGAAGCGGCCCTCTCCCCTTTGCGGCAGATGTCGATGTTAACGAGGATCCATGATTTAGTCAATGAACAATCCCAGTTTATCATCGCTACCCATTCACCGATTATCATGGCCTATCCCCATGCAAAAATCTTTGAATTTACAGATGAGGGTTTAATAGAAAGTAAGCTTGAAGAAACCAACCATTACAGGATTATGAAGCAGTTCTTTGACGATAAAAATCGTATGCTGCATCATTTATTAGATGAGTAAAACGCAAAAAGCTCGGTAATCCGAGCTTTTTTGTTACACCATGTTTTTCCCGTAAAAAATTTCATCCATCTCCAGCTTGAGTCTTTCAGTGATTTCAATATGTTCATCAGGGGTCAATTTATCTTTTGTATAGCCAAATAAATAATGATTTAAGTCAAATTCCCGAAGCTTACATTTTGTATGGAAAATGTTTTCCTGATAGACGTTCACATCAATCATATCGAATAGCTCCCCGACATCTTCAGGAATGTAATTTTGAATCGAGTTAATTTCATGGTCAATAAACAGCTTATGCCCCGTTTTATCCCGAGTAAAACCGCGAACACGGTAATCAATAGTCATGACATCCGTTTCGAATGAACGGATTAAATAGTGAAGAGCCTTAAGCGGTGAGATTTCCCCACATGTGGAAACATCAATATCTGCTCTAAAGGTGCTGATTCCTTCATCAGGATGAAATTCCGGATATGTATGAACCGTGATATGACTCTTATCAAGCTGCATCACCACTGATTCCGGAAGTGGGCCTGGAGATTCCTCAAACGACTCAGAAGGAGCATTGGTAAGCGGCCCCTCTGAAACTAATAGCGTCACACTCGCTCCAGCAGGCTCAAAGTTTTGCGCAGCCACATTCAATACATGAGCCCCAATAAGATCTGAAACATTTTTTAGAATAGCTTCCAGTCTCTCCGCGCTGTATTGTTCATCAATATATTTCAAATAGGCTTCACGCTCATCCTTTGTTCTTGTATAACAAATATCATACATATTAAAGCTTAGTGACTTCGTCAAATTATTAAAGCCGTGTAATTCAATTGCCTGCTCGTGCGTAAGTCTCATGGCAATTCCCCCTTGTAAGAATAACATTCGAAAGTAAATATTATTAAGATACCCATTGTTATACCCAGTTACTTATTTTTTAAAAACTTTTTGACCTTGATAATTCTTTCCATCTTGAGAACAATAATCGAAGGACTTTCTTAAGAGGTGAAAGGATGAAGAAAAAGTTTTTTCTTATATTGATTTTCCTATTATTACTTCCTAACCTAGCAATAGCGAAACCTGAACCGGAAAAGGTAAAAGTGGCATTTGTTAGAGACGGCTTTCTTTGGACGAAAATGAATGGCATGGAAGAAAAAATCACGCACAAACCTACCAAGTATAACGAGCCACCCCTATGGTCTCATGATGGAAAGTGGATTGTTTATGGTGTAGAACCAAAAGAGAAACTTAGTCCGAACTTAGAGTCCCAAACTGAGATTTGGGTGTATAGTTTAGAGACAAGAAAACACAAACGGATTACTTATGACGGTTCAAACCCAAAATGGTCACCGGTTGAGGATATCCTAGCCTTCAAAAGTGGTGGTGTCTTAAATATCTCCAACCTGGATCAGTTTTATAATATTGCGTTAGGTGTAGGAGATTATAATTGGTTCCCGGATGGAAGGGCCTTTATCACCGCGTCAGGCGCTTCACTAAGACCCGATGGCTGGACAAATCCTGTTCTTTACAAAATCGGACTTGATAAAGATTTTACAAAAATCACGAGTCTAACAAAAAATGTGAAGAAATTGTACACCATTCCAAGTGAATTAAAAAAAGGGAATATTAGTTTACTTGCCATTGATGCAACTAATTTTCAATTTTCCCCTGATGGTAAGTGGATTTCTTTTATGGTCAGCCCAACTGCTTCCTGGTCAATGGACAGCAATATGATGTGTGTGATCTCATCTGATGAACAAACCTTCGAGGTTTTAGATGAAATGATTTGGGAAGTTGACTCTCCTAAGTGGGCCTTCCATCAAAACCGGTTAGGTTATATTGCGGGTGGGGGAAGAATTGTTATGGGTTTTAAGAATAAAAAAATGAAGGTCACGGAACTTCCGGCTTACAAGTCAATCAGCTTGACTCCCCCTCACTTTGCGGAGTTAGGTTTTACATGGAGAGATGATCAGTCAGTAATTGTCTCTAGAGTTAATGAGAGCGAATGGTCAAATGATCCTAAGCAGAGGCCCGATCCTTCTTTATTTTCAATAACAATGGGGGAGCAAACGCAATTGCAATTGACCCATCCTCCAAAAGGTTTTGGTGATTACCACCCTATTTATCTTCCTTCTGCGCGTAAATTAACCTGGGTCAGGAAAAAGGATTTGGCTGAAATGCAACGAGATTTGTGGATTGCTGATTCAAATGGGGAAAATGCTCGGGTATGGATTAAAAATGTGGATGGTTATGATTTTTATCAAGGGAAATAGATGATGGCAGGCCTCCTTTTCATGTGAAGGTGGCCTGTTTTTTGCGTGAATTTCATTTATCGACCACTTTTTGTCGGATATCAACCGGTTTGGATTTTTTTCGACCACTTCGCGTGATATATCGTCCGCTTTTACATTTTATCGACCACTTTTCAAGATTTATCAACCACTCAGCGTCTACGTTCTTCCATTTTTCCCAGTTTGTATTGGAATTTTTAAACAGGACGCTGATTCGCTCATAAACCACACGAATTCGCTCATAAAATGTAAAATCCGCTCATATCCCATAATAATTCGCTCATTAACAGCTAAAATCCGCTCATTGCCCCAACAATTTTTAAAATAAATAGAAAAAGCAGCTCATGTAAAGCTGCTTTTCCTCTATTTCACTTGATAATTCATCAAGAGTTCGATTTCTTCGTCGGTTAATTCCCGGTATTCTCCCAACTCTAGGGTTTCGTCTAATGAAAGTGGTCCCATAGAAATACGTTGGAGGTATACGACTCTTTTTCCTACCGCTTCGAACATTCTTTTTACTTGATGAAATTTTCCTTCGGTGATTGTTAACTCTATATCGGAACGAATACCCGATTTCAATATCTTTAATTCACCTGGCTTGGTTTCGTAGCCGTCATCCAATGTTACACCATTAGCAAAGGCTGTAATATCCGATTCGGTTACTTCCCCTTCAATCACAGCAAAATAGGTCTTTGGAACATGTTTTTTCGGTGCCAGCAATCGATGAGCCAATTGACCGTCATTGGTGATTAACAATAAGCCCTCTGTATCCTTGTCCAATCTTCCAACAGGAAACGGCTCATAGACTTGGTCTTCAAGTTCCAATAGATCAATGACTGTTTCTGTATTATTATCCTCTGTTGCCGATAAAACCCCTTGAGGCTTGTTCATCATTAGATAGATAAATTCTCTGTATTCGATGACCTCACCATTTAAAGTGACGGTTTGCTTTTCAGGATCAACATGCTGTTTCGCATCTTTAACCACTACATCGTCTACTTTAACAGAACCGCTTTTTAGAAGTTGCTTTACTTCTTTTCGGCTACCAAAACCAAGGTTAGCTAGCATTTTATCAATTCTCAAGCAGTACCCCTCCTTCTTGGCAATTTTAACTTTGTCATTAAACGCTCAAGCCTAGTTCCAAATAAGCGGCTGGCAAGACCAGATTTTAAGCCTAAATAAAAATAGATAGCTGCCCCTACTCCTGCACTAACTAAAATTAACAAAATAGATTGCCCTTTCAATGCTGGAGATAGGAATAATGATAGGAACTTATAGACGGCCTCTGTCCCTGCCCACATTAATCCAGCAAAGATCACGATTAATAAACCCCTTCGCCAAACAAGTCGGAATGGGTAACGAGAATACGTTTTTATAACGATGATATTGATAATAATGGCTGCAAGGTACCCAAGTGTGGTAGCGAGTACAGCCCCTTTTGTTTCCATCATTTTTATTAAAGGAATGTTTAACGATAATTTTATTAATAATCCTACAAGGAGACTTAAGATTGTAAATCGTTGTTCATTAATGCCTTGTAAAATGGCAGCTGTAACTGAGTAAAGAGAAAATAGAATCGCAACCGGTGCATAGGCCCTTAATACTTCTGCTCCAAGTAAGTCATGCTGATAAAAGACGGTGTAAATAGGTTCAGCCAGCAAGGAAAGACCAATCGAAGCTGGGAGCGTTAAGAATAATAAGACCTGAAAGGTTTGATTTAATTGACGATTCATACTTTTCCTGTCATTCTCAACAAAAGACTTCGTGATGCTAGGAACTAAGGTTAGTGAAAAAGCAGTCGCGAGTGATACTGGGATGATGACAATCTTATGCGACTCGAAATTCAACATGGAGAAGAAAGATTCAGCGACTTTCGTCGATTTCCCAATTTCCGCCATTGCCTTTGTAAAGGTAAACTGATCAATCGCCTGAAATAATGGATTCGCAATACCTACTAAAACGAATGGAAAGGCAGAGATAAATATTTCTTTATAGATTTCCTTGAGCGAGATATCCATCGTACCCTTATCATGTTCAAGCAATTCGTCTAAATATGGCTTTCTTTTATACCAGTACCAAAATAAAACGGCAAGGCCTCCAATGGCTCCAATAAAAGCAGCAAAGGTAGCCACACTAACAGCCGTTACCATTTTGCCATGGAAAATATTTAAAACTGCATAAGCACCTAATAGTGTAAATAGAATTCGTACTATTTGTTCTACTACTTGAGAGAGTGCCGATGGCCCCATCGATTGATGGCCCTGAAAATATCCTCTGATCAAACTCATAAACGGTACAACAATTAAAGCAAAGCTAACTGCTCTCATCACGGTTGTGACATCTTTTAAATTCGCTTTTTCACCTTGTGTACTCATTTCAGCTAACATAGGAGAAGCAAAATACATGGCTAAAAAGGCAACAAATCCAGTGATGAGCATAATCATTAATCCAGATTTAAATAGCTTCCTGCCAACAGCGTATTCTTCAAGTGCATTATATTTAGAAATAAATTTGGAGACCGCCAACGGTACACCTGCTGTAGCGACACTAATAAAAATGGTATAAGGAACGTAAGAAAATTGATAAAGGACCGTCCCTTGACGACCGACGATTTGAAAGAATGGAATAACGTAAATTAAGCCGAGAATTTTGGAAAGTATCGTTCCAAAAGTTAATATAAATGTTCCTCTTAAAAGCTTAGACTGCATAAAATCCCTTCCTACCCGAAGAAATACGTGCGTGTTTTCACAAAGTACATGTCGACTTTTTTTGCACACTATTAGTAGTTTACAACTCTTTTCCCTTCGATGCTACTAACAAATCAAGTTAATTTTATTAAAATCCCGCCTATTTGTTTTAATTCGGCAAGAAATGTTTATAATGAAGTGACATGAAATCTTTGAATGAATATAAAGTTGGTGTAATTATGGAATATGATGTGATTGTCATCGGCGGGGGCCCATCCGGTTTAATGGCTGCCATTGCCGCTGGTGAAAAAGGCGCGAAAGTACTTTTAATAGATAAAGGCGACAAGCTTGGCCGAAAACTTGCTATTTCTGGAGGCGGACGCTGTAATGTGACGAATCGCCTGCCAGTTGAAGAAATCATTAAGCACTTGCCAGGAAATGGCAGGTTTTTATACAGTGCTTTTTCCATCTTCAGTAATGAAGATATAATTAGATTTTTTGAAAAGCTAGGAATCGAATTAAAGGAAGAAGACCATGGGCGTATGTTCCCTGTTTCCGACAAAGCACAATCGGTCGTGGACGCACTTTTACATCAATTAGAAAAACTCAATGTAAAAGTGTTCAAAAATAGCCCTGTAAAGGATCTCATGTATGAAAATGGTCAGGTATCCGCTGTCTTGTTAAAGGATGGCCAACGTCTATCAGCCAAATCCATTGTGATTGCTGTTGGCGGCAAGTCTGTTCCCCATACAGGTTCCACAGGTGATGGGTATGCATGGGCGGAAAAAGCGGGGCATACCATTACGGAACTGTTTCCTACTGAGGTACCTGTCACGTCTAGCGAACCTTTTATCAAAAATAAATCGCTGCAGGGTTTATCTTTACGGGACATTGACTTAAGCGTCTTAAATCCAAAAGGGAAACCGATCATCTCTCATCGAATGGACATGCTGTTCACTCACTTTGGCGTTAGCGGCCCCGCTGTATTACGTTGCAGTCAATTTGTTGTAAAAGCGATGAAGAAATGGAACTTAAAAGAGGTTACCATGAGTCTAGATGCTCTACCCGATAAAAAGGAAGAAGATATTTTTCAAGAAATCATTAAACTAGTAAAAAGCGAACCTAAAAAGAGTATTAAAAATACACTAAAAGGGTTGCTCCCTGAACGGTATTTACTATTTCTCTTAGAACAAAATAGCATCGACCCATCCGAGCAGGGTGGTACCATTTCTAATGAAAAAATCAGAAGTTTTTCTAAAAGCTGTAAGCAATTTCTCATAAAGGTAAATGGCACTCTTCCACTTGAAAAAGCCTTTGTAACTGGTGGTGGGATCTCAGTTAAGGAAATTGAACCGCAAACCATGGGCTCAAAGCTAATGAACGGCTTATATTTTTGCGGGGAAATTCTTGATATTCACGGGTATACAGGTGGCTATAATATAACCTCAGCCCTCGTAACCGGAAGACTCGCTGGGACGAACGCCGCCCTCTTCGCAAAAACTAGTTATCATTGAATATAAGAGCAAAAGAATCCTATTAAGTGACTTTTCATTGCTTATTAATAGGGTTCTTTTTTTGCGGGATTACTTATGTACCCAGATTTTCAGTACTAGCGCTTTTCAGTTTCTTTTTAAATAGAAGCCCTAGTAATAACAAAATTATAGGCACACCAACGCTGATAGACATCGCGAGCATGACCCAGTAGGACTCGATATAATTGATGGCCCGGTGGTGATCAAGTACCACCCAATACCCAAAAGCACTTAGTACAAAGCTCACAGGAATAATCGTTCGATTGAACTTTTTTATACCAAATATTTGTTGAATGGAAATCGTTGCACAATAAAAGGTCATAATGATTTGAGTAATAGACGAAAGAGCAAAGAATGCAATCATAATCATTTCATACCGATGAATAAACAACCCGATCTCTGCGCTTCTTGCCATTTGCATACAGGAAATAATGTACTGCCCAGTTACTTCTGCCGATAAAACACCTGACTCAAGAATCGGCCACAAGACAACGAAGGCTCCCCCTAAGAGAATGCCGTATGCTCCCGACTTACTCCATGTTTTATTTTCTTTTACTTTCGGTAAAATAATCGCGGCCATCATGGTGGCCAGTGCCCAGTCTGTATTATTATGCCTGCTTGCCCAAACATCTGGAATCACCCCTGCATCAAAAATAGGTAACAGTTCCTTGATATCGAAGTCAGACATAGACCCAATAATGATTAAAATATTGAGCATTAAAATGGAAAACACACCGATAAGGGCCATTCTTCCGATGACCTCAATTCCATGATATAGAGCAAAAACAGCAATCACCATGCCGGCTAAAATAAATAAAAACGTGGGGGCTTCAGGCAAGAAATAATCTTTAAGATGGTAAACAAATGTGGTAAATACCGCCCCAGCTGCACCTACAAAAAAGAAGAAGAGAAGTAAACTAATTATTTTCCCAAACCATTTACCTAATAGCACTTCACTTTGTTCAATTATATTGAGACTTGGAGTTTTGCGTATTAGATATACCGTTATTAGCATCATTAAACAACCCTGGATGGTAGAAAATAATGTGGAAATCCACATATCCCCACCTACCTCTCGGGCAATCGATCCTTGTGTTAAACCAATGGCTTTTGCATATACCATATTAATTATGAGTGCCATAAAAATCCCATTTGAAATCTGTACTTTCATTTAGTTCTTCACACTTCCTGGCTTGGTCTGTTTTTTTAATAAAACAGTATCATTTATTGTTGCTTTCGTATGAACCTCAACTGCTACTGTCGGAAAAATCGTTTCCCAACTGGGCCCAATTTTCCGCCATTCTACCGGATATTTATTGTTAAACACTTTTCCAAGTTCAAGGAAATCAGATTTAAATTCAATCTGGGCTTTTTTTACAATCTTCTCAAACTCTTTTTTCTTTTCTTTCTCTATCATTTTTTCTAGTGCTTTTACCTTGTCTCTTTCCTCTAACGCAAAGGGACAAGCTGCCTCCACTACACTTCCTGTGGTTTGGTAGGATATCTTAAACGACGGTTTATTATCTTGATAAGAAGGAGTCACACTGAACTTCTGGTTCTTTAATTCCACTGTCATTTTTTTACTTTTATCATCAGGGCAAGACAGGATATGTACACCTGTATCAATTGGTTCAATAAAAGGAATCATCCCTCTCACTTCCACAGGCTTTAAAGTTCCTACAAGCTTATCCTCCCGAAAGATACCCGCCCCTGCTAATTCAACCTGATTGTAGGAACCGGCCTGCCCCGCCTTTTTATTGGATACACCTCGTTTTACAAAATGGACTCTTGCCAATATAGGTTGAGTACTTTCATTTAGATAGGCAGACTGCAAATCAATCATTTGTGTCCGTGGCGCTTGTACTGAAATAGGGGTATACCTGAATAACTTATCTAACGCTTCTCCTGGAACCACTTCTAATCCCGTCATCGTACTCACTACTTGTTTTGCCGGATTTGGTGTGACAACAACCCAAGTTCTCATCCTAAGTTCTGGATTTCGTGTAAAGAAATCAATAATGTCACTTATTCCTTCCTTTGCCAGGTCTTCATTAATAACAATAATGAGATTATGAGCCCAGAATACCCTTCGACTGGAAAATGTGGATAAGTTTCTTATGGCCTGAAAAATCGTTTCACCTTCTGCGGAAGCAGACCAAATAGGATCTCCCGTTTGCCCGGAAGGAGCCCCTGTGGAACCTCTTGCATCTGCTGGCCTTGCAATCTGGGTGGTTACTTTTATAGTTCCTTCTTTCTCTCCTTTATCTAGACCTACTGCCATAACTAGTGCTAGATCGCTTAATTCTCTTTTTCCTGTTTTACAACCGCTCAATAGTAATAAACAAGATAAAAAGAGAATGATATATTTAGGAAACACTATCGTTCACTCCTTTTTCGATAGGTTTTTCCGTTAACCTTCATTATTATTGTTTTCTTGTGGGTTTTTAGGTTTTTGACTATCACTTGCACGTTGTCTTTGCTTTGCCAGGTGTGGCAGTCGTTCCATTGACCACCACGGAAACCTTATTATCATATCCTTCTGATCAGAAGGCTGAAAAGGAGTGGCCGGAGCTAGATATGACTCCCCAAAGGACCTTAAAGATAACGCGTGAATAGCGATAAGAGAAAAAACAACTGAAAATCCTAATAAACCTAACGTTCCTGAAGCAATTAATAAAGGAAATCTGACTAGCCTTATGGAAAAGGAGGCTGCATAATTCGGCATAACAAATGAAGCAATACCAGTAATTGCAACGATAATAACCATAAAAGGAGAAACCAAACCGGCTTGTACGGCTGCTTGTCCGATGACTAGAGAACCAACGATACTCACAGCCTGACCTACAGGTTTAGGCATCCTTAGCCCGGCCTCACGCATCAGTTCAAAACTTATTTCCATGATGAGCGCCTCTAACAAGACCGGGAATGGAACTACTTCTCTCCCAGACGCAATCGTTAACGCTAAAGCTGTTGGAATCATTTCTTGATGAAAGCTTACCAACATAACATAAATAGACGTTAGGACAAGACTGATAATGAACGCAAAATAACGAATGAGACGAAAGAATGAACCAGCCATGTACCTAGAATAATAATCATCACTTGCCTGTAAAAATTGCCAAAAATAAGTTGGAACGATCAACACAAAAGGGGAATTATCAACAAAGATTGCTACTCTACCCTCTAAAATAGACGCTGCCACTTTATCAGGGCGTTCCGTGCTCTGCACGGTAGTGAACG
The DNA here is from genome assembly GCF_057656715.1 of Neobacillus sp. Soil_C_43. Lineage (NCBI taxonomy): Bacteria > Bacillati > Bacillota > Bacilli > Caryophanales > Bacillaceae > Neobacillus > Neobacillus sp. Soil_C_43. The sequence continues at coordinate 859,697 of NZ_JBDGJV010000001.1, forward strand.
GAGAAAGTGGCGCATCCTCTATTAATTCCGATATATAGCCCGAGTCGATAATTCCATCAATATCAATATTGTCCAATCTCTTCATTACCTCTTCAACCAAGCCCTTTTTTACAGTCCCTCGATGGTAGGCAATGTTAAGCGTGGTCTTAGATGACTTTCCAACTACAGTCGATTTAATAGAAAGAAGCGGATCCTTTATTCTCCTTCTAACGAGAGCAGTATTTGTGCGCAAATTTTCAGTAAAGCCATCTCTAGGACCAATAACTACTTGCTCTGTCTGTGGTTCGCTGACAGCTCTGTCCGCCCAACCTCTAGTCGAAACAAGGATGGCTTGATCACATTTTTCAATAATAAATACGGAATCACCCGATAAAATGGCATCAATCACATCTGCTACCTTGGAAATTAATTTAACACTGTGTGCATGAAGGATATGCTTATTGATTTTATCCGGAAGATTCGTATAAAGAGTATTTATATCCATGTCTCTTAATAATCGCGGTGCCTGATAAATAAAGGAATCAATGACGGAGCCAATGATATTGGTGTTTACTAAACCGTCAATATAAAAACAAACAATGGCTATGTTCTTTTTCTGATGAAAAAAAAATTCTCGTACAATTAAATCTCCATTATCAGTAAGAATCTTTTGGATTAATAATTTATTTTCCTCGTAATTTGTTGTTAATTCTTTTTTTAGGTGCTGATCTAGATTATTTTCCATTACTTTACCCTCTCCGTGTAATGAACATTTGAATCTATTCTCTTTATATCCAAACCACTTATAAAATAACCCCTACTAAGGTATGAATGGTGTATAGGCCGTCGACAATAACATTGAGGTGTTTGCAATGGATTTTTATCATTTTTGGCTATACCAATATGTGATAAACACGATATGGTTTTTATGGATAATTGTTGGTGGCGTGATAGTATTAAACTTTTCGGGGCCTGTGATTATTTGGCTGGTGATGACAGGCAAGGGAAAATCCAAAAAGAATCAAAAAGAAAAACCTTGTCTTAAACAATAAACTTGCTTAAGCTAGGTTTTACATTTCCTATAAAGAGAGTTTCACTGTCACGAGCGATAGATAATCATCGCTGAAAAGCAATAAATTTGTTCTTCCTCTTCCTCTTCTGTCATGGCAGCAACGTTATATTTAATATCGAGCAGACTCTGCTCATCAATTCCTCTTAAGAAGCGATTCATTTCTTTTTCTAAATCCTTCTCATGCTCCCGGTCAAATAACTTTACCTGAATCACTGTACTCTCCCTCTCCTTTTTACTATCATTATTTACCATTTTTCTGAATTTTATAAATTAAAGTCTGTAAAAATTTAAGTTTATATTAAGGTTTAACTTGTAAACTCCTAAATGTAAGACATTTGAAAGAGGAAAGGAGCACTACAATTGGATAAAAAACAAAAAATCTCATGGGGTGTTAGCTTTGGTAGTTTAGCTTTAGTGGCAGGAATGGTGTCCTATCTGGGATTATCAAATGGAGATCAAGCAAACAATTCATTAGCATTAAATCAGGGGCAACCTTCTAACAATAATTCCAATCAGAAGTCACAAGATAATTTTAATTTTCAAGCGCAGGAGGAATCAAATCAAGGGTTTAATCATTCTTTTCGCTGGGATCGTTCCTCTTAATTTAATCAAAATGACCAAAGTTCAGATAATAGTGATCAATTTTCGGGTAATAATGATCAATCCTTTGACAATAGTAATCAGCAAGATCAATTCTCAAATGGTGGCAGTCCTGAGATGGGCCATCATGGCGGATTTCATACTACTACTGGTGGAACCTGATGTACTCCTATCGATTCAACTCTATGAGTACGATTGTTCAAATTTCTATCAATCATGAACTGTTTGCAAATGATATGATGCCCATCTATAAACTATTTGAATTAATAGAGTCCACGTGCAGCCGGTTTCGTGAAGATAGTGAACTTTGTCGTTTAAATCAGCAGGTAGGAAAAGGAGTCACGATTTCTAGTGAAATGTTGTCCATTCTTACCGATGCCCTTCGTTTTTATAAGGAAACAAAAGGCATCTTTAATCCTTGTGTATTAACGGCATTAGAACCTTTCTGTCCTTCTCGGCCTGTATTCTCAGGTTCAAAAAAAGAGAAAACAAAGAGTTACCGTTTCCTTGTTTTTACATGAGGCGCTTTCCAACTGGGCACTGATTCTTGTCTTAGGCCATGTTGGAATTTTGCTTATTGACTCGTATATTTCCTTTCAATGGGTTGAAGTGTTAAAACCTTTTAATACAGACTATAAGCCTCTTTCAATGGCAATGGGGACAGTGTCATTGTATTTTTTAATCATGACGATTGTCACCTCAAAGGCACGAAAAAAGATGGGCTATCAAAAATGGCGGAAATTTCATGCCTTGAATCCGATTCTTTATATTCTAGTGACACTGCATGGACTAATCATCGGTACAGACTTCCAAGGGGTTTATAACAGTTTATAAAAATGTAGACGATAGTAGACGATAGTAGACGATAGTAGACAATAGTAGACAATAGTAGACAACACTAGACAATGGTAATATTTTATGTATCTTTACATTAAATACTTGAAAAAGTGATTGATATATAAGATAATATAATTACGAACAAATGTTCCGAAAGGTGTTTGGAGGTGCAAAATGATACAAACGTACCAAACGAAACTAATAAACTTCACACTACATAATGGACTCTCATCAATCATGTACCTTCATGAGTATGCAGAATACTTTGGCAGGCTGGAACGAAAGCTTTTTGTTCAATCTCACATAAAAGGTGTTTCGTCCTCTAGCCTAAAAAAGACCTTTCTAACTCAATTTGGAATCACAGCTCGGCAATTCAATTCTTTGAGAATGCAGCTGGACGGAAAGGTCTCCTCCTTTATCGAAAAAAGAAAACGGGAGATCCAGGAGCTTGAAGCAAAAACGACTTACTTACAAAAATTCATTGACAAGAAATCCACGCAAAAAGAACAACTTCATCAAAAACTCCAGGAACTACCACAAACCCATCCGTTATTCTCGAAAAAGGTAAAGAACTATCGTAACCTCAAGTTTTACCTTCATCAAAAAAAGCGCCGACTGAGAAATCTCAAACAAAAATTAGATCAACTGCAAGTAGACGTGACGAATCATAAGATTCACATCTGCTTTGGTTCGAAGAAATTATTTCAAAAACAATTCCATTTGGAAGAAAATCAATACAAGGATCACCAAGAGTGGCAGAAGGACTGGCGGGAGGCCAGAGGTTCACAATTTTTGATAATTGGCTCTAAGGATGAAACTTTCGGAAACCAGTCGGCAGCGTATAATTTGAAGAACACATTAAGGCTCCGTGTGGCCAATCACTTTTCTCAAAACTATGGGAAGTATATAGAGTTCAATGACGTGCTGTTCCCTTATGGGCAAGAGTGGATAAACAAGGCAAAGGTTCCTTACATGGGGCATACCCGGAGCGGACGGCCGCAAAAGTATTATACATCTATTACGTATCGCTTTCTTAAGCAGGAAAAAGGATGGTACGTAAACGCAACAGTTGAACGGGAAATACCCAAAGTGGGAACATCAAATCTAAATGGACTGATCGGAATCGATCTCAATGCCGGATTTCTCTCAATTTGTGAAATTGACCGGTTTGGAAATCCTATCAAAAGTTGGAAAATGAACGTCCCCATGTATTCCAGAAGAAAAGAACAGGTCACTGCTTCCATGAGTGATGCCATCAAGCAGATCCTCGAATACGCCGTCTTGGTTCAAAAAGATGTCATGATTGAGAAACTAAATTTTTTAAAGAAAAAGACACAACTGCGGGAAAAAGGGCCAGCTTATGCCCGGATGCTTTCGGGTTTTGCTTATTCGACCTTCCAGCAGTTAATTGAGACAAAAGCGAAAAAAGTAGGCGTAAAAGTAAGGCAGGTCAACCCAGCTTATACCAGTCAAATTGGGCAAATGAAATTTATGGCACGATATGGGTTAAGCTCCCATGCGTCAGCCGCGTGCATGATCGCGAGAAGAGGCTACCACTTTAAAATGGAAAAGCCAAAGTATGATACCATCCTGTCATTACCAAAAAATTTTGATAAGCATCGATCCAATTTTAGCAATTGGTGTACAATTACCCATCATGTAAAAAAACAGTATTCATTCCAAGATAAAATCGAGCTTTTGAAAGCAGATATTTAAAGAAGAAAAATTGGAGCAACGCTTCCTTTTTACCTGTAAGGAAGAAAAGGACCACGTACTTCAATGTGTAGATTGTATGTGCTAAACCAGCGTGGCTAACAGCCTTTCTAGAGTATCGCAAGGTATCCACGGCCGTGAACATGGCTGTGTGATGGAAACGATGAAGTGTTTAGTGGTTGTAAAACTCCTATTGTACGGATGTTTCCATTCTGGAATTAGGGTGTGATCCCCTAACGCGATCCGCAAAAAGCTCTGTTCGTTTTGCGTGCTAAATGAGTAGGTAGATTCATTTAGAACAGATAGATAGTGATATCCATAAATGTCTATATTTTTAGGAACGGTTGTCCTTTTAGTCATCAATATACTTCCAGCCTTGCCAATAGGTAGCTTGCTTTTTAGAGATAAGCCGACTCTTGAAGCAACTTATTGATACAAAAAACCGATTCTCCAAAAGGACGAATCGGTTTTTTGTTTATTATTTTGTTTCACCTGACCAATTAAGCATTCCGCCAATCATGTTGCGTACCTTGTAGCCCTGTTCCTGCAAATAATAGCAGACATTCCCACTTCGGGCACTTGAGCGGCAAATAAAAATATATTCTTTATCCTTGTCAAAGTAATCAAGGTTAGCAGGAATATCGCCCATACGAATATGCTTTGCCCCTGGAATCATTCCTCCTGCTACTTCCTCATCTTCTCTTACATCTACAAGCTCAAGCTTTTCCCCCGCTTCAAGCTTCTTTTGTAACTCTTCAGGTGTAATAATTTGAATTTCTTCCATGTCATCCATCCCCTTTTTAAGAGTAAAGAGGCTTACCCCTTTCGCTTTGGAGGCAGCCTCTTCATTTCATTTAGTTTGCAACAATGTTTACAAGTTTACCCGGAACGGTAATCACCTTGCGAATGGTTTTTCCTTCGATTTGCTCTTTCACTCGATCATCATCCATCGCAATTCCTTCCAACGCTTCCTTACTAGCATCAGTTGGTACCATAAGCTTTGTTTTTACCTTACCATTTACCTGGATTACAATTTCCACTTCGTTATCTACTAACTTCGCTTCATCATAGGCTGGCCATGCCTCATACGAAATAGTTCCGCCGCTATGACCAAGCTTTTCCCAAAGCTCTTCCGCGATATGCGGAGCAACTGGTGATAGCATTTTAACAAAGCCCTCCATATAATCCTTTGGAAGCACAGTTGCTTTGTAGGCTTCATTGATGAATACCATCATTTGAGAAATAGCAGTATTGAAACGTAAGCCCTCGTAATCCTCAGTTACTTTTTTCACGGTCTGATGATAAACTTTTTCCAAATTAGATGCTTCTTCATTTGGCTGGATTTTTGGATTCAACACTCCATTTTCTTCTACCATCAAACGCCAAATACGGTCAAGGAAACGACGTGAACCGTCTAAACCATTTGTTGACCACGCAATCGAAGCATCAAGTGGTCCCATAAACATTTCATACAAGCGAAGTGTATCTGCACCATGGCTGCTTACAATATCATCCGGATTCACAACATTTCCTTTTGATTTACTCATTTTTTCATTATTTTCGCCTAAAATCATTCCTTGGTTAAATAGCTTTTGGAATGGTTCTTTTGTTGGTACTACTCCGATATCATACAAGAACTTATGCCAGAAGCGCGCATAAAGCAAGTGAAGTACGGCATGCTCGGCACCACCAATATAGATATCAACAGGAAGCCAGTGGTTTAACTTCTCTTGGGAAGCTAGTGCCTGATCATTTTTAGGATCAATATAACGTAAGTAATACCAGCAGCTGCCTGCCCATTGTGGCATGGTATTCGTTTCGCGGCGGCCTTTTTTACCTGTTTCTGGGTCAACTACATTTACCCAATCCTCAATATTGGCTAATGGAGATTCTCCTGTACCAGATGGTTTGATATCTGTTGTTTTTGGTAATGTCAATGGAAGCTGTTCTTCCGGAACAGCAGACATTGTGCCATCTTCCCAGTGGATAATTGGAATCGGCTCACCCCAATAACGCTGACGGCTGAACAACCAATCGCGTAAACGGAAGGTTACCTTCTTGATTCCGATTCCTTTTTCTTCTAACCAAGCAATCATTTTTGAAATGGCTTCTTCTTTGTTTAAACCATTTAAGAACTCAGAATTGATGTGTTCACCGTCACCAGTATATGCTTCTTTCTCCACATCGCCGCCTGCTACTACTGGTTTAATTGGTAAATTGAACTCCTTCGCGAATTCAAAATCACGCTCGTCATGTGCAGGGACTGCCATGATCGCACCTGTTCCATAGCTTACTAATACATAATCGGCGATCCAGATAGGCATTTTCTCATCATTCGCTGGGTTGATGGCATAGGCACCGGTGAAGACACCCGTTTTTTCCTTCGCAAGGTCTGTACGCTCAAGGTCACTCTTCGTTTTCACTTTATCTAAGTATGCATCCACTGCTGCACGCTGTTCTGCTGTTGTAATTTTATCAACAAAGGAATGCTCTGGAGCCAGAACCGCATAGGTTGCACCGAATAATGTATCTGGACGAGTGGTGAATACAGTAAACATTTCGTCGTGTCCGTCAATTTGGAAGTTTACTTCAGCGCCTTCAGAACGTCCGATCCAGTTGCGCTGCATTTCTTTCAAGCTTTCCGGCCAATCAAGTTCTTCAAGATCTTCTAATAAGCGGTCTCCGTAAGCGGTGATTTTTAACATCCACTGCTTCATTGGGCGGCGCTCTACTGGATGACCACCACGTTCACTCTTACCATCGATGACTTCTTCATTAGCCAAGACGGTTCCAAGTGCAGGACACCAGTTTACGGCTACTTCATCAATATAGGCTAAGCCTTTTTCGTAAAGCTTTAAGAAAATCCATTGTGTCCATTTATAGTATTCAGGGTCAGTCGTATTCACTTCACGGTCCCAATCATAGGAGAATCCTAATGCTTTGATTTGTCTGCGGAAGGTATTGATATTTTTTGTCGTAAACTCGGCTGGATCGTTCCCTGTATCTAATGCATATTGTTCTGCTGGAAGACCGAATGCATCCCAGCCCATTGGGTGAAGGACATTATAGCCTTGCATACGCTTTAAGCGTGAAAGAATATCGGTTGCTGTGTAACCTTCAGGGTGTCCAACGTGTAGGCCAGCGCCTGATGGATATGGAAACATATCTAACGCATAGAATTTGCGTTTATCATACTCTTCACTTGTTTTAAATGTTTTTTCTTCTTCCCATTTCTTTTGCCATTTCTTTTCGATTTGTTGATGATCGAAACTCATGTCTGTTTCCTCCTAGTAAAAAATAGGCTCTGTTAAACTTGCCTGTTGATTTCCACTCCAGTCACTTCGCTTTCCGTGGGTGTTTAGGCGAGCCTCCTCGGCGCTTGCGCCTGCGGGGTCTCCCCTGAACCATACTCCCACAGGAGTCTTCGTGCCCTCCGTTCCAATCAACAGGGTGTATAAAATTAACACTGTTCTTTAACACAGCCAAAAAATAAAAAAATCCCCTCATCCCAAAAGGGACGAGAGGATTGTATGTATCTTCCCGCGGTACCACCCACATTAGTGCTTATGCACTCACTTCATTCATCCTTAACGCGGAATACGGCAAACATTACTGTTCCTTCATGTTTGCAACTCAAAGGCGAGTTCATGATGTACCCGGTTGACTTTCACCAGCCGTCAACTCTCTTCGTACGGGTATGGACCACTACTACTCCTAGTCACTGTCTTTTCAATATGAAGTATTACGGTTATTGTATTAAATTTATCATAAGTATGCAAGTAAACATAGCCTAATTTCAGAATTGACCAAATCCCACCAATTTAAACTATAAAAAGACATTTAGGCCTGGATCAGGTATATTCCTTTTCAAATTATGTGTTGATTGCCTCTTGAAGTACCTCTAAAGTTACCTTTTTTTATTTCTTCCTTTCTTACTCGTCACTTTCGGAGGTTTACTTGTCTAAATTCATGATTACTCGTCTATTTCTCATTTTACTCGTCAATCTTCTCACTTTACTCGTCACTATCCCCATTTTACTCGCCAACTACTAAACTACACCCAATTCTCCATAAAAAAACCACACTATCACGGAATGTGATGGGACAGAATTATATAAAAAGAACAAAGGAGACCAGCTCCTTTGTCCAATTGTCCGTGTGGAATGGACAAATCCCTACATTTGTCCACGGATGGTGCCTGACACCATTTTTGTTTTTAAAGTGCGGTCATAGATTAAAGTGGTTACGATTGCGATGATGAATAGTCCTATAAGAACAATAAATAGAGCCGAGATATCGTACACATCTACGATTATTCCTCCTAGCAGAGGACCAATCATCCTTCCACCGGTGGCAGTGCTGTTGACGATTCCTTGGTAGAAGCCTTCGCGTCCTTTAGGTGCAAGGTTAAAGGCAACGGTCGGTACAGCAGGCCAGATAAACATTTCTCCGATTGTTAAGATAATCATAGCAACTAAAAGTCCAGAAAAAGCATTTGCCTTTCCTGCAACAATAAACGAAACGATAAAAATACCAATCCCGATAAGCATTTGAAGCTTCAGTGAGGATGATAGTCGCTTCAATACCCCATTTAAGAGTGGCTGCCCTAAAACGATAATGGCACCATTGATTGTCCATAACAAGCTATATTGACTTAACGAAATGTTGATTTCCTGTGTATAAGATGAAATCGTTGTTGACCACTGAACGTATGCGACCCAGCAAAGTAAGTACCCTATGCACAGAATTAACAATGCTTGCAGATTATTTCTGTTTTTTACAACTGGTCCATCTGTGTCACTTATTGGCTTAGCTGAAGCGGTAGCGATTCCTTTATAGCCAAAAACAGCAATGAGAAGAAAGATGATATACATGATCGTATTGGCAAGGAAGATGAGCTGGAAGGAATAATCTGCTACAATCCCGCCCAAAGCTGCTCCTACTGCTACCCCAAGATTTTGAGCCACATAGATTGCGTTAAATGCTTTGCGACCGCCCTCTACCCAAACGGTGCCCGCCATCGCGTACATTGCTGGAAATACCACCCCAGAACCAAAACCAATGATGGTTAAAAACACAATATATGCTGGCCAGCCATGCCAAAACGTCAGGCCTATCAGTGCAGCGAGCGTAATACCAATTCCCAAAATGATAGATTTATAGCCGCCTATTTTGTCAAATAGACTGCCGCCATAAAGGTTTCCGATGACACTGGCTGCCGAGTTAAGCATCAAGACAACACCAGCAACGGATAAAGATTTACCTAAATGATCGTGAATATAGATTGTATTTAAAGGCCATAAAAAAGAAGAGCCTGTTACATTCACTGCCATCCCGATGATTAAGAGCCATAAGGCACGTGGCATGAAAAACGCTCCTTTACAATTAGCTATTATTTCAATTCCCAAAGAAATATATTATTCCTTTTTCAGCGGAAGTGCAATTATTTTTCATTGCCAGCACCGGGTAAATGTTCGCTGGATTTCTAGTCAATTCACTGAATTTCGATAGATTCCGCCAAAGTTGAGATTTATTCCGCCAACTTTGCAGTTTATTCCGCCAACTTCGAATGGAATTCCGCCAACTTTGCACTTTATTCCGCCGACCTATAAATTAGAACTCTAAAATTGACTCACCACAATTAATTTGACAAAATAAACGCAAGAAAACACTGTTTCTCACGAAGAAACAGTGTTTTCTACAACGTTACCTAAGGCTCTTTCCATTCTTATTCCTTCTTGGCGGGACGAATAAGATGATTAATGGAAGGAGTCTATTTTTTTACAGGCGGTACAACAGGTGCTTGAGCAGGGAAATAACTATTTACTGCCTTATCTTTTTTCTTCTCATTTACCTTTTCATCCAGGACTGCTTTTTTCACTTTTTCAATTTCCTTATCCAGCTCATCCATGTTAACGCCTTTTTTCACAAGTTCTTCAGTAGCTAAGCGAATGGCTTTATTGGACTGCTCAATAGAGATGCGTAACGAATCCATCGATCCTTGTGGATTATGGAAGCCTGCAGAGTTTTCAGCTGCAATAATATCCCAGAACCATTGTCCCTTGCGTACAAATTCCTGTGCTTGTTTAATTTTCTCTTGGCTTACCCCAGTAGTAATCATTTTGTTTACATAATAGTGAGAGATGGTTGAAACGTCCTGTGCTTCGTGTAATGCACTAACATTTGCCTCTTGAATCTCAAGGACACGATCTTTTAATTTGTCTAAATCACGGTCGCCGTGGCACTGGCCGCAAGAGGTTTGCATTGTTTTAAGTGGAGACGTCCACCAGTGTGATGTAATCTTTCTTTTTCCATCGACACGTTCATACGGCATGTGGCAATCTGCACAGGAAACATTAGCTTTACCATGTGTACCGGATGAGTGCGTTTCATATTCAGGATGTTGTGCTTTTAACATAGGAGTACCAGAAATATTACTTACCCAATCCTTCTCAAAACCGTTTTCTTTTGCAATCGTATTATAGTATTCATACATTTCTTCCGGCTTAAAGCCTTTTGTCCAAGGGAAAGTTACTTCACTATTCTTTGAGGCAAAGTAATACTCCACATGACATTGTCCACATACATAACTGCGCATATCATTTTTCGTTGGTTTTGATACATCTACTCCCTTAGCTTCTAAAGCTTTATAAAAACTAGGACGTGTCACTCGCAAGTCCATCGTTTTTGGGTCATGGCAATCAGAGCAGCCAATTGGAGAGTGTCCCATCGCTTCACCCTTTGGCCAAATATCCTTGTTAAAATTGGCCCCCCAATAGCTATCGCCCATTTCCTCAATCATTTTTGGAACAGCCGTTGATTTACATGTATAACAAGAACCTACAGATTTATCAGTAATTCGTTTAATATTACGAATATCTTCTAATGCATACGTATGCCCACGCTCTTCGTTATACTCGGTTGCAAATCCATAACCATTAAACAAAATCGGTAGCAATGGCTCTTTATCCTCATCATACTTGCTGCGTTTAACAGAGCCACCGTATGTTGTATCTTCCATCTTTTCATTTTTCTTATAACTGTTGTACTGTAGCGGAAATAAGTCTTTGAATGCTTCATTACTAATTTCATCTGCGGTGAGGCCAGTTGTCTTTTTACCTGCAGCGGTTGCTGTTTGATCACTGGATTCATTGCCACAGCCAGTGATCAATAGTACAAATGCAAGCAGGAAAAGATATGCCCCATATCGGAACCTTCCCATTCTTAAAATCCTCCCTTATTTTCTAATAATTCTCCTGATTTAGGTGGCTTATTATAGTGGTCATCTTTAAAGCCTTTCCCATGTGGTACTGTTTTGTGACAGGAGACACAACTATCCTTCGCGTCATGAGACACATTAGTAATGGTACTCTTGTGACAGGAAACACAGTTTTCATTGATTACTTTCATCGTACGGTCTGTTGCCTCAATGACATTCGGGATATCATCTGTTCCTAGTGAGTTGTAATACACATGAGTCATCCCTGCTCGACCTTTAAAAAATAACTTTCCTACTTCACTCTTGTGCGGTAAATGGCAGTCATTACATTGAAGTTCTGCATGAGTAGAGTCCATGAATGATGTGTATACATTCTTCATCGTATGACAGTTTTGACAGAAACCTGGTGAATCCAGATATGCCATGGTCTTTACTGTTGTGAGTGATAGAAGGACACCGATTAGAAGTACGACTACAAATAGAAATTTTTTGTTGATTTTTAAAAGCTTTTTGAACATCTCTTCACCTCCCATAGAATTCTTTTTTCTCTTTTTTATTTATTAAAGTACTTACGTACCTTAATTCCCGGTAGATTGTTTTCTTTTTCTTTTCTTTAAAAGAATGGCCAAGATCCCTGCTGAAAGGACAGTTACTCCACCAAATGTGCCAACGGCCAGATGTGTGGCATTCTTCGTCTCTTTCTTTTCATCTATGTTTACTGCATTATCATTTAGTTCTGTTGTTGGTTTCGTTTCTTTACGGTCATACTTCATTTTGAATTCTTTCCCGGCCCCTGCTTTCACATCTTGGAAAAGATAAGATAACGTTTTATCTCCTTCAGCATGATTCTGATTCTCTTCTGGAGCTGGCGTAAGCTTCATATTCTTTGCTTTTTCGGGCTGGGTAAAGGAAATGTTAAGAAGTCCAATATCAGCAAAACTTTTAAAGTCATACGCTAATGACTTCTTTTCTTTTTTAACCATTAAGCTATCCGTAAAAAATTCAATTACGAATTTATATCGTTCATTTGGACCTATTTCTTCACTTGTAGTCCAGGAAATGGTTCCTTTTTCACGATCTAGCACATATTCAATCTCATACGCCTTGCTTAAATTACTTGAGTAATCTGCCACGTAGCCAATTCGAAAATTCTTCTCCTTAGTTGGCAGCGGAATTTCGATTTGACCTTTTTGTAGCCCTTTTGAGTTGTTTACCATAGTCCCTTGATAGCCGATTAATAGTGGGGCATGGTTCTTTTTTTGATCATTTGGGTGATACGCATACTCCGGCATGATATGTATCGACAGTTCTTCCATGCTTAATACACCTTGATTTTCTGCATAGCCATTCATTGGAAACATTAGGACGAAGAACATACTTAGGAAAAATAGATACTTTTTCATTGTTACTCCTCTCAGGATCGGTTGGTAAAAAATATGGATAAATTGTGAACATGTTCACATGGTATGTTTGAAAAATTGTTAGGTGACCGTCCTCAAACTCTTTGGTCTCCTAACAGAAAGTGGAAGTTTTGGAATGGAATCTTATAATCCATACCTTATTTAAACCATGTTAAACACACCCAATCTGTGACCTACATCACACATCAAAACCCAGTTGTTTCTAATGTGTGAACGGGATTTTTCTTCTATTTTCAAGGTGTTTTCGTTGAAAAATTTATATAGAAGGGGTTTAAGGGGCTCTTTTAACGAAAAGAAGAGGCAGACTTTTTTGTCGGCCTCTTCTTATTTTTTTTTTAGGAGGATTGATTTTTTTCTTGGTGGAATTTAGACTTCACTGGCTGGCCGCCAGTTTTTTCGTACTTCTTTTTGGATTGTTTAACCACATCGAAATCCTGACCAAGCTCAACGTCTTGATTATTTACTCCATTTCGAGTTTTTTGCTCAGGGTTTTGTTGTTTTGAACGTTTTTTCAAGATTTCTCCTCCTCTTAATGACTTTCAAGGATCATTGAGTTTTGAATCTGCTGTAGCTGCAATCTCATTCGATGGAGTTGTTCACGCTGTTGTGAATTCGCACTATGTGCCATTTTTGCAATGTCCTGATAGGTTTCTTCTAGCTGTTGTAATGCTTTTGTGTAATCATCGTCATTATAATGCTCTTGAAGGCTGCTTTGCTTATATTGATCCTCAGCATATCGAAGCGCATCCTCACACTGCTGCATTAGATTATCCATTGATTCACGAGTAGCCATGTAAAAGAACCCCCTTTATTTTGAAGCAAGCACACTGCTTCATTTCTTATTTTGTTCTTGTTTCTTTTTCCTATAACACAACCAGTTTGATAAATGCTGGCAATTTGCATGAAAGAATTTCAATTGGATATGCTCTAGCATTCATGATAAAATTTTTCTATCTTATTCAATTTATTGAGTGGAAATTCTTTAACAAGGAGGTTTACTGATATGATTCAGACTAAACCTTTTCCCTATGCTGTTGATGATAAGCGATACCATACATGGAATTACCACCTGCGAAACCAATTCGGGCACAAGGTATTTAAAGTGGCACTAGACGGCGGCTTTGACTGCCCAAACCGTGATGGTACCGTTGCCCATGGCGGTTGTACTTTTTGTAGTGCTTCTGGATCTGGTGATTTCGCTGGAAACCGTGCGGATGACCTTGAGAAACAGTTCATTGACATCAAAGAGAAAATGCACACTAAATGGAAAGACGGCAAGTATATGGCCTATTTTCAGGCTTACACTAACACCCACGCACCCGTTGCCGTTCTCCGTGAAAAATTTGAAAGAGTACTACAGCAGGAGGGTGTCGTTGGCTTGTCAATCGCCACTCGTCCAGATTGTCTCCCGGATGATGTAGTAGAATATTTAGCGGAATTAAATCAAAGAACCTATTTGTGGGTGGAGCTTGGTTTACAAACGGTCCATGAACGAACTGCATCTCTTATAAATCGAGCCCATGATTTCCAATGTTATATCGATGGCGTTAATAAATTAAGGAAGCACGGGATTCGTATTTGTTCCCATATTATAAATGGACTGCCGCTTGAATCGTATGACATGATGATGGAAACGGCACGTGAAGTTGCAAAACTTGATGTACAAGGGATTAAGATCCACTTGCTTCACCTTTTAAAAGGCACACCAATGGTTAAGCAATACGAAAAAGGAATGCTCGAGTTTCTTTCCAAGGAAGATTATATAAAATTAGTATGTGACCAATTGGAGATTTTACCGCCGGAAATGATTGTTCACCGTATCACAGGTGACGGTCCGATTGACTTAATGGTGGGTCCAATGTGGAGCGTGAATAAGTGGGAAGTGTTAAATAGCATTGATGCGGAGTTAAAAAAGAGAGATAGCTGGCAAGGAAAGTATTATCACGGGCAGGCGGAGGAATAAAATATGAAGATGGATCGTATTTTACCTTTTGCCAGAAACTTACTTAAAAAAGCTGTAAAACCTGGTGATATCGTGATAGATGCCACATTAGGTAATGGCCATGATACCGTTTTTTTAGCAGGTCTAGTTGGAGATAGTGGAAAAGTGTACGGGTTTGATGTACAGGAAGAGGCGATTGCTGCGAGTAAAGATCGCATACAACAGCATGGTCTTTCCGAACGAGTAGAGCTTTTTCACGAAGGTCATGAGAATATTTCCCGACTCATCCCAACTATCCATCATGGTAAGGTTACTGGAGCTATTTTTAACCTAGGCTATTTACCAGGAAGCGATAAATCCATTGTAACCCGTCCTGAAACAACCATTTCAGCAATTGAGCAATTATTAGAAATGATGACTCCAGAAGGCATCATTGTACTTGTTATTTACCATGGTCATGTGGAAGGAGCAATAGAACGGGATTCCTTGCTCCATTACTGCCAGCAATTAGATCAAAAAAAGGCGCATGTCCTCCAATACCAATTCATCAATCAGCAAAATAACCCGCCATTTATTGTGGCTATTGAAAAACGCTAAAGAGGCTGACTCAAAAGTCGCCTCTTTATTTTGTCATCAATCTCATCACAAAGGATGGTACAGATTTTTGAATCGACCGATAGGCAAGTCCATTAAAATAAAAGAAATAACTAACCCACCCACCAGATTTAATCATTCCTCTTGCCAGCTTACGGACATTTTTTTGCTTTCGTACTTTCTCATCTGATAAATAGATCCCTAGCAGACCACGATTGATTAGCTGGTGGAATTTTTTATGAGGGAGAAACTCTGTGTGCCTATCAGCTTCCACAACAAAATGGTTTAAACGATTAAACAGTGTTTCCTGATTTTCATAGTAAGCACAAAAATTCAGGTCACCCCCGGCAATATCCTCTTCTTGATCAATAAAATAATCCAACAAGATATGTAAGCCTTGAATATAAGGGAAATACCCTTTGCGAATGTTCTCAGCATCGCTGGTCTTAAAATCGTCGCGCATGGCATAGGAGACTAAACAAAAGATCCCCAATGTAGAACCTGAACATGCCGAGAATTCATACCATTCCATTTCAGGAAGTTGCTGTTGGTAATGATGAAACCATTTTTCTAGGCGTGGAACACGTTCATCCTGAACCACATGTTTATTTATTTGTAGGTCGCAATAATACTGACATAGTTCAAGTAGATAATCCTTGATCTTGTCGTAATGTTTTAATTCCCGTAATACTGAACGGCAGGTTTCCGATAAATCATGCAAATAATTATCGTCGTCTTGGTCTTCACGGAACCGGTAGTAGTTTTTATCCTCAGCGTGTAAAACCAGCGCATCTGACATGGACTCATGAAGGGCAGCAAAATCGATAGGATCAAGAGACGTACTTCGGTCACAAAGATTATCTAAATAATCACTAATCGTTTGGTAGGCCACAATGAATTTTATTGCTTTTTTATATTCTTCTTTGGCAGTTAGAGCAAGGATAGCTCCTCCTTCACAGTGGAAGGTTTTATGCTCTATACTTGCCAGGGCCTGTGTCCTTAGTTCAGGATTCGGGATTTTCTCAGCTCGGCTTTTCCAATAGGCCAATTCTTGATGGACTGCTGGAAGTACTTTGCGATAAACCCTGGACATGAGGGTGATTGGCATCATGAAAAAACATCCACCTTTCTATACGATATAGCCAATTGCTTTTAGTTGACTGTTTACAAAATCCTTGGCATATTCAAATACTTCTTCCCGCTCTGGCTCATTAAAGATTTCATGATAGCATTTTGGCCATTCCTTAAATCTTTTTTCAGATAATGGGGCGTGGTTAAACCATTCCTTAACGGTTGCCTTATTGACAATCAAGTCATCCCCACCCTGCATCACCAGCATGGGAATATCCTGTGTTTGATCCATAGTCAAGAATGCCTGCTTCATGGCAGCAACTAACTCTCTATACCATCTGACAGAGACTTTTGTAACGTATAGGGTATCATTGGAATCCGCTTCACGAACATCTTCATTTCTAGTCGCCATTTGAACGGTTAAGCCTGAATTCATCCGTAAAGACGGGAATACTACATTCAAACCGTAAGATAGAATGTCTAAAACTTTAGATGGGGATTTAACCAGGCCCAAACATGGTGATGACAAAATGACACCAGCAATGTTTAGCTTTTCTTCCTGTAATAAACGGATAGAAATTAATCCCCCCATACTATGTCCTAATAAAAATACAGGTAAATCATATCGGTAAGCCGCCTGAATCCAATCCTTTACCTCATAAATGTATTCGTCGAAGGAATCGATATGGCCACGGTTCGCCCTCGTTGTCATACCCTGACCGGGAAGATCGGCCATAATTACATGAAAGCCCGATGAACGCCACATTTCAATCAGCCAGCCATATCGCCCGTGATGTTCCATTGCACCATGAACCATCACGATGACTGCTTTTGCCTCCCCTTCCGCTTCCCATTTCCACATATATTTTCCCCCTAGAAAAATGTAATTGCTATTTGTTGAAAAGTTTATTTTACTATAGTCATTAAAAAAGATGAATTTTTTGAATTTCTGTTCGAGCATTCGCTACAATAGAGATATCATTGTAAAAGGAGCGAACAGAATGATTTACCCTTATAAAGATAAATATCCATTAATTGCTGAAAGCGCGTTTATTGCCGATTATGTAACGATAACTGGTGATGTTGAAATTGGTGAGCAGTCCAGTGTTTGGTTTAACTCAGTGATTAGAGGGGATGTTGCCCCCACCCGAATTGGTAATAAGGTAAATATCCAAGATAACTCTATCTTACACCAAAGCCCTAATAACCCGCTAATTTTAGAAGATGAGGTAACCATCGGTCATCAGGTCATCCTTCACAGCTGCATCATTAGAAAACGAGCTTTAATTGGCATGGGCTCCATTATCCTCGATCAAGCGGAAATTGGTGAAGGTGCCTTTATAGGTGCAGGCAGCCTTGTTCCTCAAGGTAAAATAATTCCACCTAATACCTTAGCATTTGGCAGACCAGCAAAAGTTATTAGAGAATTAACAGAAGAAGATATAAAAGATATGACAAGAATCTATACAGAATATGCAGAAAAGGCCCAATATTATAAGTCACTTCAATCATAAATTTTAAAAATAGGCTGCGTTAAAGAACAGTGTTGATATTTACACCCTGTTGATTGGAGCGGAAGGCACGAAGACTCCTGTGGGAGTATGGTTCAGGGGAGACCCCGCAGGCGCAAGCGCCGAGGAGGCTCGCCGAAACACCCACGGAAAGCGAAGTGCCTGGAGCGGAAATCAACAGGCAAGTTTAACAGAGCCTAAAAATAAAAAGAGGCTGACTCGATGCTCAAGAGTCAGCCTCTAAATATTAATGTTTTAGTGATTCTAATACTTTTTTCTGTGCAAAGTCACGTTGAAAAGAATAAACATCTTCAACGTACACTTGATGCCACACCATGAACATAAGAACCGTCCAAATCTTACGGCTGTTGTCCGCCTTACCTTGACAGTGGTCTTCAAGCAATTGCAATACATACGTTTTATTGATTAAATGATCCGTATTACTTTCACGGATTATTTTTTTCGCCCAATCGTTCATCTCATTTTTTAGCCAATGACGAATTGGAACAGGGAATCCAAGCTTCTTACGGTTAAGAACATGCTCTGGAACAACACCTTCAGCTGCCTTGCGCAAGATATACTTCGTTGTGCCATTAGCAGTTTTCAAGCTTGTCGGAATTTTAGATGCCACTTCAAAAACGGCCTTATCTAAGAAAGGGACACGAAGCTCTAACGAATGAGCCATAGTCATTTTGTCCGCTTTTAGAAGAATATCGCCGCGCATCCATGTATGGATATCAATATACTGCATTCGATCCACTGGATCATAGCCTCTCGATTCCGCATAAAGAGGATTAGTAATGTCTGTATACTTTAGTCCTTCATGGTACACATTCAATAAATCACGTTTTTCTTCTTCGGTGAACATCTTGGCATTTCCGATGTAACGCTCTTCCATAGGAGTTACACCACGCTCAATGAAGCTCTTTCCTTTAGTTCCTTCTGGCATCATATTGGCAATTCCTTTGAGAAGGACTTTCCCTACTCGAGGAATTTTGTTAAAAATCTCTAAATCTTGTGGCTCACGGTAGATGTTATAGCCGCCAAATAATTCATCAGCGCCCTCACCTGAGAGAACAACGGTTACGTGTTTTCTAGCTTCGCGAGCAACAAAGTAAAGTGGTACGCAGGCAGGATCAGCTAGGGGGTCATCCATATGCCACATAATTTTTGGAATTTCATTCATATATTCATCAGGAGTAATCACATAGCTGATATTTTCTACACCCAGTTTCTCCGCTGTTTCTTTTGCCACATCAATTTCACTGAAGCCATTGTGTTCAAAACCAACAGAGAAGGTTTTGATGGCAGGATGAAACTCTTTCGCAATAGAAGCAATTATAGACGAATCGATTCCACCAGATAGGAAGGAACCTACTGGTACATCACTACGCATATGCTTTTCGACTGAATCGAATAAAATATCACGAATTTCTTTTGTAAAGTCACTCTCAGATTTTTGAACAGGACTAAAATGTGCCTTCCAATAGCGCTTGATTTCCATTGGTGAGCCAATTTTTTTTGTGAAATAATGACCAGGCTCAAGCTTTTTAATCCCTTCTGACAAGGTATTGGGTTCAGGAACAAATTGATACGTTAAATAATGCTGAAGAGAATCATAGTCTAAAACATCATTTTCAAGTGCAAGCAAGATACTTTTCTTTTCTGAAGCAAAGAAGGTCTTCTCACCGTCTTCTAAATAAAAGAATGGTTTGATACCGAACGGATCACGGGCACCAAATAATCTTTGCTCTTGTTTATCCCAAATGACAAAAGCAAACATTCCACGCAGCTTTTCCACTGCTTTCTCTTTTAAATGACTGTATAAGGCAATAATAACCTCAGTATCAGAGCTCGTTGCAAACGAAAGGCCTTCTTTTACCAATTCCTCACGAAGCTCGACATAGTTATAGACTTCACCATTAAAAATAATCCAGTAACGTTCGTTTTCATATGTTAATGGCTGATGTCCACTCTCAATATCAATAATACTTAAGCGGCGAAATCCAAATTGAATATGTTCGTCATAATAAAAACCATCATCATCTGGTCCACGATGGGTAATGATATCGTTCATATTTTTAAATAGTTGTTTTTGTTCATCACTAAAGTTTTGTGTTTTGTCGTGTACACAACCGATAAAACCACACATTATGTACCTCACCTACTCCAATCTAAATTAAACATTTCTTTTATAAAAGGCTCTTAAACTTGACTGTTGATTTCCGCTCCAGGCACAAGCGGTTCGTGGGTGTTTCGGCGAGCCTCCTCGGCGCTAGCGCCTGCGGGGTCTCCCCTGAACCATACTCCCACAGGAGTCTTCGTGCCTTCCGCTCCAATCAACAGGGTGTAAAAATCAACACTGTTCTTTAACACAGCCTAAAAAACATCTCTATAATACTACCACTTTTTTATTAAAATAACACTGTGAACTTATAGGTAATTTTCATACCATCATTTTTCACTTCTTTAGACCTACTTAAACATTTTATTCCAATAATCAATTACGTACCAACCATTTAGACGAAAAAAGAAAAAGAGAGTTACATTTAAAATGCAACTCCCTTCTATTAGGGTATTCGCTTGAGGGCGAATGATTTTTAGTGATTTGCTGCTTGTTCTTTTAATGTGTCTGCTTTGTCTGTACGCTCCCAAGGAAGATCCACATCTGTACGGCCAAAATGTCCGTAAGCTGCTGTCTGCTTGTAGATAGGACGGCGAAGGTTCAACATGTTAATGATACCAGCTGGGCGTAGATCAAAGTTTTGTTCTACTAAATCAACTAATACATCTTCACTTACTTTGCCAGTGCCAAACGTATCAACAGAAATGGAAACCGGTCTTGCTACACCGATTGCGTAAGCAAGTTGAACTTCACACTTCTCAGCAAGTCCTGCAGCAACAATATTCTTTGCTACATAACGTGCTGCATAAGCGGCAGAACGGTCAACCTTTGTAGGATCCTTACCAGAGAATGCGCCACCGCCGTGACGTGCATAGCCACCGTAAGTATCAACAATGATTTTACGTCCTGTTAAACCAGCATCCCCTTGAGGTCCGCCGATAACGAAACGGCCTGTTGGGTTAATGAAGTATTTTGTATTTTCATCGATTAATTCTTGTGGAACAACCGGATTGATCACATACTCTTTCAGATTACGTTGAATCTGTTCTAATGTAACTTCAGGGTGGTGTTGAGTAGAAATAACGATTGTATCAATACGAACTGGTTTATCGTTCTCATCATATTCAACTGTTACTTGTGTCTTTCCATCCGGACGTAGGTAAGGAAGGAGCTCTTCTTTACGAACTTCTGTTAAACGGCGTGCAAGCTTGTGCGCAAGGGAAATTGGAAGCGGCATAAGCTCCTTTGTTTCATTACATGCGAAACCAAACATTAAACCTTGGTCGCCTGCACCAATTGCTTCAATTTGCTCATCTGACATTTGGCCTTCACGAGCTTCAAGCGCTTGGTCAACACCCATCGCGATGTCAGGAGACTGTTCATCGATAGAAGTTAAAACTGCACATGTTTCGGAGTCAAATCCGTATTTTGCACGATTGTAACCAATGCTTTTAATTGTTTCACGAACAATTTTTGGAATGTCCACGTAAGTTGAAGTAGTAATCTCGCCAGCAACCAAAACTAAACCAGTTGTAACTGAAGTTTCAGCAGCAACACGTGCATTAGCATCTTTTGCTAAAATAGCATCTAAAATGGAATCAGAAATTTGGTCACAGATCTTATCGGGATGACCTTCAGTTACTGATTCAGAAGTGAACAAACGACGTTTTGTTGACATCTGAATTCCTCCTATATAGTGAGATAAGTGAGGTTATCTGTGTGGGTATGTAATGACCTTGCCGTTTAACCTCGGATTGATACGGAACTCATTCCCTTAGTAGTATGAAATAAATACAGGGTTTTTATTAATTAAACAATATTCTGCAATAACCCCATAGAAAATTCTAACGATGGAATAAATAGAAGCGATTATATAGCACGAAATCATTTGCAAACAAAAAACCTTTCCATCTCTGAGGAAAGGTTGATAGCAAAAGTTTTGCGCGCCTTTCACTCTTATCGTTCAAGGCTAGGCCTTGCTTCAGGTTTAGCACCTTTGCCCGAAAATAATAATAGAAGAAAACCTACTACTATCTTGCTTTCGTTTGCAGGTTGCTGGGTTTCATTGGGCCTGTCCCTCCACCAGCTCGGGATAAGAGAGTATCCGTTCAAGGGTAAATAATAACCTACACTGTCGAACAATGTCAATGCATTTTTCAAGAAATTTAAATTTAATCCATACAACCTATTTTTCATTAATTAGTATAGATTATTTGAATAAATGTGTTATACTTTTTATTAAATTATTACCATTAAAAACATGGAAAAAGGAAGGTTGCAGTAGATGAATTCTGTTCATATTCCCAATGACTTAAAACAAATGTTATCAGAAAGTAATGTCCACGTGCAATTATCAGTTCCCCAGTTAGTAGAAAAGATCTTATGTCGTAACGAAGGTTCTTTAACTTCGACTGGCGCTGTAAGCGTTTCAACTGGTAAATATACAGGCCGCTCACCTCAAGATAAATTCGTTGTGATGGAAGAGTCCACAAAGGATAAGATTGCTTGGGGTTCGTTGAATCAACCTATATCTGAAGAAATATTTACGAAACTTTATCAAAAAGTCCTAAATTATTTAAAACAACAAGAAGATATTTTTGTTTTTAAAGGATTTGCAGGAGCAGATAAAAAATCCCGCTTACCTATTCAAGTAGTGAATGAATTTGCCTGGCACAATCTTTTTGTTCATCAACTATTTATACGTCCATCAGAGGATGAACTGCTTTCACATGACCCAGGATTTACGGTGATTTCAGCACCTAATTTTAAGGCAGATCCTAAGGTCGACGGAACCAATTCAGAAACCTTTATCATCATCTCATTTGAACGCCGCATTGTTCTCATCGGTGGAACTGAATATGCAGGTGAAATGAAAAAGTCCATTTTTTCCGTAATGAATTATTTATTACCGGAAAACAATATTTTCTCCATGCACTGTTCTGCGAATGTAGGAATTGAGGGAGATGTCGCTCTATTCTTTGGTCTATCAGGAACAGGGAAAACTACTTTATCCGCCGATCCAAATCGCCGTTTGATTGGTGATGATGAGCACGGCTGGTCCTCTAACGGTGTCTTTAATATCGAGGGAGGGTGCTATGCGAAATGCATTAATCTTTCCAGGGAAAAAGAACCACAAATATTTGATGCTATTCGGTTTGGAACTGTTCTTGAAAATGTAACGCTTAACCTAGAATCGCGGGTCCCTGATTATGATGACGGAACGTTAACAGAGAATACTAGGGCAGCATATCCAATCGATGCCATTGATAATATTGCCAAACCAAGTATTGCAGGGCACCCGAATACGATTGTCTTCTTAACAGCAGACGCGTTCGGGGTGTTACCTCCTATCTCAAAATTAACAAAAGAACAGGCTATGTATCACTTTTTAAGTGGGTATACGTCTAAGCTTGCCGGCACGGAACGTGGTGTAACCTCTCCTGAGGCAACGTTCTCAACCTGCTTTGGTGCACCATTTTTACCACTTCCTGCTACTCGCTATGCGGATATGCTCGGTGAAAAAATTCTTGAGCATAATGCGAACGTATTCCTTGTGAATACAGGCTGGACTGGCGGAGAATATGGAGTTGGAAGCAGAATGAAGCTCGCTTACACAAGAGCCATGATTCAAGCGGCACTTGAAGGGGAATTAAACCATGTTGAGACAACGAAAGATGAAATCTTCGGATTAAATATTCCACTTCATATTGCGGGTGTTCCTGATGAAGTGTTACAGCCAAGTAAAACTTGGTCAGACTCAGATGCATATGAAAAGAAAGCAAAAGAACTTGCAGCAAAGTTCCGCGAAAACTTCAGAAAATTCACGGATGTATCCGTTGAAATTGAAGAAAAAGGCGGTCCAATTGCCTAAATAGGAAAAGCCCATATCATTCATTTGATATGGGCTTTCTAACTTCTACAGCCTCCGAATGTTTTAACACGCTAAATCGGTATTTGCCGCTCTTTTTAATTTGAAAATCACCTGTATATAATGAAACCTTTCTACCGTCAGTTGTTGTGTAGTCTGTTTTGTCTTTAAATGTAAAGGTAGTCACTTCAGCATTTTCTATTTGAAATAACTCTAGTTCAATTTCAGTTGGAAGATTGTCACCTTCAACTTCAATCACAGCATCCTCATAAAAACCAGCGTATAAATCTTCTTGGGATATCATTAAGGTAGAATTCCCTATTTTAATATAAGGTTCCTTCACATAAATGGAGAATGTACCTACCTTTTTATTTCCAGCAGTAAAGGTAAGGTTGTATACACCAGATAAAGTAAATGGCTCAAAACTTGTCATGGCATGGCCATCAGACCCATATTTGCCACCAGATATCACAGTTGTTGCTAGATGTTCCTTTACACCTGTTTTCACATGGACAGCATCTACTTTAAGTGGTTTATTGGCAAAATCCTTCTCGTAATCTCCCCATAAATAAATCATGATTTTTGACACAGAGCGCTTATCTTTCGCAATCCATTCCGTTGGCGCCAACAAACTGACTTTATTAGGAATGCCGAAATTGCTGTCTACATAATGTGCACCATTCTTATCCATCAGGGCAAAGAAATCTCCCTGCTCTACACGCTTAGTCGTTTCCCCTTTCGAACCTGTTCGAATAGCATCGTTTTCCTTACTACTTGAAAAATAAAGAATCGGGGCAATTAGAATCAGGACAAACACAGCAGCCAATGCAGCAAATCTTTGAAAATTAATAGGGTTGCGCTGTTTACGACTGCCAGACTCACCAAGAACTTTTAACATTTCTGTCCTCTGCCTCGTGTTTAACTCATGTTTAGGGAAATCCGCCATCACTTTAAGTAGTTCTTTATCCGATAATTGACTCAAATTGCTCCCCCTCCTTAAGTCGCTCATTTAGTTTTTTGACAGCTCGGTAAAACGTTACGTTCACTTTATTTTCTGACCACCCAAGAACCTGCCCCGCTTCTTGTGAAGACAACTCACTAATTCCCCTAAGTAGGATGATATCTCGATAGTGGGGTTTTAGCGCATTAATCGCCTCATATAAATGGGTATATTCCATTTTTTTAACGACCTTCTCTTCAGCCCCTTGTTCCTGAAGTTTGGGTGATTCGAGATTTATCAATTGTTTCAATCTGTTCCAGCCCGACTTCTTTCGGTAAAAATCAATAGCCGTATTCCGCGCTATGGAGATCAGCCATGTTTTGGGACTGGATTCATTTTTAAAACGGTTTATAGCTCTAATCGCCCGCAAGAATGTCTCTTGGACCAAGTCCTCGACATCGGTGGTACCGGTATAATAAACAAGATAATTTGTGACATCCTTTTCGTAATCGATGAACCATTTCTCTATTTGATGGGCCCGTTCCAACCAAATTCCCCCTTTCTCTGTCTACCATTGATAGTAACTACTTATTAGACGTATCTTCCAATCTTTTCTTACACTTTTTTCAAATAAAAAAAAGCAGGTAACTTTTTACCCGCTTAATTCGTTGAGTTTAACGAAACTAATTGATATGTAATAGTGGTATTTCCCTGCTGCCACTCCACTTTTTTAATTAAAGCTGTCCCGCTTGAATCGCTGTCCATCGTTTTTCTCACATCAATGGGAATGTCAATCGGATAGAGCCTATAGCCTTCTTTTTCCATTACGAAAAGATTTTCCTCTACCCTTTTCTCTCTACCTTTTGTTACAATCATCGTATTTAACTCAAGGGGCATACCCATAGCAATCCGCTCCTCTGCTTGTATTAATTGTATTTTATCATCTTTTGCCTTGCCTTTTCATCCACTTTGTGGCATCTTCCACGACTTTTCTATTTATTGCAGGTGGAAAATAGTGTGTAAACTCATCAAAATACCAACATTCGACTGCTTTGTTTAAGACCCTAAGCCGCCTCTCTAATCGATAGGAGTGCTCAACGGAGACGTTGTGATCGTTCACACCGTGAATGATTAGTACTGGAGCCGTAAGTTGTTCCAATTGGTAAAGAGGAGTCCTTTCCTGATAACGTTCAGGATATTTTTCAGGAGTCCCACCAATAACTCGTTTCATCATTTTTCGTAAATCTAGCCGCTCCATATAAGTTAATGACATATCACTAACCCCACCCCAGGTGACTACGGATGCTGCCTCTGGAAAGTTTATGCCAGTCATCAGGGCCATAACACCGCCTCGTGAAAAACCAAATATATGGATTTGACGGACTCTAGGTAGTGAGTGTAACAGTGAAAAAGCAGAAAAAGCATCTTCCCGGTCTTCCCCTGCAAAATCTTCATTCCCTTCACCGCCCTGATTCCCACGATAAAAAGGTGCAAAAACGATAAAACCTTCAGCCGCAAACTGAGCAATCCGGGCAGGCCTTACTTTACCCACATTTTTTATTCCTCCACGTAAATAAAGCAGTCCATCATATAATCCTTCTTCAATCGGCTCTGCCAGCATCCCTTTTACGCGTAAACTACCAGATTGGTAGGTAATCACCCTTAATTCCACTTTTGGATTTGGAGATGGAAAGCGGTAGCTCTCAAGTATTTTTCCATTATTGTCATTGTTCATTTCAATTCTTCCCTAAAAATTATTTGTTCCTAGGCATTCACACATTTTTCTCAACCTCATACGATATCTTAGGCAATTAGCCCAGATTCTTTTACGGAAATAAGGAGGTTCTTTTGTATGAAAAAATGGTTAAGATTCAGTTTCTCCTTTCTTCTTATCGGTATACTTATGATTTCATTAGCGGCTTGTAATAATGATTCCTCGAACGAACCAAAGAAACTAGAAAAGGTGCGTATTGCAGAGGTGACACGTTCCATTTTCTACGCTCCTCAGTATGTGGCCTTAGCAAAAGGATTTTTCAAAGAGGAAGGTTTAGACGTGACACTAGCAACGACAGCTGGCGGTGACAAGACGATGACGGCCTTACTTTCTGGAGGGGCAGATATTGCACTAGTCGGCTCGGAAACATCCATTTATGTCTACGCTCAAGGGGCTAATGACCCAGTAATCAATTTTGCCCAACTTACCCAGACAGATGGCACTTTCCTTGTTTCAAGAGACAAAATTGACAATTTCTCTTGGGATCTACTAAAAGGAAAAACCTTCTTAGGACAGCGCAAAGGTGGCATGCCACAGATGGTTGGCGAGTTTGTTCTTAAAAAACATGGAATTGATCCACAAAAGGATTTAAATCTCATCCAAAACATCGATTTTGCCAATATTGCTAATGCTTTTGCCTCTGGCACAGGAGAGTTCGTTCAGCTATTTGAACCAACGGCGAGCATTTTTGAAAAAGAGGGTAAAGGTCACATTGTCGCTTCCTTCGGTGAAGAATCTGGCCATGTCCCTTATACAACATTCATGACCAAAGAAAGCTACTTGAAAGAACATAAGAGTACTGTTGAAAAATTCACGAGAGCCATTTACAAAGCACAGCAATGGGTAGAATCCCACAGTGCCGAAGAAATTGCTAAGGCTGTCGAACCATACTTCCCTGACACAGATTTTGAGATTATGAAAACCGTTGTTGACCGTTATAAGAGCCAAGGCTCCTTTGCCACTGATCCTATCCTAGACGAAGAAGAATGGAACAATCTCCAAAACATTATGAACGAAGCCGGTGAGCTTCCAAAAGAGGTGGATCATAAAACCCTAGTAAATACGGAAATCGCATCAAAAATAATCAAAAAATAAAAGGAAAGGGAGGCCGTCCACATGAGTTTTTTAACCGTTCAAGATGTCCAGCACATATATTTTACCAAAGCCAATGCCACCACGGCCCTCTCCGATATTTCACTAACAGTTGAGGAAGGAGAATTTATCTCCCTCCTCGGCCCTAGTGGCTGTGGAAAAACCACCTTGCTATCGATCATATCCAGCTTACTTAAACCGACAAAAGGAACGATATTGTTAGAAGGTCAGCCCGTTTCTACATCTAAAAATGAGATTGGATACATGCTACAGCAGGATTACCTGTTTCCTTGGAAAACGATAGAAGAAAATATTTTAATTGGATTGAAATTATCCAATCAATTAATTAAAGAAACTAGAGAAAACGCCCTAGACTTACTCAACCAAATTGGCTTAAGCGGAGTAGAAAAACAACTTCCTAAGCAATTATCTGGCGGTATGCGTCAAAGGGTCGCTCTTGTACGGACACTAGCGACACAACCCAAATTGCTTATGCTTGATGAACCCTTTTCTGCCCTAGATTATCAAACCAAACTCAAACTTGAGGATCTTGTGTCCCAAACTTTAGAAACCTTTGGTAAAACAGCCATTCTTGTTACCCATGATATTGGCGAAGCCATTGCAATGAGTGATCGTGTCTATTTGCTCTCACCAAGTCCTGGAAGAATTCACAAGACGTTTGAAATGCCTAAGGAGTTAAAAAGGCTGTCACCCTTTGAAGCAAGGAATCATGAATTGTATTCAGATATCTTTCAAATGATATGGAAGGAGTTGGAATCCCTTGAACCAGAACAAGAATAAGGTAGAACTCCTCCATAAAAAGTACATTCATTCTTTAAAAATTGAACAAAGATGGATCCGATTTTATCAGGCTGTCATTTTTATCGCCTTTTTTTCTACTTGGGAACTAGCCAGTCAGAAGCAGTGGATTGATCCGTTAATTTTTAGTTCTCCCTCAAAAATTTGGCACCTATTTTTAGATAAAATCAAAGATGGGTCCCTCGTATCCAATCTAGGTGTCACCTTAACAGAGACCATTTGTGGATTTATTATTGGAACTCTATTGGGAGTTGTACTGGCTGCCGTCCTCTGGTGGTCACCTAGGATACAAAAGATCCTCGATCCCTATTTGGTCATTTTAAATGCTATGCCAAAAGTAGCACTAGGCCCGATATTAATTGTAGCCTTGAGCCCTGGGTACCCTTCTATTATTGCCATGGGTGCAATCATCTCTATCATCATTACCACGATTGTTGTGTATACGTCCTTTAAGGAGGTGGACCCCAACTACTTAAAAGTATTGCAAACTTTCGGGGCATCACGCCTTCAGTGCTTTAAGGAAGCCATTTTACCTGCAAGTTTTCCGACGATGATTTCTACTTTAAAAGTAAATGTCGGTCTATCCTGGGTAGGTGTTATTGTTGGTGAATTTCTTGTTTCTTCCCGTGGACTTGGATACATGATTATCTACGGTTTCCAAGTATTTAATTTTACACTCGTATTCTTATCACTTTTAGTTATAGCTGTAGTTGCCACGATTATGTATCAGCTGGTTGAATTGCTTGAAAAGAAACTAATTAAAGAGTAGTGGATTGCGAAGAAGCTTCCACTATTCTTTTGGTTTTTGCTTAATATGACGGATACATTCTTCAATGACTTGATCCTTCATGATAAAACTAAACTGATTTCCCATTCTTAATTCCAATACATTACCCTCGAGCATGACAGGCCCATTTGTTTCATGATAGTTGTTTGTCCTATCCATTTCTTTTACTTGTCCCCAAAAAACCGCTTTAACAAATGCACTGCTTTGATCGCTCACTTTGTACTCTGCAACAAATTGTAGTTGTCCCAGAATAGCTCCTGTTTCTTCAAATGTTTCTCTTCTTGCTGCTTCTTCAAGGGTTTCAAAGGGTTCTACTTTTCCTCCAGGAAATTCTAAGCCCCTTTTTTTATGATTCGTTAAAATCCACTTGTTCCCTTGTTGGCAAATAACCAGTACATGTTTGGCCTCTTCTTCAAAGGCCTTTTGTTTGAAATCAAGTTCTACTTTATTTCTATTCTGATCGAAAAACTGTATCATTAAAATACCGCCCTATTTTTTTGCTCTGTTAAAATTGCCTGTTGATTTCCGCTCCAGGCTCTTCGCTTTCCGTGGGCGTTTCGGCGAGCCTCCTCGGCGCTTG